>DASWGU010000080.1:0-20228 GCA_036393555.1 Gemmatimonadaceae bacterium
GGCTTCGGCTGCCGGGATTCCGGGCCCTGTTGCACCACCTCCAGGGCCGACCCTCCCAACTCGGTGCTCATGTCTGTCAGGAGTCTGGTAGACGAACTCGAACTGCTGGTGCGGTCGCGCTATGGCCTCATTGTGGTCGACTCTCTGGAGGACGACCGCGTCGAGGACATGCTGCGACATGTCGCGTCCCGGCTCTCGTTGCACTATTACGTCTGGCGCCGGACCAAGGGGGTTTCGCGCGGTGGGAACCTGGGCGATCCATTCGCCAACGACACAGCGGAACCGGCAGCAGCCCTGGGCCACGCTGAACGGGAGGGCGCCGGGATCTACCACTTCCCGGGACTGGGAACCTGGCTGGAGGATCCGGTCGTTGCCTGGCGGGCACGCGACGTAGTCGACCGGTTCGCCAGCCGGCGCGGTACTCTGGTGGTCAGCGGATCGGACATCCGGCTGCCCGAAATGCTCCGTCCACACGCGGTCTTTGTTCGGCTGCCGGGGCCGGGCGCGGAGGAGTACCGCGCGCTCTTCGAGCGGGTGCTGCGCGAACATCAGGCCAGGATGCCCCTGCGGATCGAATTGACCGCCGAGCAACGCGCCCGCCTGCTGTACAACCTGAAGGGGCTGTCCCTGGTGGAATCGGAGAAGATCCTGACCAGGATACTCATCGAAGACGGAGCCGTCACCGCCGAAGACATCGCCCGCGTCGCCGCCGCCAAGCGCAAGGTGGTGGAGCAGGAAGGGCTGCTGGAGTACTGGACCGCGAGCGAGTCCATGTCGACTGTCGCCGGAATGGAAGGGCTGAAGGCCTGGCTGTCGAAGCGGCGCGTCGTGGTGGACGACCCGGACGGCGCAGCGAGGTTCGGCCTTCCCTTCCCGAAGGGCATGCTGCTCCTGGGCGTCCCTGGCTGCGGCAAGAGTCTCTGTGCCAAGGCGGTTGCCAGCGAGTGGGGCCTGCCGCTGCTGCGCCTCGATCCCGGGTCGCTCTACGACAAGTATGTCGGCGACAGCGAAAAGAACTTCCGGCGGGCGATGCGCACCGCGGAGCGAATGGCGCCGGCCGTGCTTTGGATCGACGAACTCGAAAAGGCGTTCGCCGCGTCGGGCGGTGAGCAGGATGGCGGGGTGTCCCAGCGCGTATTCGGGACATTCCTCTCCTGGCTCCAGGAACGGCGGGGCGACGTGTTCGTCGTCGCCACCTCGAACGACGTGTCCCGTCTTCCCGCTGAGTTTATCCGCAAGGGGCGGTTCGACGAAGTGTTCTTCGTGGACCTGCCCACGCGGTCCTCCCGATCCCGGATTTTCGCCATCCATCTCGGCAAGCGAGGCGTCGATCCGTCGAACGTGGACCTGGATACCCTGTCCGGAGCTACCGATGGCTACAGCGGAGCGGAAATCGAGCAGGCGGTGATCGCGGGAATGTTCACGGCCTTCGCCACCGGTGGCGCGCTGACGACCGACGTGCTGCTTCAGGAGGTCGCGGCCACGCATCCGCTCGCCCGGACCATGTCAGAGCGGCTGGCTGCCCTCCGATCGTGGGCCCGGGACCGCACGGTGAACGCCGATGCGGCCGAGTGGCGCGCTGGCGAGGTGCCCTCGCTGAAAGCCGTGTCCTGAGCGGACGGAGTCCTCCCCTAGCCACTGGGGTGACCGGAAGGGAAATTGGTTGGCGAATCCGCGGAGGCTCGACGGTCCGGAGCGGATCGCCCGAGCTTGCGCCACGTCTCCCTGTCCCGAGACTGCCATGCGCCGCCACCGCTTTCCCCTCCTGGCCGTCGCCATTTGCACCCTTCCCTCCGCCTCACTCGCCGCGCAGCGTGCCCCAGCGGCCGCGCCATCGCTGGTCGAATCGCCGGAGCTGGCTGCGATCAGCCGGCTTCGCTGGCGCTCCATCGGACCGGCCAACCAGGCAGGTCGCATCCCCATGGTCCTGGGCGTTCCCGGGAATCGCAGTGTCTTCTACGTCGGTTCTTCGGCCGGCGGATTGATGAAGACCACCAACGCCGGCATCACCTGGACCCACCTGTTCGACAACATGGACAACGCCTCCATCGGCGATCTGGTGATGGCTCCGTCCAATCCCAACATCCTGTACCTCGGCACCGGAGAGGGAAATCCGCGGAACTCGGCGTCAGTCGGTGACGGCGTGTACAAGTCGCTCGACGCCGGTCGGACGTGGAAGAAGATCGGCCTGGAGAACACCGAGAAGATCCCCCGCATGCGGATCGATCCGCGTGACCCCGACGTGGTCTATGTCTGCGCCCTCGGCAAGACGTGGGGACCCAACGAGGAGCGCGGCCTGTTCAAGACCACCGACGGCGGGGCGACGTGGCGGAAGATCCTGTACCTCAACGATCTCACGGGGTGCTCGGACGTGGACATCGATCCCGGAAACGCCCACATCGTGTACGCCGGGATGTACACGCATCAGCGCTGGCCGTGGTTCTTCACGTCGGGCAGTGGCGAGACGGCGCTGTACAAGTCCAGCGATGGCGGTGAGACGTGGACGAGGCTTTCGGGTCCGGGGAACACCCGCGGTCTCCCACGTACCGCGATGGACCGCATCGGTGTGTCGGTGCACCGCGCCAACCCCGACGTGGTCTACATGATCACCGAGACGCTCGACGAAGGAGAACTGTGGCGCAGCGAGGACGCTGGCGAATCCTGGGAGATGGTGAACCGCGAGCGGAACATCAACTTCCGGCCGTTCTACTATGCGGACGTCCGGGCCGATCCGCGGAACCCGAACACGGTGTACGCGCTCTCGGGCGGGCTGTTCAAGAGCGAGGACGGCGGGCGCACCTTCCGCCAGATCGGCCAGGGCGTGCACGGCGACCACCAGGCCATGTGGATCGACCCGACGGACCCCGATTACATCGTGGAGGGATCCGACGGTGGCTGGCAGGTGAGTTACGACGCGGGGCGCAACTGGGACGTGCCGAATACCGTGCCGTTCACCCAGTTCTATCACGTGAACTACGACATGGAGAAGCCGTACAACCTGTGTGGCGGGCTGCAGGACAACGGCCATTGGTGCGGGCCCAGTCGGACCCTCTCCGGCCAGGGGAATCGCAAGAACTCCTGGGTGACCATCAGCGGGGGCGACGGGTTCTTCGCGGTACCCGACCTCACGCGTCCCTGGCTGGTCTACTCGGCGTCGCAGGGTGGCAACATCAGCATCACCGACATGCGGACCGGCGACAATCGGAGCATCCATCCCGACCCCAACCGCGTCGGTTCGGCGGGCGACTCCCTAGCGACGCACACGTACCGCTTCAACTGGAACGCCCCCATCGCGCTGTCACCGCAGGATCCCGCGACGGTCTACTTCGGCGGCAACGTCGTTTTCAAGTCCACCGACCACGGCCAGTCGTGGCAGGTCATCTCTCCCGATCTGACGACGAACGACAAGAAGAAGCAGGGCTCGTCAGGCGGCGAGATCGTCACCGACAACACGGCGGCCGAGTTCCACAGCACGCTGCTCAGCATCGCGCCCTCGCCCAAGGATCCGAACGTCGTCTGGGCCGGGAGTGACGACGGCAACGTCCAGTTGACACGTGACGGCGGGAAGACCTGGACCAATGTCGTCGGCAACATCCCGGGACTGCCGCGCAATGCGTGGATCTCGACGATCGATGCCTCCCCACACGACGCGGCGACGGCCTTCGTGGCCGCGAGCCACTGGCAGACCGGCGACTACACGCCGTACGCCTACACGACGACGGATTTCGGCCGGTCCTGGCGCCGCATCACGGGTAACCTGCCGGCGCGAGGCTGGGTGCACGTGGTGCGGCAGGATCCACGCAACCCCAACCTGCTCTTTCTGGGCACGGAGTTCGGGATCTTCGCGTCGTGGGATCGCGGGGGGCGCTGGCACTCCATCCGGAACGGGCTGTCCGCCGCGCCGGTGCGCGACCTGTGGGTGCACCCTCGGGACAACGATCTGATCATCGCGACGCACGGACGCGGGATCTACATCATGGACGACATTTCAGCGCTGCAGCGCCTGGGCGACGCGATGGCGGGGGATGCATACGTCTTCGATGTGCGGCCGGCGACGCGATGGGTCATGTGGTCGAATGACGGCAACCTGGGCCAGAAGGTGTGGGTGGGTGAGAATCCGCCTAACGGTGCCGTGATCCGGTACTACCTCAGGAACCGGGCGCAGCAGCCGGTCACCGCGACGATCTCGGATCCCGTGGGGAAGGTGGTGCGAACCCTGGCAGACGGGCCGCGTGAGGCAGGCGTGAATCAGATGGTGTGGGATCTGTCGTACGATCCGGCGCCGACGGGAGCAGGCCCGACGGCCGGCCGCGCAGGCGGTGGTGGACGGGGCGGGCGCGGCGGTGGAGCGCCACGGGTCGTGCCCGGCCAGTTCACCGTGAAGGTGAACCTGGCCGGCCGCGAGTACTCCAAACCGTTGACGGTGGATCTCGACCCGCGCGCCAACGTCACCACGGCGGACCTGGAACTGCAGCGCGACCTGGCGATCAACCTGCGGGACCTGGGCGGGAACGTGACCGTTGTGATCGATCGCGCCGACGACCTGATCGGCCAACTGGACGCTCTGGTGCAGAACATCCGGAAGAACGCGCCTGACGAACGCGATGCGTTGAACCAGGCCGAGGGAGCGCTGGTGGAGCTGCGGCGCCTCCGGGACGAGAAGCTCCAGCGGCCGCTGGCCGGTCTGGGCTACCGACAGTATCCCCGGTTGCGCGAGGAGGTGAATTCGCTGACCGGCGCCGTCAGCCGGACGATCACGAAGCCGACCGATGCCCAGGTGCTGCGGCATGGTGAACTGGCGACGGAGACCGGGCAGATCCAGACGGAGCTGCAGGCGATCATCAGCGGCCGTATCGCGAGATTGAACGAGATGCTGAAGAACCTGCCGCACATCATCGTGCGGGGCGGAGGGATCATGTAGGGACCGCTCCACGCCTCAGGAGCACTCGAGCGGCAGGCAGCACTGTGCGTCCGGACGGGATCATGCTGCCTGCGAGTGTGGCGCCCGACGCGCGTACCATCTCGCCGTCACCGGTCGAACGCGGTACCATGCGCCCGGAGTCACGACAGACAGAACGGAGAATGCGGATTGGTGAACACACCATCGGTTGTGGCGCGACTCGCCGCCATGCCAACTCTTGATGCGGTTCCCCGTGAGCAGTTGGAGTGGCTCCTCGAGCGTGGCAAGATCCTGCGTTTCGCGGACGGCGCGAGATTCTACCGGCAGTACCAGGAGCTGTCCGGGCTGTTCGTCGTGCTGTCGGGGCGCTTCTCCGTTCGCGTCTACCACGAGGGAGTGGAACGTGAGGTACGGGAGGTCACCCCCGGTGGGATCAGCGGCCATCTGCCGTATTCGCGCCGAACCATCCCACGCGGGTACGTCGTCGCGGATGGGCCCGTCGAGTTCCTGCTGATTCAGACGGACGACATCCGGGAGATGACGCGGGAGTGCTACGACTTCACCGCGGTCTGCGTTCACGCGAATGCTCGACCGCGCCCGCGAGTTCAAGGCGGACGACAAGCAGCAGGAGAAGAGATGGCATCCCTGGGACGGCTCTCGGCGGGCCCGGCGCACGAGCTCAACAATCCGACCGCAGCTATCACGCGGGCAACCGCCGAGCTGGACGCAACCCGGGAGGTCGCTTTCCCGAGTGTCGCCGCGCCGAGCTCTCTCGACGCCGCGCCGTGGCGCGTCCGACGTGCGCGCAGCTACCGGGCCATCTCGCCGATACCGTCACGCTGATGAGCGCCAAGGCGGCCTCCAGGGGTATCGCAATTCGATTGAACGGGGAGCGCGGACGGCGTGGGAAGCGGCGCGAACGATGTCTCAAATCGCCTCATAGCGAGGAAGCGGCACCACGGGAGTGGCGATGCGCTCCTGTGATCCGTCCGTCTCGATGGAGCCGATTGGTACGCCCTGGTGCGTGATCGTGAAGGCGGCCATGCCCTCAGAATCCCCGCGTCAGTGCCGCGATGATGACGACCAGAAAGCCGGCGACTGCAATCGTGGCGAGGGCCACGCCGGCCAGCGCTGTGGTTCCCGCCTGGAACCGCCGCACCTCGATGCGCGCGACGCGGTTGGTGGGAAGCAACGCGATCTGCCCCGACAATTGGGGGATGGCGCCGGTGGCCGTGCGAAGCGCGCCGAGGCGCACGGCCATGGTGTCGGCCGCAGCAGCTTGCACTGTACCACTCGCTTCGAGGACATCGGGATGCAGTCGGCGCGTGCCGGAACTCTCGATCGTGGTCACGGCCGTCGCGCTGGCGAGCACGATGCGGACGGTCGACCCGGGGCTCGGCGCGGTCGCGACCGGCCGGTAGGCGTAACAGGCCGCGTTGGAGAGCAGAGCCCAGAGGAATACGGTGAGAAGATGCACGCGCATGAGACTCGCTCCGGGCAGACTATGCGAGAGCCGCCAACCCATTGTCGGCTGACGGCTTCGCCAATAGCAGGGGAGGGACTCGAACCCTCGACCCCGGCATTATGAGTGCCGTGCTCTAACCACCTGAGCTACCCTGCCAATCCTGAGGGGAGAGTAACCTAACCCCCTCAATTGCCGCGTCATAGAGCCCCGCCGCGTTACCTGCCGGCACCCGCGCGAGTCTCCTTTGGTCGACCGCTCAGGCGGACACACCGGGCGCTCCGCATCCCTCCCAGGGTGCCCCAGACCCGAGTTCCAGACGACCCTCTTCCCGCCCATGGCAACGCCGACTCCCTCCAGCGCGCCGCGAGCCGACGTCAAGGTGCGCGCCCTCGTGGGCGAGTACCTCGATGAAAAACAGCGCGAACACTCCCGCGAAGTCGAGGCACAGAAACAGCCAGTCCGGCGCAGCCCGGTACTGACGTTCTTCGCTTTCATCGTCTGCGTCGCTGTCTGGATTCTCCCGTCGTTCGTGAAGCCCCCGGACGTTGCGCCGAGCCCGGCGCGTATCGAAGCCAGCGCGCGAATGACGATCTTCCTCGCGGCACAACGCGTCGTCGCCTACCAGCGCGCCAACGGACGCCTTCCCCTGGATCTCTCCCAGGCCGGCGCCGACTCCACAGGCCTGACCTATTGGCGCAGCACCGATTCGCTCTTCGAGATCCGCGCCATGGCCGGTGGAGAGCAGCTCGCCTACAAGTCCTCGATGAACCCGGCACTCTTCCTCGGCAACACCTTCCAGGTCCTGGGGAGCAGTCAATGAAGCGCCGGCGCTCGGGCTACTCGCTGATCGAGCTCCTTGTCGTCCTCGCGTTCATTGGCCTCCTGGCCCGGATGGCCGTTCCGCGCTACTCCGACATGAAGCGCCGCGCCACGGCAGCGGCCATCATCGGCGACGTCCACGCGATCCGCCTCGCGCTCTTCACGCGGTTCGCCGAAACCCAGAACTGGCCGCCAGAAAGCGGTCCGGGTGTCGTCCCCCCTGATCTGGTCAGCTACATGCCGGGTCAGTTCACCTTCACACGGCCTGACTACGAGTACGACTACGAAGTCTGGTCGCTCTCGAGCGGCACCCCGGGTGACCCCCAGCAGGACACCATGATCGGTGTGGCGGTCACCGTGAACGACATGAAGCTGGTGCAACAGTTGCTGATTACGGCAAGCCGGGGCTACGGACCCTTCGTCGCCGGCAACAAGGTCACGTTCTTCGTTACCGGCTTCAGCGGCTCCTAACGACACCGAGGTACGCACGCAAATGAGGCCGGCGCACTGCGCGCCGGCCTCACTCGTTTTCATGGCGGGGGCGGGATTTGAACCCGCGACCTTCGGGTTATGAGCCCGACGAGCTACCAGGCTGCTCCACCCCGCGTCAGTAGGCTCCTAATGTATGCGGCTGGACCCTCGACTTCAAGCACACCAACGTGCGTCGGATCGGGCGAAAACAGGTCAGCGCCGCCGGGTTCCCAGCGAGTCCGGGTCCATGAAACGGAACAGCAGTTCCCTGTCGCCGCGGATCATGCCGAAGTCCTCCCGCGCGATCCGTTCCTGCGTTGCCGGATCCGTCTGAATCCGCCGCTTGAGTACCTGCAGCGAATCGATGTCCCGCCTTAGCGAGTCGATCGCGCTGGTGAGCACGCGCTCCCGCGCCCGCTGGCGAAACAGCGCCGTGGTGGAATACTCCCCGCCCTGCACTGCAAACCAGGCCGCGAATACGAGGCCCAACCTGAGCGCAAACGTCCTGGCCCTCTCAACTCTCACCGCGCAGCTCTCATTCGAGTCCGTAGATCGCGCCGCCGGGATACTCGGCCGACGATCCCAGCTCCTCTTCGATGCGCAGCAGCTGGTTGTACTTGGCAACGCGATCGCTGCGGGAAGCGCTGCCGGTCTTGATCTGGCCCGCACCGGTTCCCACCGACAGGTCGGCGATGAACGTGTCCTCGGTCTCACCGCTGCGATGCGAGATGACCGAGAGGTATCCGGCGGACCGCGCCATCTCGATGGCCTCCAGCGTCTCCGTGAGGGTGCCGATCTGGTTCACCTTGATGAGTACCGCATTGCCGATCCCACCTTCGATCCCCCGGGCCAGGCGCTCGGTGTTGGTGACGAAGATGTCGTCGCCCACGAGTTGAACGCGGTCACCCAGGCGCGAGGTCAGCACGGACCAGCCGGTCCAGTCGTCCTCGGCCAGACCGTCCTCGATGCTCACGATCGGATACTCCTCGAGCCATTTCGCATAGAGATCCACCATGCCCTCGGCGTCGCGCGTTCCCGCGCCACTCTTCCGGAAGGTGTATTCCCCATCCGCGAAGAGCTCCGACGCCGCGCAGTCCAGCGCCAGGGCAACCTGGCGACCCGGTTGGTACTTCGCCGCCTCGATCGCCTCGATGATGATCTTGAGTGCGTCCTCGTCGCTTTTGAGATCGGGAGCAAACCCGCCCTCGTCCCCGACGCCGGTCGCCAGGCCGCGTTTCCCGAGGACCTTCTTGAGCGAGTGAAAGACCTCCGCACCCATGCGCAGCGCGTCCGAGAACGTCTCCGCCCCGACGGGAACGATCATGAACTCCTGGAAGTCCACGGTATTGGACGCGTGCGCGCCGCCGTTCAGGATGTTCATCTGCGGGACCGGCAGCGTACGGGACAGCGGACCGCCAAGGTAACGGTACAGCGGCATCTCCCGATCTGTCGCGGCCGCACGCGCCACGGCCATTGAAACGCCGAGTATGGCGTTCGCGCCGAGCTTGCCCTTGTTCTCAGTGCCGTCCAGTTCGATCAGCGTCTGGTCGATTCCCAACTGGTCGCCCGGGTCCATGTCACGCAGCGCGGGGCCGATGAGCTCCTCCACATTCTGAACTGCGCGGAGCACTCCTTTCCCCAGATATCGATCCGGATCGCCGTCCCGCAGCTCGAGCGCCTCATGCTCACCCGTCGAGGCCCCGCTGGGCACCGCCGCTCGTCCGGCGACACCGTTCTCCAGCAGCACATCCACCTCGATGGTGGGATTGCCGCGGCTGTCCAGAATCTCCCGTGCTCTGACGTCCTGTATGGTCGACATGATTGCGGATGACGGGTAATGGGTGGCGGGTTATGGGTGACGGGTGACCGGAATGGACGTCGCTCAGGCCCGCGACAGGTACACTTCCGGCGCACCCGGACCTTGGTCCGATCCCGGGCTCACCGCGTCGCGCGGGAGACAACTTTCGACACCGTGCTCGCGTGCCAGCACATCGGCCATCCGCGTCCAGCATTGCAGGGCCAGTTCGTTACGATGCGCGTACTCCAGGCCGGCGGTGGGTATCACGTCCAGGAATCGGACGCAAACCGTCCCGGAGCGCATGCCGAAACGCCCCTTGGGCTGGATTTCGCGCGTGCCGAAAATGACAACGGGCACGATGGGAGCCTGCGCGGCGATGGCGAGGACGAAGGGCCCCTTCTTGAATGGACGGAGACTGTACGACTCTCCACGCGTGCCTTCGGGACAGACTACCACCGACGCCCCGCCCCGGATCTCCCCGGCAGCCTGGTCATACGCCTGCAGCGCGGAATCCCGGTTGTCCCGCCGAATGGGAATCGTTCCCGCAATCCGCGCCGCGCGCCCGAACAGCGGGATGCGGAACAGCTCTTCCTTGGCGACAAAGCGATAGCGCGGCAGGATGGACAGGAGCACGAAGATATCGAACCAGCTGACGTGGTTCGAGACGTACACTTTCGGGCCCGGATCCCTGACCCGGTCCT
Organism: Gemmatimonadaceae bacterium; assembly: GCA_036393555.1. Lineage (GTDB taxonomy): Bacteria > Gemmatimonadota > Gemmatimonadetes > Gemmatimonadales > Gemmatimonadaceae > JABWBJ01. The sequence continues at coordinate 10,155 of DASWGU010000080.1, forward strand.
CGTCGTGCAGGATCACGCGCACGCCGACGCAGCGCAGCACCAACCGCGCCCACCAACGCGGGATCCGCTCGTAGATACTTCCCGGCCGGTTCCGGACGCCCAGCAGCCCGGCGACGATGATCACCGCCGACAGGGCCGGCATTACGAACAGCATCGTGGTGTACGTGAGCAGCGTGCGCATCAGGCCGAAAAGTGGTCGTAGCCCCCATGGAGGTCAACGCGGGATCCTCCATGAAAGAAGGCCACCGAGGGCTGACCCGCCGCCTCGACGCGTCCGATGCGCGACAACGGAATGTCGAACCGCGCAGCAAAGGAGACGGAGTCCAACTCGTCAGGCGCGGCCAGCAGCAGCTCGTACTCCTCCCCGCTGATCGCGGCGTCCGGAGCGCTCACCCCCGGCACTCGGGGAATCAGGTCCAGCTCGATCCGGAGGCGCACACCGCTCGCGGCGGCCAGGTGGCGTGCCTCGGAGGCCAGCGCATCCGAGATGTCGATGAGCGCCGTCACCCCGCGCTCGGCGAGCCACCGGGCCTCGTCCAGCCGCGCCACGGGATGCGCGAATCGCGCGCGATGTGTCGGCTCCGGCTGCTTCCCGGCGGACCACGCCTTCACCGCTGCCCCCGGGCCACCCAGCCGGCCGGTCACGTAAATGGCGTCGCCGGCGCGCGCGCCACGCCGCCGAACGGGCTCGACCACGCTGCCCAGAACCGTGGTCGTCAGGCTGATCCGGTCGCCACGGTTGAGGTCTCCGCCCACGATGGGACACCGCGCAACCCGGGCGGCGGCACCGATCCCGTCTGCCAGCGACTCGATCTCGGCGGCGACGTCGAGCGGTATGGTCGCGGCCACGAGGAGACCGGCCGGCGTAGCGGCCATGGCGGCGAGGTCGCTCATCGCGCCGGTGGTGCATCGGTATCCGATTTCCTCGAGCGACAGCCAATCCCGCCGGAAGTGCACATCCTCCTGCGACGTGTCCGTGCTGACCACGAGCCGGTGACCCAGCGGGACATCGAGCAGGGCCGCATCGTCACCGGTGCTGTTCGATGCCTCGCCCCAACGCCTGAGCATTCGGCGAATGAGGTCGAACTCATGCCCGGGCCCCAGCTCGGTCCACATCGAACTGGCACTCACGGGCGGTCGCCAACCCGCGGCAGCTCGACCAGGATGGGTGGCGTCGGCGGCGCGGCGCGCACGTCCCATGCGCGTCCCATGTCGGTGAGCACATCGTCCAGCGTCACCCCACGGACCGTACGGCCCGCGTTCGCCAACTCCGCTGCACGCCCGTGAATCCACGCCGCGATTGCGGCGCTCGTCACCGGATCGCCCGTTTGGGCAAGCAGGGTGACCGCGATGCCTCCAAGGACGTCGCCACTCCCGGCAGCGGCCAGGACCGGCGTTCCGGAAGCCGATACCAGCCTGCCGCCGTCGGGCGTGAAGATCACCGTGGGAACACCCTTCAACAGCACCGTGGCGTTGACGGAGCGCGCGAGATCGCACCCGATGTCGAACCGGTTGGCTGCGACAACATGCGCATCCACACCAGTGAGGCGCGCCAGCTCGTTGGCATGTGGCGTCAGCATCGCTGCCCGCCCGTCCAGCGCAAATGCCAGACCGGCGACATCCGCCGCGAACAGGTTCAACGCGTCGGCGTCCAGCACCACCGGCCCGCGCCAGAGCGTCAGGACCTGCCGCAGGAAGACAGCCGCCGCGTCCGTGCGACCCAGCCCGGGCCCGAGGAGAACGGCGTGGGCGTAGCCGTTCACCTGTGCGCCCAACTCCAGGTCGCTCATTGGCCAGGTCGCCGCCGTCGCCTCCGGGAGTCCGATCTGAACTGCGACGAGGCTGTCCTCCTCAGCGAGTAACCGCACCATGCCCACGCCGGATCGCAAGGCGGCTCGGCCGGCCAGTGTCACGGCTCCCGCCATGCCCCGAGCGCCACCGCCAATCACGACCCGGCGGCGGATCCCCTTGTGAGACTCGGGGGCAATCCGGGGCAACATGGTCGCGACCCAGGTTTCGTCCACCAGACTCGGTGCTTCATCGGCCAGATCCGCAACGCCACCCAATCCGATATCGACCACGACAATCGTCCCGCAGGCCCCGCGCGAAACGAGGTGGCCGCGCTTGATGGTACCGAAGGAGACGGTGAGATCCGCGATGACCGAGAGAGTCCCCGCACCGGCGTTCGCGTCGACTCCCGTGGGTACATCGAGGGCAACGATCGTCGCACCTGCCTGACGACACGCATGAATCGCCGCCACGGCATCACGCAAAGGCCCCGCGAGTTCTCCCCTGGCACCGGTGCCCAGCAACGCGTCAATCACGACGCCCTCGGTGCCGCTGGCGGGTCCTGAAGTGACAAGGGCCAGGACATCGGCGTGTTCCGCCTTCGCGTCGTCGGTGCGACTTTCCAGCACCTCATGAACACGCACGGTGAGGCCCCGGCGGGCGAGTTCCCCGGCGACGACCCACCCGTCGCCGCCGTTGTTGCCTGGTCCGGTCAGAACCGCCACGCCGCGATTTCTGGCGGCCTCGCCGCAGCGCTGATGGATCACGTCGGCGGCGGCCGCACCCGCGCGACGCATGAGGGCCCGAGACGGTGTTCCGGCCGCGATGGCGGCCGTGTCCCGGGCGGCGGCTTCAGCCGCCGTCACGACCCGCACGCTCATGGGCGGACCCCGGGTGGTTCGGGGTCCGCTACTTGTGCGACTGTCCCAACGGACGGCCGAAATTGATCTCGCCGTTGTCGATGCGGATGTTGAAGCCGCACTCCGGATTGCTGCACGCCCATGCCTTGTAGGTAATGGGCGCTCCATCCCGGCCGTAGTCGCTCATCGGCAGCAAGTCGCCGTTCCCGCACTTACGGCATTTGGGCAGCTCGATCCCCTGCACCACGATTCCTCCCCCCGGTTCGGGCGCCGGCGGTTACGCCGCGCCCTACCGGCCCGCGGCGTCACACCAGGTGCGCCGCATTCCAAGGATACGACCCCTCAAAGGCCTCGTCGAAGTCATACACGTCGACGAAATCGAGCCTCGAATCGCCCGGCTGGCTCATCAGCAGCCCGGTATCGACCAGCGCGAACACGATGTCGCCCAGGTCGGCGGTAGAGCGGACTCCCCAGTATTCCAGTACCAGCCGCGACATCAAGCCGAAGCGGTCCAGCGCCAGCTCGCGGACGGCGTGCGCCAACTCGCGACCATCGACGTGCCGCCGCGCGGGCAGGCGGGACTGCAGGTGTTCCAGCGATGCAAGCATGAAGACGAAGGCGTGCTCGTGAAACCGCCGCTCACGCAGGCGTATCTGCTCGATCAGTCCATCGCGAAACACCAGGGTTCCCACGGTTCCTCACGGAAAGCGACCTCACCCGCCTCGGGACACTCCCGGCCCGGAGGCAGCGCCAACAAGATGTGGCTGCGTCGCGGCGGGCACAACACCGGCGCGCAGCAGGCCGCGTTATGATGGCGACGCCACGTGACGCGAGGCGCCGCCTGCCGGGCGATTCATGGCAGCGACGCCACCACGCGACCGATGATGTCCGCCGCGCGCCGCAGTGTGTCCTGCTCGGTCGGATCCAGATGCGCCATGGGAGTGGCGAGGCGGGCAACCCGCCGGGCACGGCCCTGGGCGAGCACGGCCTGTCCTCTGGGCGTGGCGCGAACGCGCACGATGCGCCGGTCATCGGGATCACCAACCCGGCGCACGAGCCCCTCCCGCTCGAGCGCCTGCACGAGACGCGTCATTGTCGGCGGCTTGACCTGCTCCGCCGCCGCCAGCTCGCTCAGCGTGAGGGGACCAGTGAAGACCACGACGGAAAGCGCGGAGAGCCGCGGACCGGTGAGCCCCGCCTTCACGTCCTCGCGGCGCACGGCGCGGAGCAGGTGAACGGCCAGGCTGTGCCACCGATCGGCGAGAGCGTCCGCGAACGCAGTGTCCTGAGCTCTTGCGCGCATTGCCGGGTCCCGCCAGTATTGTTAGCAGTGCTAACTAATTGGCCATGCACCACCGGTCAAGAGCTCGTCTCGTTCCTGGAGGATCCATGGAAGCCACCACGCCCACTCTCGGTCTGAGCACCATCGGCCAGATCGCCGTGAACGCGCACGACGTGTCCCGTGCGGTGCAGTTCTACCGGGACGCGCTGGGGATGCGGCTCCTGTTCGAGGCTCCGCCGGGGATGGCCTTCTTCGACGCCGGCGGTGTGCGCCTGATGCTGTCCCTGCCGGAGTCGCCCGCCTACGACCATCCCGGTTCGATTCTGTACTTCAGGGTGGACGACATCATGCAGGCGCACAGGGCGCTCACGGAGCGTGGCGTGCGCTTCGAGGACCAGCCGCACCTCGTTGCGCGGATGCCTGATCACGAACTCTGGATGACATTCTTCAAGGACAGCGAAGGCAATACGCTGGCTCTGATGGCCGAGCTACGGGATGCGTGATGCCGCCCGGCCGGCGGCGGAACATGCCAGCGCTCAGATCACGCTCGGCATCACGTTCACCATGACCTCCAGCGCCGGGCGCACGCTCTGCGTGACGACGCAGTAGTCCTCGAACGTTGCCACACAACGGGCCAGGCGGTCCAGGTCTGCTGCCGCGACGGTCGGCGTCAGGTCGACCTGGATGCTGCCGACCCGCAGCCGCCCGCGTTCGTTACGGGTCATCGTGCCGGTCGCGCGGACCGTCAGGTCGCGGACGTCAATGCGCATCTTGCGCATGCTGAACAGCAGACTGGCGCCCAGGCAGCCGGCGAGGGCCGACGCCAGTACGCGGGCAGGATTGGGACCACGGCCCGTGCCTAACGGCGGCGACTCATCGATCGTGAAGGGGGCGACGCCGGGGAGCAGCGGGTCGACGTCGAAGGCGTAACCCTCGGTGAGGGTCAGCGCGACCTGGAACGGGACCGCGTGCGTGTGGGTCTTCGTTACGGGTCCGGCCGGGGTGGCAGTCAATGCGTCCATGGAGCGACGCTGGCGGATGGCGCCTCCCCGCGACTGTCAGGGAAACCCCGTGTCGGGGTGAGGTCTCAGGGAACCGCCCGAGCGGCCGCCCGGAACCTGCGACGCCAAACGCCCCGGTGACCGGGGGCCGGACAGTTCACTTCTTCACGATCCGGTTGCGCAGGATGCCGATTCCCTCGATCTCCACTTCGACTACGTCGCCGGGCTTCATGGCCTTCGTCGTTCCCGGCGTACCGGTGTAGATCACGTCGCCCGGCTCGAGCGTGACATACCGGCTGACGTAGCTCACTATGCTGGGCACATCGAAGACCAGGTCCCTGGTGCGTTGCGATTGCACCACCTCGCCGTTGACCCGGGTCTGCAGGAGCAGATCGCCGTAGGTCAGGCCGGTGACGATGGCCGGGCCGAGCGGTCCGAACGTATCCGAGGCTTTCGCGCGGAACCACTGCAGATCGGCCCGCTGCCAGTCGCGCTCACTGATGTCATTCCCAGCGGTAACTCCGAAGACGTGGTTCGGCGCCTGGGCGGCGGTCACGTCATGCGCGCGCCGGCCGATCACGACCACCAGCTCACCTTCGAAGTGCAGATTGGTCGCGTCGGCGGGGTATATGACGTCGGAATCCGGCCCCACGATCGACGTGGGCATCTTGGCGAACAGGCCCGGATAGGCCGCGGCGGGACGCTCGCCAAGGTGCGTCAGGTAGTTGAGGCCGACGGCAATCACCTTGCCTGGCTCGACGGGGGCGAGGAGCCTGACCTGGTCAAGTCGCAGAGAGCGCCCGGTCGCCCGCGGCGAGGCAAAGAGGTCGCCGGACAGTTCCCGCACCGTCTGCCCCTCGAGGATCCCGTAGGATGTCGTTCCACCCACGGTGTAGCGCACATAACGAGTGACCTGGGCGTGTGACGCGGTGGCGACGAGCGCGACCAGCGTGAGGGTGGCCAGCGAGTGGCGCAGCATGACAACCTTCCTCGAGTAGGAGAGCCGGTGGATCGTGCTTCAGTGATGGGCCCCAACGGGCACGACAAGCACCGGAATCGTCGTGTTTCCCAGGCGTTCCGGACCTGACGAAACTCCGAAGGATCGTGCCGACCGGAGACCCCGGCGTCAATATGCTGACGACTGACGACTGACGACTGACGACTGACGACTGACGACTGACGACCTGACGACCTGACGACTGACGACTGACGACTGACGACTGACGACTGACGACTACGTCAGTGTCCGTTGCGCGGGGACCACGAACCAGACATTCTGGAGGAGTCTGGAGCCCTGACCGAGGACCGCGTTCGATGGCCGAACCTTCGCACGACGTGCTGGACGGTGGCAGCCTTCCCGCGCTGCTTGCCGCACGGGCCCGTCAGGCATCAGACCGGCGGCTGGCTATCGATGCCGGCCTGGGCGTTGCGGTACTGGTCGCCGTGCTCATCTTCCGGCCGCCGCTCTGGTGGTCGTTCGCCGGGCTGGCCGCCTGTTTCGGGTCATTCGGGATCTGGGGCATCCTGGACCGCGAACTGCGGCAGCCCCTCGCGGGACGTGAGCCGGCCCGCCGGGTCCTCGCGATCGCCCGCGCAACGGTTGCGACATTCGGCGCCTTCTGCGGCGTGATGGGAGCGCTGACGCTCTTCTTCGCCATGCTCGGCCCCTGGAAGAGCTGAGCGGAGTCGGGATGGGCGCGGGGCGCCGGAGTGCCGGCCGCGCCGACTACCAGACCGTCCGCGACATACCGACGACGTCCCCGTAACCCGCTATCCGTCCGGCACGGTACGCTCCAAGCAGTTCCAGCACCGGCTGCAACATGGTGACGGAGCGCGCGCCGAAGCTGCCGTAGCTCCGGCCGCCACCACCGAAATTGAACACCGACCGGACGAACGTGCTCGTGGAGTCCAGCGGCAGCGTGGCGACGTTGTCGTAATAGTCACGCCACTTGTCCGCTTCGCGAAACAGGTACTGCTCCACGTTGGACGTGTAGATGGCGCCGACGACGGCCCGGTGCCGGGTGAGAAACACCCCCACCGCGCGCAGGGCCCGGGGGCCGGCGAAGTCTCCCACCAGCGGGACGATCAGGTTGTCGAGGTGCATCTGCCGCACCACGCCGTAGAACGCCTCGGTGGCCAGGAAGCCGCGGTTCTTCCCGTCCCCGTCGGTCGCCGTCATGAGGTCACCGAACGTGGGCATACCGCGGCCGCCGCGCATGCTGCCGGGCCCCTGCCCGAAATTGTAGGTGAGATCCAGCCCGCCGATGTGAAACGACGTGTAGACGTATTCCAGCATGGCGATGTCTTCCGCATCCAGGTCGAAGCCGTGATATGTCACCAGCCGCTCCCGCATCGTCCTCAGCGTGCGCCAGTACAGGGACGTGTCGCGCGGCACGGCGTCATACGCCTCGACGAGCTGCACCGGCGATGCATCGGCGGTTGCCAGGGCAGGTCGAGGACGCGCGAAGAGCAGCGACAGGAACTCGGCGCGATCCGTCGCCACCTCGAACAACGCCTTGTACATGAGGTGCTGGACCATGGCCATGCGGCGGATATCGACAATGAACGCGATGCGGGGCCGCATGGCCGCGATGTAGGTGAAGTTCTGGTCCGGACCGACGCCAATGTACACGCCACCTGGCGCCCTCCCCTTCACGAGTTCGGGGATGATGACCTGCATGGACAGCTCGTTGGACACCAGGTTGTCCGACTGGAAGAATCCGTCCGATTCCGACGACTCGGCGATCAGCTTCCAGAACTCCCGGTCGGTGAGGCGGGCCGGGAGCCCCTGCGCGCTGATCGCCGGTGCCGCAGTGAGGAACAGTGCGGCGGCGAAGATGGCGGCCCGCCCCGGGCCGGGGCGGCGAACACGATACTGCATTCCTTCCTCCCAGGGGCTCGGCCCTGCAACACGAACGCTTCATGGTGCACGCGGGGTCGCGCCCTGCGCCAGTCCCGGCTCGCGGCCGCGGCACGGATACGGTGACGGGCGCGCCAACACCCGGTAGATTGGGAGCGACTGCCGGCGCGGAGCGCGGCGACCCGGATCATCAGGGTAGCGTTAGGCGCCCTTGCCGCGGAGTCTCCACCGCCGGGCATCGCGTCCCGTATTTCACCATCCACCATGCCGCGTTCCCTGAACCGGACGGCCGTGATCGCGGCGTTGCTGCTCACGTCCGCGTCCTCGTCTGCGCAGACCCCCAGGGCGGTGGGTTCGTGGCGACCGGTGGCCGATCCCACGGCCGGATGGCACGCCTTTGGACCAGTCATGTTGTCGGTGACCGCCGTGGCCGGCTTCGGTACCGGAGACCTTACGACACCGGAGCCGGGAAGCAACTTCCTTCTGGCCGCACTGGAGCCGGGGATATACGGGGGCCGTGCATCGCTGATCCTGGCGCACTGGTGGGGCTTCGAAGGCGGACTGGTCGCGCGTGGTTCCGCGCTACGCTTCTGGCGCGGCACGCCCAGGCGAACCTACCTGGGGGCCGAGCTCCAATGGGTGATCTCGCTCCTGCCCGTGGGCATCCGGGTTGGGGCCTTCAGACCGACCCACGACGTCAGCGGACCCAGGAAGATCCTGTGGCTGGCTGATCTGTCGCTGATGTACTGACGGAGCAACGAAGGCTCCGCATCAGACTACCCGACCGAAGCTCGTCAGGGCCTCACCGCGACGGCCGCGCCCCCGAGTCGCAGCAGATTGCGCTGCGCCGTTGCCAGCTCGACTAGGAACACGTCGGCATCCTTCCACCGCTCGACGTACTGCCGGTAGGCCGCGCGTGCGGCGGCTGTGTCACCGGCGGCTTCCGACGATCGCGCGATGCGCAGCGTAGCGCGCAGCCACTCGTCCTGGGCATCCGATCCGAACTGCCATGACTGCGCCAGTTCCCGCGCCGCTTCCAGCGCCGCGTCGTGATGTCCGGCCATGGCGTTGGCATCGGCGGTCAGGGCGAGCCGCCAGGACTCGAGCGCCTCCGGGGCGGCCGGCTGGTCCATGGCCTCGAGCGCGGCGATGCCGTTCCGCTCCACCAGCAGGATCGACGCCGTCAGCAAGCGGATGGCGGTATCGTCGGTCTCGTTACCCGCCGTGGCGCGCAGGGTCGCCACCCGCAGTGCCTCACGGGCGCCGTTGATCCGGCCAACGCGCGCCATGAGATGGCCAACCCGCAGGTAACCTGGTGCGGAAAGCACTCCCGCCGTGGCAATCGAGTACGCTTCGTCGATCAACTCCGACGCCCGCGTGCGGCCCCCGATCGCAATGAACGCCTCAGTCTCCCGAACCAGGCTCCCGAAAAGCAATTCCGGGTCGCTGGAGCGTCGATGGAGCCTGGTGGCCTCCTGCAGGATGGGCAGCGCCTCGCCGTATTTCCCACGAAGCATCGCGAGCTGTGAAAGCCAGCGGTACGCTGCGGCCGAGTCCTCGGTCGTCGAGCCCGATAGCATGCTGCGGAACGCCGGCGCGGCTTCATCCAGTTGACCGGCGCGCACCAGCGCGGCACCCAGCAGCTCACCGTACGCCCTCGCCGGTATCCCGTCGGGCGTGATCCGTCGTGCCGTGTTGAGGGACTCCAGGGCAAGCGCCGCGTTCCCCTCGCGTATGGCGCACTGGGCCATCAGCAGCCGGCTTGGCGTATGCGCGCTGTCGAGATCCAGGGCCTGGACGAGCGCGCGCTGCGCATCAGCGCACTCACCGGTCGCCACCCGCACGCTCGCCAGGTCATACCACGCGAGGCTCGTCGGTGCGCGTTCAGCCACCGCCAGGGCCAACTGCGACGCCTCGGCCAGACGGCCATCGCGGAGCGCGACCATCTGGCGCGCGCGCAGCGCATCGAGCACCGTCAGCCGGTCCGCGTGCTCCACGGCCCGACGTGCCCAGCGCTCTCCATCCTCCGTGTCGTCTCGGCTGAAGGCGTCGTTGGCCAGGGCGAGTTCCACCAGCGCGAAACTGGAATCAAGGTCCAGCGCACGAGCCCAGGCGGCGCGAGCATCCGCGGGACGCTGCGCGCCCCAGTTCGCGAGGCCGTCTGCATAGGCCGACAACGCCTCTATGGACGGACTGGCCACCTCACGCAGGAGGCGAGACGAATCGCGCACCACCTCAGCCGCCTCACCCAGCGTGACTCGCACCCGTCGCAACAGGCGGTCC
>DASWGU010000081.1:0-17140 GCA_036393555.1 Gemmatimonadaceae bacterium
AGAAGTTCGCGCCGGCCGCCCGGCGGCACGTTGCCGTGCAGCAGATCGTGGAACGCCTGGCGGACGTCTTCGAACACGAGGAAACGGGTGCGAGCAGGTGGGTTGCGGCGGACGCGCGGGGTCCGGCGGCCACCGACGCTGACCCCGGTACGTTACTGGCCGGTCGGACACCGTCGCAACAGCCGATTCCCCGTCAGGAACGCGGCACGGTCAGCTCACCGGCCGCCACCGCGCCTCGTCGCTAACCTGACGCATCAGTCGCTCGGGAGAACTCTGGCCGGCGAACAGAAACCGATCGCTCACGGAATTCAGCGCCGATCGAATCCGCGGGAATCGCTCGGCGGCAGCGGCGAAGAGATCCTGCATTCCGTATTGCCGCGCGAGCCGGTGCTCGGCGGCCAGAATGAATCCGCGTTTCCCCATCTCATCGTAGTACTCGAGGTCGGGACCACCGCGGCGCCAGCGACGCCGTTCCACGCGGTCGGGGAACAGGCCGCCGAGCCAGAGGGCGTAGTTGCCCAGGTGGGCACGAACCAGAAACCGTCGGGTCGGGTCGCCCCGATCGACGTCCGCCAGCAGGGCGGTCATCGTGTCGTACAACTCGTCGTCCGCGGCCGATATGCGCCAGGCATTGTCCTTCGAGGCGAAGTGGATCAGGATGGACGCGACGTAGTCGGAAATGCCGCGGTCATACTCCTCGACCTGCCGCAGCGCATGCCGCACCACGACGTAGGCAAACAGCGGAAGCGACGCATGGGATGCCTGACGAGCGTCGATCAGCGCCTGAGGCAGCCTCGGGTCGTCCAGGAGGGCATCCAGCCCCTCCTGGCGAAGCAGGCTCTCAGCCGTCGCGAACTGCTCATCCGAGCCGCGTGAGACCAGACGCAGCGCAAGCTGGGCGTCATCCCGGGTGAGGCGCTTCCGTACGTTGGCGAGAATCATTGTGCCCTCCTTTCGAGCGGCCCCGGCCGTCACTGGCCGTGGCCGGTCCTCCATGTATCGGACGACTGTGTTCAGTACTTGTTTTCGCCGGGCCAAGGTTCCGGGTGCCCTCGCTTCCCGACCCCTCGAGCGGACGCGACACTTCCGCGTATGTCCTTGCGCACCCTCGACCTGGATACCGGGCCGGGAATGTCGGGGTGGACAGCGTCAGGTCGCCCCGCTGGCCGTCGGGCGGCAGGCCGGGTCAGAGTCGCTGATCGGCGCCAGCTGCGACCCGGGCTGCTGGAAAGCGCCCACGTTGTCGGGCTGGCGGCTTCCGCCGCGTTGGCGCGCGCGGGGCTGGGACCGATCGGCCACAGACCGGGTGGCCTGAATCGTTCGGGCCTTTGCCGCGCGGTAATGCAGGCCCGTGACGCGCGGCGCGCGCGATTGCGCGGGCGTCAGTGGATCAACGAGCACCTCGAGCAGCACGATCGGTGCAATTTCCCACGCCGCCCGGTCCGGGCGCGCTGGCGCGCCGTCACCAGCAGCGCGGGATACGGCAGTGATAGAGACGATGGCCGCCGGCCGCCACCGCTGGCGTCCGGCCTGCGCGACGCGCAAGGTCGAGGGAAGAGCGAGGTACGCCTGGCCCTAAGTGCCACGGAGCGCACCCCGGAGCGCGGCAGCATCTGTGACATCCCGAATGACGGCAGGTGGAACCGGCGGCCAGCGCGCGGGTTTAGCTTTCAGTCTGATCCGGAAACGCTCCACGGCGACCGCCTGCGGCGCAGCGCCTTTCCCCCTCGACCAACGTCTCCCGCCCGTGTTGTACATCTGCATCCCGACGCATAACGAGGCCCCGACTATCGGCCTCGTCCTCTGGCGGATCCGGAAGCTCTTTGCGGAGTTCCCCAGGGAGTACGAGCTGCTCGTGTACAACGACGGCAGCACGGACGCCACGGCGGAGGTATTGGGGCCGTACGCGGAGGTGCTGCCGCTCGCGGTGCTGGGCGGCTCCCATCGCGTCGGATACGGGGCAGCGATCGATGCGCTGTTCCGCGCGGCATTGGCGCGCTGTCGGTATCCCCGCCGCGATGCTGTGATCCTGATGCAGGGTGACCTCACCGATCGCGCCGAGCAGATTCCGGAACTCGTCAAACGGTTCGAGGGTGGCGCCGACGTGGTCGTCGGTCAGGCGGTCACGGACGACTCGGAACCGGTTCCGGTGCGGCGCCTGCGGCGCGCGGCGCGCTGGATCACGAGGTCGCTCAACACCGTGCAGGGCGTGGACGATCCCCTGGGCTCCTTCCACCTCTTCCGCCTCACGGTGCTGCGCGATGCGTTGCGCGCGAGCGGCGACCAGCCGCTGGCCACAGGCGACGGGTGGGCGGTAAACGTCGGGCTGCTGCAGGCGACGGTGCCGCACGCGCGCCGGATGGAGGCCATCTGCACGCAACCGCGATTCGACCTGCGACCGCGGGCGTCGCGCGTCAGGCCGTTGCGTGATGCCCTTCGCTTCTATCGGTTCAGCCGCGAAGCACGGGCGCGACGTCCGCGGCTGCGGCTGGCGGAACCGTCGTGACCAGGATGATCCCTGCTCTCCTGATGGCCCTGAGCCTCACCCAGGCGCCACCAATCGCCTCACAAACCGATTCCGTGACAGCGACCCGGCGCGCCTTGCCGTTCGGCCCCGGCGAACGAATGGAGTACGTGGCCCGCTACGGCCCCTGGAACCCGGGACGGGGGAGCATGGAGGTGATCGGCGTCGAGGACATCCGCGGCCGCCCCGCCCTGCACACGCGCTTTGTGCTGAAAGGAAGGATGTTCGTCTCGGTGAACTACCTCCTGGAGAGCTGGGTGGACCAGGAACGCATGGCCTCGGTGCGCTTTCTCCAGGACAGCGACGACGACCCGACGGAGCGCGATCGCGTCTACGACATTTACCCGGATCGCCTGACGTATACCGTGAACGGCGGAGAGGAACTGCCGTCCGTTTCCGACCCCCTGGACGAGGGTGCCCTGCTCTATCATGTCCGCACTATGGACCTCGAGGTCGGGAAGACCTACGAACTGAACCGGTACTTCCGGCCGGACCGGAACCCGGTGATAGTGAAGGTCCTGCGGCGCGACACGATCAAGGTACCGGCCGGCACGTTCAACACGATCGTCATCCAGCCGATCATCAAGTCACGCGGGATCTTCTCCGAGGGCGGACAGGCGCACATCTACCTCTCGGATGACGATCGACGCATCATGGTCCAGATGCGGGTCCGCCTGAAGGTCGGAAGCATCAGCCTCCAACTCACATCGCACCAACCGCCGACGAACGCGATCCCGTAGGCTTCACCGAAGCCGACGTCTCGCGCCTGCGCACCATCGCGATCAGCCGCCGCCCCAGCAAGGTGCAGGCGGATGAGTTCGCGCGGCTGCCGGAGACGGACCGTTCCTTCAGCGCGTTCCTGGCTTCGCTGCCCGACATCCTGGTCGCGCGTGATTTCCGGCGGGTCATCGACGCCATTGTTGCTGCGGCACTGGGAGGGAAAGCCGTCGTGCTCATGATCGGGGGGCACGTTGTCAAGACCGGGTTGTCCCCGCTGGTGATCGACCTGATGCGCCGGCGCGTCGTGACGCATCTGGCGATGAACGGCTCGGTGGCCATCCACGACTATGAAATCGCCCGATTCGGTACGACGTCGGAAGACGTCGCGGCCGGACTGCAGGACGGCACCTTCGGGATGGCGGACGAGACCGGACGGGGAATGAACGAGGCCTTCATCGCCGGGCGGGACCAGGGGCTCGGCATGGGTGAGGCGCTGGCGGCGACCCTCGGCCGACAGGCCGACCTCGCCCACCCGGAGCTGTCCCTGCTCCTGCAGGCCAGTCGGCTGCGAGTCCCGGCGACCGTCCACGCCGCGTTAGGCGCGGAGATCATCCATCAGCATCCGGCGGCAGACGGTGCCGCCATCGGCGACACGTCACTCCGCGATTTCCGCAGGTTGGCCGGCGCCCTGCCCGGCCTGCACCAGGGCGGCGTCGTGCTCAACGTCGGCAGCGCGGTGATCATGCCGGAGGTCTTCCTCAAGGCGCTCACCATCGCGCGCAACCTGAACGATGGTCGTCCGGTGCACTTCACGACCTGCGACCTGGACATGCAGCGGCACTATCGCCCCAGAACCAATGTGGTGCAGCGGCCTACGCTGGCGGGCGGAGCAGGCTACGAAATCACCGGGCACCATGAAATCATGGTTCCGATGCTGGTCTGGGCCGTTATCGAGGGGCTCCAGCGCGGCCGCCCGGCCCCGGTGACTCCCGCAACCTGAGTCGCCGCACCTGCCAACGCCGGCGGATCCGCCAGGTGGTTCGCCATCCCGGTCCGCGCGCGCCACAGCAGAACGAAGCCGCCGGTTGGCTCACTGCGCATTCCGACATGGCGGTGCGCGAGGTGAGCCAACCGGCGGCAGCGTTTTCAGGCGTTTGCCCGCAGCAGGTGCTTTACATCGAACTTCCGGACCAGCGCTCGCGCAATCGCTGCGCCGTTCCCGGGCTGACGATCCGGATGACAAGGTAGATCACAGCCCCGACGAGACCGATGAAGACCGCAGCCTTGAGCAAGCCTATCAGCAGGCCGAAGAACACGCCCAGAATCCCGAACGTGATCTTGAGGAGGAAGAGGCCGCCAATGGCGAAGAGGCCAATCAGGAAGATGGTGCGCAGCATGGTACGGAATCCCCACAGTGGTTTCTGTCTGCCAGTCCTACGGCTCGTTACGTGGCTCGGTTTCAGGACGCTGCACGGCCCTGAATGGCCACGGTCGGCGAGCTTGCGACCGACGCATGCTGAATTGCTAACTGTCCAAAGTGTCACGGAAAGGTTACTGTCACGTGCCCTCCATGGATCACCTCCGTAGATTGCCCCGCCCCGGTGGCCGGTAACCGCATACGCCGGGGTTTCCGCAGGATCCCAAATGGCTGAGTCTCTTTATCACATTATGGGCCGCCATCGCGCCGAGCCGCTGCCGGCGCGCAAGCCGTCCTGGCTCAAGGTCCGGGCACCTGGAGGACATAACTACGTACGGCTCAAGCACTTGATGCGCGAGCTGAACCTCCATACGGTCTGCGAAGAGGCCCACTGCCCCAACGTCGGCGAATGCTGGGAGCACGGCGCCGCCACGTTCATGATTCTCGGCGATGTCTGTACCAGAAACTGCGGCTACTGCGCCGTGGCGCATGGCCGTCCCCCAGTCACCGATCTCGAGGAGCCGAGGCGCGTGGCGGAGGCTGCCGCCGTCATGAACCTGCGCCACGTCGTCATCACGTCCGTGGATCGGGACGATCTGCCGGACTTCGGTGCCGGGATCTTCGCCGAGACCATCCGGCGGGTTCATGAGGCGGTCCCGAACTGCTCGGTCGAGGTGCTGGTTCCCGATTTCCAGGGAGATGCCGCGGCAATCGCGGCGGTCCTGGAGGCCGGTCCGGAGATCTACAATCACAATACCGAGACGGTGCCGCGGCTGTACAAGCGTGCGCGGCCCGGCGGCCGGTACCGGCGCGTCCTCTCGATCTTCCAGCTCGTGAAGCGGCTGGCGCCGGCCATTCCTACCAAGTCCGGCATCATGCTCGGTCTGGGAGAAACGATGCAGGAGATCGCGGCGGTGATGCGTGATCTGCGCGCCGTGGACGTCGACATCCTGACGCTGGGACAGTATCTGCGTCCCTCCGACGATCACCTCCCGCTGGATCGCTACTACACGCCGGAGGAATTCGCGGCGCTGCGGTCCGAGGGGCTGGCCATGGGATTCCGCCATGTCGAATCGGGCCCGCTGGTCCGGTCGAGTTATCACGCGTGGGAGCAGGTGCAGGCGGCGGGTGTTGCCTCCTGATGCCCGGTACGCAAGACCGTGACGCAGGCACTGACCGCTGAGCGCTGGAGTGACCTTGGCACAGACGAAGAGCAGGAAGAAGGAAGCGGACGCACCGGCGAAGCGGGGCGAGGAGTCCACGACCGTCGAGGAGCGGCAGACCCTGCTCCGCTCCATGCTGCTCCAGCGCCGCTTCGAGGAACGCTGCGCGGAAGCCTATGCGTTAGGCAGGATCGGTGGCTTCTGTCACCTCTACATCGGGCAGGAGGCCGTGGGCACCGGCGCGATCACCGCCCTTCGCGACGATGACTACGTCATCACGACATACCGGGACCACGCGCAGGCCCTGGCTCGGGGACTGTCGCCCCGGGCCGTCATGTCCGAGCTCTTCGGCCGGGCTGACGGGTGCGCGCGTGGCAAGGGCGGGTCGATGCACCTGTTCGACCGCAACCTGAATTTTCTCGGTGGACACGGCATCGTCGGCGGCCATGTTCCACTCGCGGCGGGGGTCGGATTCGCCATCAAGTATCGGGGCGGCGACCAGGCCTGCCTCTGTTTCATGGGCGAATCGGTGGTCAACACGGGTGCGTTCCACGAGGCGCTCAACATGGCGGCGCTCTGGAAGCTGCCGGTGGTGTTCCTCATCGAGAACAATCGCTACGGCATGGGCACGGCGCTGGAACGCGCCTCCTCGATTCACGACATCTACATGCGGGCGGCGTCATACGATATGCCCCGGGCATTCGTCGACGGGCAGGACGTCCTGGCGGTGCGGGAGGCCGCGCTGGAGGCCATTGGACGTGCGCGAACGGAATCGCTCCCGACCCTGCTCGAGGTACGGACGTACCGCTTCATGGGACACTCCATGTCGGACGCGGTTTCGGGGACGTACCGGTCCAGGGCCGAACTCGAGGAGTACATGAAGCGCGATCCGATCATGGTGCTGCGCATGCGCATGCAGGAGACCGGCGAGATCGACGATGCCGGCATGGCCCGACTGGACGAGGAGGTGAAGGCGGAAGTACAGGACGCCTGGGATTTCGCCGAAGCGAGCCCGGAGCCGCCGCTGGAGAGCCTCTTCGAAGATGTGCTCGTTGAAACATCGACCTGAACACACCAGGGTCGGAGGTCAGGGCAACTGCGCCGACCGTGTGTGCCCTCCACCCGCCCTCTGCCCTCTGCCCCTGCCCTCTGAGTCGATGCCCACCCTGACCTACCGCGATGCCCTCAACCACGCGCTGCGCGAAGAGATGCAGCGGGACGATCGCGTCTTCCTCATGGGCGAGGAGGTCGGCGTGTACCAGGGCGCGTACAAGGTTTCCAGGGGCCTGCTCCAGGAGTTTGGCGAGATGCGGGTGGTGGACACGCCCATCACCGAACTGGGGTTCGCGGGCATTGGCGTCGGCGCGGCCATGGTCGGTCTTCGGCCCGTGATCGAATTCATGACCTGGAATTTCGCGCTGCTGGCAATGGACCAGGTAGTGAACTGCGCAGCGAAGATACTGTACATGTCGGGCGGACAGTTCAACATTCCCATCGTATTCCGCGGCCCGAACGGCGCGGCGCTGCAACTGTCGGCCCAGCACTCGCAGGCGTTCGATTCATGGCTGGCGCACGTGCCCGGGCTGAAGATCGTGTCGCCCGGCACGCCCTACGATGCCAAGGGCCTCCTCAAGAGCGCCGTTCGCGACGACAACCCCGTGGTGGTGTTCGAAGGGGAGATGCTCTACAACACCAAGGGAGAGGTGCCTGACGAGGAGTACGTCATCCCCATTGGGCAGGCGGAGCTCAAGCGGGAGGGAGGCCACTGCACCATCGTGACGTACGGCAAGTCGGTGCTGATCGCCCTGCAGGCCGCCGACCAGCTGGCCAGGGACGACATTCACGTTGACGTGGTGGACCTCCGCACCATCCGTCCGATGGACATCGAGGCGATCACGACGTCGGTTCGAAAGACCAACCGTGCGGTTGTGGTGGAGGAGGGGTGGGAGGTCTGTGGCGTCGGGGCTCAGGTATCGGACTACATACAGCGCGAGTGCTTCGACGACCTGGACGCTCCGGTGGTGCGGGTGCATCAGGCGGACGTACCCATGCCCTATGCGAAGAACCTGGAGCGCGCGGCCAAGCCGGACCTGGCGAAGACCATCGCTGCCGTGCGCAAGGTGATGTACCTGCCGGATTGAGGCCGCGGTCGGACGGTCAGCGGTCCGCGCGTAAGGCCCATCCGACTGCCACTCCCTCTGACTTCTGACCTCGGACTCGACCGATGGCTACCAAGGTGTATATGGAGGCGCTGTCCCCTACGATGGAAGAGGGGCGCCTGGTGAAATGGCTGAAGGACGAGGGCTCCACCGTCACATCCGGGGAGACCCTGGCCGAGGTCGAGACAGACAAGGCGATCATGGAGCTGGTGGCGCGGGGCGACGGCGTGCTGCGCAAGCGGCTGATCGAGGAGGGGGCCACCACGGAGGTCGGGACCCTGATCGGTGTCATCGCGGCGGCGGACGAGGACATCACCAGCCTGGTGGAAAGCGGCGGGGCTCCAGCAGCTGCCTCGGAGGGGCCGGCTCCAGCCGCTGTCACCGGGGCCCCCCCCCCGAGTAGCGAAGCTAAGGCACCAGCAGGCGATGCACGTGATCCCGGCACTGCACCCGACATCGCTGGAACGCGGCGGGCGGGCACCGGATCGGCCCCTCAAATCGCACCGGCCGCCCCTGCCACCGGGCGAACCCGGTCCTCACCCCTTGCCCGCCGGCTCGCCGCGGAGCGCGGACTCGACCTTGGCGCCATCGGCGGCTCCGGACCCGGCGGCCGCATCGTCAAGCGCGACGTCGAGGGAGCGCCCGGTGTCAGCACCGGCACTGCAGCCGGCGCCCCCATGCGACCCGCCGTCCAGGGCGAAGACTACCGCGATGTCCCGCTCACGCAGATCCGCAAGACCATCGCGCGCCGGCTCGCCGAGTCGATCGGACCAATCCCGACTTTCTACCTGACCGCGGAGTTCGACCTGGAGCGCGCCGCCGAAATGCGTGCCGCAATGGCCGCGCTGGGAGACGCGTACAAGGTGTCGTTCAACGACATCATCCTGAAGGCCGTCGCCACGGCGCTCACCGAACATCCCGAGTGCAATGCGCACTGGCTGGGCGACCAGATCCGGTATTTCAATCGCGTGCACCTCGGCATGGCCGTCGCGGTGGACGACGGCCTCATTACACCGGTCGTCTTCGACGCCGATCGCAAGGGGCTCCGTGACATTGCCCGAGAGACGCGCGACCTGGCGGCACGGGCGCGAGACCGACGGCTCAAACCTGAGGAATACACCGGATCGACCTTCTCCGTCTCCAACCTCGGGATGTTCGGCATCGACCATTTCACCGCCATCATCAACCCCCCCGAAGCCGGGATTCTCGCGATCGGAGGCATCGAGCCCCGGCCCGTGGCGTCCGAGGGGTCCGTCATGGTTCGGCGACGTCTGCGTGTCACCATGAGTTGTGATCACCGGGTGATCGACGGGGCCACGGGTGCCAGGTTCCTGCAGACACTTCGGCAGCTTCTCGAGGTCCCGCTGCTGCTGGCCTATTGAAACGGCTCTTCGTGCCCCGCGCCCTTCGTGCCCCGCGCCCTTCGTGCCCTGCGCCCTTCGTGCCCTGCGCCCTTCGTGCCCTGCGCCCTTCGTGCCCTGCGCCCTTCGTGCCCTGCGACTCTATACTTCCACGATGACCCGGTCATCCACAACGAGATCCGCACGAGAACCTTCCTCGAACACCATACCCTCGTACTCAAAGCGAATAACCTTCTGTCGCTCGCCCGAAAGCCGCGCCGCTCGAGTGCCCGTGCCAGGACGGCCTCGTAAACGGAGTCCAGCAGACCCGGGGCCCAGTGCACCGTGAATACGGAGCGAGGCTTCCACGACTGCTCCAGTGATGTCATCCATCTCTCGCATCCCGCTCTCTCCAAGTCTCTGTGGCTCGGCGCCAGCAAAGGAGACTCACAACCATACGCCGTACCTGGCGGAGGAGCGCAACCATTCGGTAGCTGATGTAGCACTGTGACACCGACGACGAAGAAGCTCCCAATCACCCACCCGAAATCCTGAAGACCCATTGAAACATGGTTCCGACCGAGCGGTACGCTGTCCGGTCTGCGACCCTCCTGGTGGCGCAGTGAGCCGGGTCACGCTTCGGCCACTGATCCACATCCATGAGGCACCCACACCGCGTCGGCTCAAGGACGGAGCGGGTTGCTTCGTCATTGGGAAGACGTCAATGAGAACCGGACCGTTCGGGGCGTCGCGCCTCGCGCGCCCAGCGAAACCCTGAGTCACGGCATGCTGCTTCGCCACCTCTATAAAGGCCTGGCCCGTGGATCCGTCGCCCCACGCCGGGTGAGGAGGTTGTCCGCGCTGCTGGCGCTGGCGCTCACCGGTTGCACGACCGGCGACCCAGCCGGCCCGCCGCAACAGATCCAGCTC
Source organism: Gemmatimonadaceae bacterium (assembly GCA_036393555.1). Lineage (GTDB taxonomy): Bacteria > Gemmatimonadota > Gemmatimonadetes > Gemmatimonadales > Gemmatimonadaceae > JABWBJ01. The sequence goes on from DASWGU010000081.1 coordinate 10,254, forward strand.
GGTGCGCTCACCATCAGCATCGTCGGTGTGCCCGAGGGCTTTCACGCGTCGATAACTGTCACGGGCGGGGGCGTCACCAGAACAGTCGAGACACCCGGCACGATCACCGGGCTCACCGCGGGCACGTATGTCATCACGGCGGCCACTGTGGACGCGAACGGGAGCATCTACCTTCCCTCTCCCGCCACGCAGTCGGTCAGCCTGGCCGTCGGCACCACGCAGAGTGTGCCAGCCATCAGCTACGCGCTGGCCACCGGCTCGATGAACGTCAGCTTCGACGGACTTCCGGTGGGGACAGCAGCGTCGATTCTGGTTTCCGGTCCCGGCGGCTTCAGTCGGAGCGTGAACGCACCCGTCAACCTCGCCGGGCTCGTCCCCGGCACGTACACGATCGAAGCCCTGCGGGTGCAGACCGGTGGATTCAGTTACGACGCCGCGGTTCCCAACCTCACCCTCGTCGTCGCGGCCGTCACCAGTCCATCGGTGGCCTCGTTCTCCTACGAGATCGCCACAGGCGCCCTGACCGTCAGCGTGACCGGTCTACCCGGCGGAGCGACTGGTTCGGTGCGAGTGGCCGGACCGAACGGCTACCAGAACGCCCTCACCGCGAGCGCGACGATCACGGACCTGGCGCCCGGAAACTACTCCGTCTCCGGGGATCCGGTGGTCATCGGGCCGGACACGTGGAGCGCGCCACAGCAGTTGACGGTTGTCGTGTCGGCCTCGCCGGTACCTGTGGTCGCCAATGCCACGTATGTCATCGCCACCGGACGACTCACGGTCACCGCGACCGGACAGCCGGCGGGCAGTAACCCGACGTTCCAGGTCACCGGACCCGCCTCCTTCCTCACCAGTGTCTCGTCAGGCGGTACGTTGACCGGACTCGCGCCGGGTACGTACACGGTTTCGGCGCCGCCCGTAACAACCGCGTCGGCCACATGGGCACCCGCGCCGGTCTCGCAGCTCGTGACCGTGACGGCATCGCTCACGGCGGCGCAGGCCGCCGTGTCCTACGTGATCGCTAGCGGATCGCTGACGGTCAACATCGTCGGGCTGCCACAGGTCGTTCAGGGCAGCGTCACCGTCACGGGGCCGAATGAATTCCAGACGACCCTGTCGGGATCGGCCACGCTCAGCAACCTGGTGCCGGGCTCCTACACCGTCACGGGGTCCAACGTGACCTCGGGCGTTCACCTCTACGCGCCCCTCGCGCCGACGCAGAATGTCTCGGTCGCGGCCTCTCAGGTCCCGGCCAGCGCAACGGTCACGTACGCCCTGGCATCGGGGTTGCTCAGCATCACGGTCTCGGGCCTGCCCGGGGGCACCAGCGCGGCAATCACCGTCACTGGTCCGGAAGAGTATCAGGTCGCCGTGCCTGGATCGACGACCCTCACGGGTCTCACGCCGGGATCGTACCTGGTTTCGGCGGCACCGGTTGGCAGCGGAGCGTGGGTTCCGTCGCCTGCCAACCAGACCGTTGTCGTGAACGCGTCCACGACGGCTGTTCCCGTGACGATCACCTACTCTCAGGCCACCGGATTCCTCGTCGTGAGCATCTCAGGCCTGCCGTTCGGCCTGGCGGCCTCGGTGAACGTGAGCGGACCAGGGGAATACAGCGCCGACCTGACCGCGAACCAGACGCTCACGGTGCCGGTCGGTTCCTTCACGATCACGGCGCAATCCGTCTCTCAGTCGGGCACGACGTACACGCCGTCGCCGGCGTCACAGGGAATCGCCGTCACGCTGGGCGGAAGCGCATCGGTGACGGTCGCCTATTCCGGCTCGGTACCGGGTGGACTCAACCTGTTCATAGATGGCGCGTACATCACCCAGGCCGTGCAGTCCTACGCCAACACCGTACCGCTGGTATCCGGACGGAACGCGCTGCTCCGGGTCTTTGTGCGGGCGAGCGAGTCGAACAGCGTTCAGCCGTCGGCCAGGGTGCGCTTCTACAGCGGCCTCACACTGGTCAATACGATGACCATCCCCGCCCCGTCAGCCTCGGCTCCCCTCGCGGTCACCGAAGGGTCGCTCAACTCATCGTGGAACCTGATGCTCGACGGGTCACTGCTGCAGCCGGGTCTGTCCATGCTCGTGGACGTCGATCCTGGCGGGAATGTCGACGAGTCGGACGAGACGGACAACACCTGGCCGACGTCAGGCACGGCCGCATCGCTCGACATCCGAACGCTCTCGACTCTCGGCGTCCGGTTGATACCCATCCTGCAGATGGTAAACGGCCGGAGTGGCAATGTCTCCGAGGCGAACAAGGCAACCTTCCTAGCGCCGCTGCAGAAGCTGTTCCCCGTCGCGTCGCTCGATGCGGACGTCCACCTCGAGTACCAGACTGCGGTCTCGGAACTGGAACCGGCCGGTGGAAACTGGACTTCCCTCCTCAGCGAAATGCACGCGCTGCGGGTGACGGAAGGCAGCAGCCGATACTACTACGGCGTGGTGAACGTGGCCTACACGTCCGGCGTGGCCGGGCTGGGTTACATCGGCCTGCCCGCCTCAATTGGTTGGGACCACCAGCCCAGCGGCAGCGAGGTGCTGGCGCACGAACTGGGACACAACTTCGGGCGATATCACGCGCCGTGCGGAGGACCGGCCGGCGTGGACCCCGCGTGGCCGCATGCGACGAACCCTGGTGCCGTGATCAGTCTGTACGGCTACGACATCTACACGGGACTGCTGAAGCCACCAAGCCAGTTCGATCTCATGTCGTACTGCGACCCCGCGTGGATCACCGAGTATACGTACAATGCGATCCTGGCATATCGCGAGACCCACCCGGACCAGTCGAGTGCGCGCGTCGCGGCCACTGGCGCCGGGCGTTCGCTGCTCATCTGGGGTCGTATCGCGAGCGGCCAGCTCGTGTTGGAGCCCGTCTTCGAAGTCGATGCGCCGCCGTCATTGCCGACCGGCGCCGGTCCCAACCGCATCGAGGGCTTCGGTCCCGCCGGCCAGACGCTCTTCTCCCTGCCCTTCTCGGGCGTTCCGGTCGCGGATGCGCCCGATCCTAACGAGCAGACGTTCGCGTTCGCCGTCCCCCTGGCGATGCTGCAGGGCATGGACCTGGACCGGCTCCGCCTCACGGCACCGGGCGGCCAACTGGAACGCCGTGCCTCGGGCCAGTCGCTCGCCGGAGAAACCCCGACGCTCAGCGCCACATCGCCCGGTCGCGTACGGGTGAGTTGGAATTCCGCGCTGCGCGGCGCGCTGATCCGCAATGCCCGCACGGGACAGGTCGTCTCGATCGCCCGCGGCGACAGCGTCGAGCTTCCCGCCGGGACCGACGAGCTGGACGTCGTGCTCTCGGACGGCCTTCGGAGCGTGAAGAGCCGGGTCAGACCGCGGTGAGTCGCTGGGTGATTCGATCGACATCAGTCCAGTCGGCGCGTCCACGTTGGTGAGGGGCAACGCCAGAAGTAGATTCCCGCAGTCCCGGCGAATCACAGCGGCAGACCCACGACCTCCCGACTCACGACAATGGTTTACGACGTCATCTTCATAGGCGGCGGCCCGGCGGGCTATGTTGGTGCCATCCGGTGCGGCCAACTGGGGCTCTCCACCGCCGTCGTCGAGCGCGAGGGACTGGGCGGCACCTGCGTGCTCTGGGGCTGCATACCCGCAAAGGCTCTCCTGGCCAGCGCGTCGCTCGCCAACAAGGTTCGCCACGCCGCCGACTTCGGCGTCATCGCGGGCGACGTCTCCTTCGACTACGGCGTCGCCATGAAACGGTCGCGCACCGTGAGTCAGCAGAACTCCAAGGGGGTGGAGTTCCTGTTCAAGAAGAACAAGGTCACCTGGATCCGCGGTACCGCGAGCCTCGCGGGCGGCCTGGCGGTCACCGTGAAGACCGCCGATGGCAAGGAAGAGAAGCACACCGCGAACAAGGCGGTCGTCATTGCGACCGGTTCACGCGTCAAGGGGCTGCCGCAGGCCGGCCTGGAGCTGAACAGGACCACGGTCATCTCGTCCGATGAAGCCCTTACGCTCGAGAAGGCACCGAGCTCCATCGCCGTCGTCGGGGCCGGCGCCGTGGGATGCGAGTTCGCCGACGTCTTCAATGCGTTCGACTCGAAGGTCACGCTGCTGGACGTCATGCCGGCCATCCTCCCGCTGGAGGATGCCGACGTGAGCGCCGATCTCGCGCGCTCGTTCAGGAAGCGGAAGATCGACGTGATCACCGACGCCAGGATCAGCAACGTGAAGGTCGGGAAACGGTCGGTGAAGTTCGCCGTTGACGCGAAGGGAGCGAAGCAGGACATCGAGGTGGACCTGGTTCTGGTAGCCGCCGGACGGGCCCCGAACGTGGAATCGATCGGCCTCGACACGGCCGGTGTGAAGCTCACAGACAAGGGGTTCATTCAGGTCGATCTGAAGACGTATCAGACGACCGCGAAAGGCATCTACGCCATCGGTGACGTGATCGGCCCGCCAATGCTGGCGCACAAGGGGTCCCGTGAGGGACACGTCCTGGCCGACCTGCTGGCCGGACAGAAGGTGCATCCGGTCAATTACGGCAACATCCCCAACGCCACGTATTGTCACCCCGAAGTCGCGTCGATCGGCCTGACCGAGCAGCAGTGCAAGGAGAAGAAGCTGGAATACAAGGTCGGCAGGTTCCCGTTCTCGGCCAGCGGGCGCGCGCGCACGGCCGGCGAAACGGAGGGATTCGTGAAGATCATCCGGGACGCGAAGTACGGAGAGATCCTCGGCGCACACATCATCGGCGCGCACGCCACGGAGTTGATCCACGAACTCGCCGTAGCACGCGAGAACGAATTCACCGTCGAGGAGATCGATCTCGCCATTCACGCGCATCCCACCATGGCGGAAGCGGTGGCGGAAGCCGTGCTGGATTCAATGGGGAAGATGATACATGCGTGAAAGGGACAGCTGAGTCCTTATTGCTGGGTGCTAGAGCTGGGAGCTGCAACCTGGGGCTGGGGCTGGGTGCTGGGTGCTGGGTGCTGGATGCTGGATGCTGGATGCTGGATGCTGGATGCTGGATGCTGGGCGAAGCAGGCAGCCCCAGCCCCCAGCCCCAGCCCCAGGACCAGGAAGCAGGTCAAGCATCCAGCACTCACGACTCAGCCGCTCCTACCAGCACTCACGACTCAGCCGATCCTGCAGCACTCACGACTCAGCCGCTCCTACCAGCACTCACCACTCAGCCGATCCTGCAGCCCTCACGACTCAGCCACTCCAGGGGGCCAAGCCTCCCTCCCAACAACACCATGCCCTCCCTCTCCGTCTGCACCCTGGGCACCATGTCGTACGCGACGGCGCTCGAGCTGCAGCGGGAAGCCGCCCGGGGCCGTATTGCCGGCGACCTCGACCGCGATGTCCTCCTCCTTGTCGAACATCCTCCCGTCGTAACCCTCGGGCGGACGTCCAAACCGTCGCATCTCCAGGTGTCCGCCCAATACCTCGCCGAGCGGGGAATCGAGCTGTTCGAGGTCGAGCGAGGCGGCGACGTGACATTTCACGGACCAGGTCAACTCGTCGGGTACCCGGTGCTGGACCTGAAAGGGCTCAAGCCTGATCTGCACTGGTACCTGCGGCAGATCGAGGAGTCCCTCATACGAACCCTTATCAGTTTCGGGCTCGCGGCCGTCCGGAATCCGGGGTATACGGGCGTCTGGACCCGGGGACAAGAACTGGATGCGGTCGAGGCCGATGAGGGCCCTGGAGCGCCAACTCGGGCCGTGGCGGGGGAGCCAGGAGGCGGGCGGCGTGCCGAAGATGCCCGCGCCACAGTCCCCGGCGCCGCACCGCTGGCCGACTTGCCTGGCGGACAACACGGCGCCCTGCGGAAGATCGCGTCGATCGGCGTCCATGCCAGGGAGTGGGTCACATGGCATGGATTCGCGCTCAACGTCAACACCGACCTCCGGTATTTCGAACTCATGGTGCCCTGCGGGCTTCCCGACGTTAGAATGTCGAGCCTGGCTCAAGAACTCGGCCGTCACATCGCGATGGACGATGTCCGGCGGGCAGTCGTGGAGTCCTTCCGCGAGGCGTTCGGCTATGCGGAGGCTGTGGAGATCGATGCGGCCCGTCTTGTTGCGGTCCAGTTGCCCTGAAATTCTGCAGCAAGGGGATCGCTTCTCCACCCTCCCGTCCTCTTCCCCAGTCCGCGCTCAGTACCGGTTACGGGGCAGTTTGTAGCGCTCAGCCACCTGGTCGTAAGCGCTCCGGCCCACCCCGATGACCTTCCCGTCAACCAGCACCACCGGGATCACCCGGCCCGCGGGAACCGTGTCGGTGGCACTCCACCGCTCGCCGGTTTGCGAGTACCACAGCACCTCGATGTTCTGACCGTCGACCAGGTACTGCGTCCGGCGCCAGATGTTCTTCAGGCTGTCAGGACCGGCGCTTCCCTCCACGGTCGCGGCCTCACCCATTTGCGAGGCCAGCACGGCCAGGGCGGAATCGCGTGACATGCCCGCTACGACCTGCTCGGTGCGCTGATCGCCCGGGTTGCACGCCAGCGCACCGAACGCGGCCAGAACCGCAAACTTGCTGAACTGCCTGTTGACGAAACCCACGTTGAGGACTCCCCGGATTCTCTTTGGTGTGGATCGGTCGAGCGCCGACACCTGACATGACCCTTCCATGACCGGCCCCGTCAACGCTCCTTGCGCGCACCAGCCTACACGGTACCGCGGGGCAGGGTCCGAGCTGGAAGCCTGGACTCGCATCCCCTGGACGGTGGCGATGGATGGCCGGTGGTAACCATCGGGATAGGGGATGGTGGGTGATCCCACCATACCCCTCCCACACCACCGGACGTGCGGGTCCGCATCCGGCGGTTCGAAGAGTTGAGGTTAACGCATGACCAGCCGCGGAACACCAAGCTGGTCGAAATACGACGTGGG
>DASWGU010000082.1:0-15308 GCA_036393555.1 Gemmatimonadaceae bacterium
AAGATGGCCGGCCGCCACGGCAACAAGGGTATCGTGGCGCGCATCGTTCCTGAGGAGGATATGCCGTTCCTCCCCGATGGGACGCCGGTGGACATCGTCCTCAACCCGCTGGGCGTGCCGTCGCGAATGAACGTCGGGCAGATCCTTGAAACCCACCTTGGGTGGGCCGCGAAGATCCTCGGCTTCTACGCCAAGACGCCGACTTTCTCGGGGGCGAACGAGCGCGAGATCGGCCTGGTGCTGAAGCTCGCCGGGCTCACCTGGGCGCGCGGTACACTGAACCTGCATAACGCGCCACTGAACGTGAGCGACGATGACGTGAAGGCCATTGCCGCCGACGTCGCGTCCGAGGAAGGCATGGGGGGCAAGACCGTATTGCTGGACGACGCCAGGCTCAGTGAACTGGGCGCCCGTTCGCGCTCGCCGGAAACCAAGGACGTGTTCAACCGGGTGCGCGACTTCCTGTCGCAGGCGGCGCGCGAACTGGCGGATCGCGAGATCCGCGAGGTGCAGCACCAGGTGACGATGCATACCGCGATCGCCGACGACGAGGAGCGACTGCCAACGCAGCGCGCCGAGGCGCGGACCACGGTTCGGCAACTGGAGAAACGACTGGGCCGCGAGACGGCCGAGGTGCTCGAGGATCTCGAGCTGGCGGGGCTCGCCGGCATGCTGGGCAAGAAGTCGGAAGCGGACGTGGATGCGGCGGCGAGCGACCTGCTCCGTCTGGCCGGGATCACGCCCGGCGGGAAGATGCACCTGAGCGACGGGCGCTCCGGTGAGTCGTTCGCCTTCCCGGTCACCGTGGGCGAGATCTACATGCTGAAGCTCTCGCATCTGGTCGACGACAAGATCCACGCGCGGAGCATCGGGCCGTACTCGCTGGTTACGCAGCAGCCGCTGGCCGGCAAGGCGCAGTTCGGCGGCCAGCGCTTCGGTGAAATGGAAGTGTGGGCGCTGGAGGCATACGGCGCGGCCCACACGCTGCAGGAGATCCTCACGGTGAAGTCCGACGACGTGAACGGGCGGAGCCGGGTCTACGAGGCGATCGTGAAGGGACAGAACCTGCCGGAGCCCGGCATCCCCGAATCGTTCAACGTCCTCGTGAAGGAACTGCAGGCGCTGGGCATCCACGTCCGGATGGCCACCAAGGACGGCAATGGCACGGGCAACGGAACCTTCGGCCGCGATGGAGAGGAGTAATCGATGATCGACTTCCGGAGTGCGCGCGAGACCCGCGCGTCAGCGTTCGACTTCATCCAGGTCCGGATTGCCTCCCCGGAGGAGATCCGTGGACCGCGCGATTCCAAGGAACGGGAGCGCCTCGAGATGCAGGGGCTCCGCACCTGGTGGTCCTGGGGCGAGGTCACCAAGCCCGAGACCATCAACTACCGCTCGTTCAAGCCGGAGAAGGACGGCCTGTTCTGCGAGCGCATCTTCGGTCCCGTGAAGGACTGGGAATGCCATTGCGGGAAGTACAAGCGGATCCGGTACCGCGGCGTCATCTGCGACCGCTGCGGCGTCGAGGTCACGCTGTCCAAGGTCCGGCGCGAGCGCATGGGGCACATCGAGCTGGCCGTGCCCGTGGCGCACATCTGGTTCTTCAAGACGCTCCCCAGCCCCATGGGGAACCTGATGGACCTGACACTACGCGACCTCGAGAAGGTCATCTACTACTCCAACTACGTCGTCATCGAGCCGGGGGCGCAGGAAGTGCGGCCCAACCAGTTGCTCGACGAAGACGAGTTCCTGATCCTCAAGCAGAAGGCGCGGGAGGAAGGCGACGCGGCGTTCCAGGCCGACATCGGCGCTCCTGCCGTGCGCGACCTGTTGCGCCGCCTCGACGTCGACAAGCTCGCGGAGGAACTCCGCGCGCAGGTGGCCACGGAGTCGTCGCAGCATCGCAAGAAGCAGCAGCTCAAGCGGCTCAAGATCGTCGATGCTTTCCGCAACTCGGGTGACGCGGCGCAGCTTCGCAACCGCCCCGAGTGGATGATCATGGACGTGATACCGGTGATCCCGCCCGACCTGCGGCCGCTGGTGCCGCTGGACGGTGGGCGCTTTGCCACGTCCGACCTGAACGACCTGTACCGCCGCGTCATCAACCGCAACAACCGCCTGCAGAAACTCATCCTGCATCGCGCGCCGGAGGTCATCCTCCGCAACGAGAAGCGGATGCTGCAGGAAGCGGTGGACGCGCTGTTCGACAACGGGCGTCGCTCCAAGGCCATTCGCGGCCGCGGCAAGCGGCCACTCAAGTCGCTTTCCGACATGCTCAAGGGCAAGCAGGGCCGGTTCCGCCAGAACCTGCTCGGCAAGCGCGTGGACTACTCGGGCCGTTCGGTCATCGTGGTGGGCCCGGAGCTCAAGCTGCACCAGTGCGGTCTCCCCAAGCTGATGGCGCTGGAGCTCTTCAAGCCGTTCATCATCCACAAGCTCGTGGAGAAGGGCATCGCCGAGACGGTGAAGCGCGCCAAGAAGATCGTGGAGCGGGAATCGCCCGAGGTGTACGAGATCCTCGAGGAGATCATTCGCGACCATCCGGTGCTGCTGAACCGCGCTCCGACGCTGCACCGTCTGGGCATTCAGGCGTTCGAGCCGGTGCTGGTGGAAGGGAAGGCCATCCGCATCCACCCGCTGGTCTGCGCGGCGTTCAATGCCGACTTCGACGGCGATCAGATGGCGGTGCACGTGCCGCTGTCGTTCGAGTCGCAGCTCGAGTGCCGGCTGCTCATGCTGTCGTCCAACAACATTCTCAAGCCGTCGGACGGGCGTCCGGTTGCCGAGCCGTCGCAGGACATCGTGCTCGGCTGCTACTTCGCGACCAAGGCGCCGATGGACTTCGACAGGTTCGGCAAGGACAACAGGCTGTCCGCTACGGTGAAGTCGTACACCACGGCGGCCGAGGTGGAGATGGCGCTGGCGACCGGCCGCGCGACGTACCACACGCCGGTCCGCTACCGCGTGCTGCACGAGGGTGAGGTACGCTGGGTGCTCACCACGGCCGGCCGCGTGCTGTTCAGCGCCATCCTGCCGGAGGGCATCGGGTTCCAGAACCGTGAGATGAAGAAGAAGGCGCTGGGCGAGCTGGTCTTCGAGAGCTACCGCACCTGCGGCCTGTCACCCACAGTAGAGTTCCTCGATCGCCTGAAGGACTTCGGCTTCTTCCACGCCACGCGGGGTGGCATCTCGATCGGTATCGAGGACCTGCGGATTCCCGACGAGAAGATGTCGATCCTGAGCGATGCCGAGGGTCGCGTGGAGCGCTTCCAGCGCGCCTACTCGACCGGCAACATCACCAACGGTGAGCGTTACAACAAGGTCATCGACACGTGGACCCACGCCAATTCGGACGTGGCGGACGCGATGGTGAAGACCATGCGCGAGAACCTGGGCGGCTTCAACCCGGTCTTCATGATGTTCGACTCGGGTTCACGCGGCAGCCGCGACCAGATCCGCCAGCTCGCGGGCATGCGCGGCCTGATGGCCAAGCCGCAGAAGAAGCTCACTGGCGGGATCGGCGAAATCATCGAGAGCCCCATCAAGTCCAATTTCCGCGAGGGACTGTCGGTGCTCGAGTACTTCATCTCGACGCACGGCGCGCGCAAGGGTCTGGCCGACACGGCACTCAAGACGGCCGACGCCGGCTACCTGACCCGGCGCCTCGTGGACGTGGCGCAGGACGTCACCATCTCCGAAGAGGACTGCGGGACGATCCAGGGTCTCGACATCTCCGCGCTGAAGGAAGGCGAGGACATCATCGAGCCGCTGTCGGAGCGCATCGTCGGCATGGTGGCCGCGGAGGAAGTCACTGATCCGCACGCACGCGACGAGTCGGGACGCCAGATCGTGCTGGCGGAGGCGGGCGAGCTGATGAGCGAGGAGACGGCCCGCGCGATCGAGGAGGCCGGCATTGAATCGATCCGTATCCGGTCGGTGCTCACCTGCGAGGCCAAGCGCGGGCTCTGCCGGATGTGCTACGGCCGCAACCTGGCCACCATGGGCATGGTGGACCTGGGCGAGGCCGTGGGCATCATCGCGGCGCAGTCCATCGGCGAGCCGGGCACGCAGCTCACGCTGCGGACGTTCCACATCGGCGGCACCGCGGCACGTATCGCCGAGCAGACGACGCGGAAGACGAAGGTGGCGGGCAAGATCGAGTTCGGCGACCGGCTGCTCTCCGTGAAGAATCCCGAAGGGCACCAGATCGTGACATCGTACGAGGGCGAGCTGGTCATCCGGACGTCGGGTGATGCCAACGCCGCGGTCGGCGCCCGCCTGGCCGTGCCGCTCGGCGCCACGCTGCTGGTCAAGAACGGGGACGATGTCGTGCGCGACCAGGCCATCTTCACGTGGGACCCGTACACCAACCCGATCATCTCCGATGTGGACGGCGAGATCCGGTTCGTGGACATCGTGGAGGACGAGACGGTCAGCGAAGAGCTGGACGAGCTGACGGGCCTCCGGCAGCGCGTCATCACCGAGGACCGCGAGAAGCGGCTCCACCCGCACATCGAGATCTGGCAGAAGAAGGGCGGGAAGGAGAGGAAGGTCCGCGACTTCGTGATTCCGGTGGGGGCCCAGCTCATCATCGACGACGAGCAGCAGATCCACGCGGGCGAGACCATTGCCAAGATCTCCCGCGAGGCGTACAAGACGCGCGACATCACGGGCGGCCTGCCGCGGGTAGCGGAGCTGTTCGAGGCGCGCCGGCCGAAGGATCCGGCGACGATTTCCGAGATCGACGGCGTCGTCCGCTTCGGCGACATCAAGCGCGGCAAGCGCGAGATCTTCGTGCAGCCGGTGAAGTCGATCGAAGGCGGCCAGCCGGCGATCGACGAGACGCAGGAAGCGTCGGTTTACGAGGTTCCCGCCGGCAAGCACCTTCGGGTGCACGAGGGCGATCGGGTGCGCGCGGGTGACCGTCTGACCGAGGGTCCGGTGAACCCGCACGACATCCTGCGGATCAAGGGTCCGCGCGCGGTGCAGGAGTATCTGTTGAACGAAGTGCAGGAGGTGTACCGCCTTCAGGGCGTGAAGATCAACGACAAGCACATCGGCGTGATCGTGAAGCAGATGCTGCAGAAGGTTCGCATCGTGAACCCCGGGGACACGGAGTTCCTGGAGGGCGAGCACGTGGACCGGCAGGTCTTCCGCGACGAGAACGACCGGACGAAGAAGAAGAAGCACAAGGCGTCGACGGCGGAGCCGTTGCTCCTGGGGATCACCAAGGCGAGCCTGACGACGCAGTCGTTCGTATCGGCGGCGAGCTTCCAGGAGACGACGCGGGTGCTGACGGATGCGGCGATTCGTGGAGCGAAGGACGATCTCCTCGGCCTCAAGGAGAACATCATCATCGGCCATCTGATTCCGGCGGGTACGGGTCAGTACCGGTACGAGGAGGTGGAGATCGAGGGGATGGAGATGCCGCAGGTGGAGGAACTGCCGGGGAGCGGCGAGCCGTTGCCGGGGATTTTCGCCCCGAGCTTTGCCGAGAGCAGCTTCTCGCTGGGCGGCAACGACTGAGCCAGGTGGCTGGGTTAGCGGCAGGGCAGGAGGGCCGGCGCGAGCCGGCCCTCATTGCGTCCGGGTCTGGCGAACGGGACACCTTTAGCAGCAGTTCACTCGCTTGTCGTGTGCCTTTGTGGACCGAGTGGCGCGGCAGTGCGACGTGACCCGGCGCTGCCGGTTGTACCACGTTCGCTCCGTCCGACTTGCGCGACGAGGACTACCTGCACCTCAAGATCCTGACCTGCACCCTCCCGCCTCTACCGCGCACCTGATTCCATACTCAAAGTACCCACACGAAATGCAGAAGACCCTTTCTTGGAAATGCGACCGGACGCTGAACAAAGACACGGTCCTGCTCCAGTTGGACTGGCTCCTGGACGGTTTACAGCTGGCAACTGTCGGCCGCTCAACCTTGGTCGGATATGTCGCAACCGGCACCATTGTGCTCTGGGCCAACGGCAGCGATACCGCTCCGGTTTCATGAGCCAGCCGGTATCGCCGACAGGATCGCCGCGATGCCGTCGAACGAACTGGCGATCCGTCTTTCTCTCGGTCGTCTCGTTCCTGTGCGCTCACGCTCGCGGTGACCGTGGGAAGCATCCCGCCGAGTTGACTCGGCGGGACCGCCGAGGGTAAGCTCGGCGGAGGGCCGGCCGCGGCGAAACGATTCAGAGTGCGTTTCCGCGGTACAGGTCCGAGCCCGTCGTGCTGCTATCCTCGGCGCATGCGCGACCACGACAACTCGCCGAGGAGCGGTGAACCATGCACATGGCCCAGCTCGGGGTCTGGACGCTCGACGACCTGGATCGACTTCCGGACGACGGGAACAGGTACGAGCTGCTGCACGGGGAGTTGTTCGTGACGCCACCGCCGGAACCGGATCACGAAACGGCGATCGCTCGACTCAACCGTATCCTGGTCCCGTTCGTGGAGAGGCACCGGCTGGGCCTGGTGTTCTGCGGTCATCCGGTCATGCGGACATCCGAGTCGCACGTGCAGCCGGATCTGGCGGTGCGGCAGCCACCAGCGTCGAAGTCGAAGTGGGAATCGGCGCCCGTCCCGATCCTGGTCGTCGAGGCGCTATCTCCTTCGACAATGAGGCGAGACCGGGGACCCAAGCGCGAGTTCTACGTCGAGAAAGTCAGGGTCCCGGACTACTGGATCGTCGACGTGGACGATCGGTCGATCACGGTGGTGCGTCCCGGTGGGGCCGACCTGGTCGTCCGGGACAGCTTCGAGTGGTCACCGCCGGCCGTTGGCGCGACACTCGAGGTGAACCTGGACGACGTGTTCGGTTCGAGCGAACGCGCCTGACGCCGGTCTGGCGAGAAGGCGGCTCATTTCCGCGGCAGGAAGATCCACCACGGATGCCTGTTGCTCTCCTCGCTTACCGTCGTGATGGTCCACCCGCCGTGGTACACGGCGTCGTACGGCGGCTGCGGCGCGATCGTGACGATGTATTCGCCGCCCGGCAACTCCGGCATCTGGAACGTGCCATTCGCATCGGTCGTCACGCTTCCGGCGACCGCGCCGGGAAGCGGCCGGCCGTCCGTCCCGAACTGGCCGCTGTGTTCGTACGCCGTGACCTTCACGCCTTCGAGCTTGACCGCAGAACTCAGCGTGTCGCCGGTGGCCCCGTTCACCGCAAGACCGAGAACGTTTCCATGGAACGACCCCGGCGCGACCTGCCCCGGCGGTCCGGACGTCGTCCCCGTGTCGTTGGCTTCGACCCGCGTCAGTCCGGCGAGCGGGCTCGCGTTGTCCGGCCCCGTCGTGTCATTCGAGCAACCCGCGAAGCCCGCACCCGTCAGCAGGCCCGTCATGATGATCGAAAGTCCCTTTCCGCGCATGATTCCCCGTCCCTGTCAGGTTCGACCCGTGATACCCGCCGCCGCCCGCCTGCGTCACGAGTGACTTTGCCGTTCCTGTACAGGTATAACCGCTGGGACGGGTCCAACCTGTGTGGACGGAGGCGTGATGCAAGGCTCGTCGATCCCGGTGCTCCTGGCCGCGTACCTGGCGGTCGGCAGCGCCGCGCATGCACAGGTCGCCGGGGCGATGGATGCCGTGTCGGGGCTCGAGCGTGCGGGGCTGAGCGCGCAGCTCGAGACCGCGCCATGGAAAGCGTTCCAGTTCGGCCTGGTGGTGCGATATCGGTCCAACTGGTCGACAGACGACGCGCGCGCGACCGACTTCGAGGTTGGCGCCGCGGCGCACCGGCGCATCGGAGCGGGTGGCGCCTGGCTTGGCACTCGCACCTTCAATGGTGTGAACGCCGGCCTGTGGCAACCCGTCGGCAATGCCGTCGTCTCGGTGGCAATCCACGATCGATCGTCCCGCGTGGTCGGGGAGCGCATCGCGTTCCGTGAAGTCACGGTGCTCGATTCGCTGTTGACCGACTCGGGATGGACGAGATTGTCGGGTAGCAAGATGGTGCCGGACAGCAGCATGACCTCGCAGCAGCGGCGCTGGTCGGAGTTCGAGGCCCGCGTCGAGTGGAGCCCGCTTGGGCCTGGCCGGCTCGTCCTGGGCCTTTCCGTGGTTAGCGGCTTGCTGCCGTGGGGGCCCATGAACGACAGCCTGTCGCGCGCGGGTCGCCTGATCTGGGGTCACACCACCGCGGTGGTTCCGATCCTGCCGCGCCTGGCGTTGTTCGCCAGCGCAGGCTCGGATCCCTCAATCCGCAACCCGGAGCAGCGATCCCGCTTCTTCACGCTGGGGCTGCGTTGGACGCCGGCCGCACTCGCCGTGCCGGCCTTGCCGATGCATGGGCCGAGGTCTGCGCCGTTGGCGGCGGCGTTCGCGGTCACGCGGGATACCGGTGACACGCACACGCTCTCGGTACACGCTTCCCATGCAAAACGCGTCGACATCGCCGGCGATTTCTCCAACTGGAAGCCCGTCGCAATGCGGTTCGCCTCCCACCAGCGCTGGCAGGTGACGCTGCCGATGGCACCAGGCACGTATCGCGTGAACGTGCGCGTCGACGAAGGTGCGTGGATCGTGCCGGCCGGCCTGCCCACGGTGAACGACGAGTTCAATGGACGCGTCGGCCTGTTCGTCATCCGGTGACATGGCGAGGGTCGGTACCGCCAGCGTGACGCCGCTGCCGGTACGCGGGTACAACTGGGCAACGATGACGGATGCAGCGCTCGTCCGCGCCGCTCTTGACGGGGATTCCGGGGCGTTTACGACGCTGGTCGACCGGCACCTGCGCGTCTGCCTGCGGTTCGCGACACGGATGCTCGGCTCGGTCGAGGACGCGGAGGATGCGACGCAGGAGACCTTCCTGCGCGCCCATCGCGCGCTCGCCCGGTACGACGGCAGCACGGAGTTTCGCACATGGCTCATCAGCATTCTCCTCAATCGATGTCGCACGATGCTGCGTTCGCACGGGCGGCGCTCGGCCGTCATAGTGGCGGACGACCGTGCGGTCGCATCGGCGGCGGCCCGCTCGCTGCTGGACGACGAGATGCTGCGGGACGCGATCGAGCGGGCCGTGGCGCGGCTGGAGCCCGCGCAGCGCGAGGCGTTCCTGCTCAGGCACGTGGAGCAGTTGAGTTACGAGGAAATGCACCAGGCCACCGGAGTCGGCATTTCGGCGCTGAAGATGCGCGTGCAGCGGGCGTGCGACCGACTCCAGGGGCTGTTGCGGGAGGACCGACATGCGTGACTTCGACGAGACCACGATGAGCGTGGAGCTGGCCCGCGCGATCCGCGTTCTGCGCGAGGGAGCGGAGCCGTCACCGGCATTGCGCGATCGTCTGCTCCGCGAACTGGCCGAGGCGCCGCGGCCGGCGGGTCGCGCCCCGCGCGTGTGGACGATCCGTCCCTGGGCGGCGGTCGCAGCGGGGCTGTGTTGCGTGGTGCTCGGCGGGTCCGCGGTTGCACTGTTCAGCGAGCGCCATCTCGATGTTGCGCGGGTGACAGCCGACGTGGTACCGGCGACGGTTCGGTTCCGGTTCGACGCTTCCGGCGCGGGCCGGGTCGCCCTCGCCGGCGACTTCAATGCGTGGAGCCCGACGTCGCTCCCGCTGACCCGGGCGCCGGACGGCCGGACCTGGGTCATCGACGTGCCGCTGTCACCAGGTCGGTATGCGTACGCGTTCGTCGTGGATGGGGTCCTCCGGCAGGACCCCGGTGCACCACGCGCGACCGACGACGACTTCGGCGCTCCCAGTTCCGTCGTCCTGGTACGAGGATCGTGAGGACTCGCTCCCGCCGACTGGTGCTGGCGGCCGCGCTGACGGCGTGCGTGGTTGGTCGCGCGTCCGCGCAGTCACCCCCGACATCCCTGAGCCAGGCGAGCCGGGACACGCTCCGGCGCCTGGCAGACTCGACGCGCGCGATGGGACTCCCCACGGAGCCATTGCTGGCGAAGGCGGCGGAAGGTGCGCTCAAGGGCGCGAGTGACGCCCGCGTCCTCCACGCGGTGCGCACGCTCATGCGCGAGCTCCACGATGCGCGCGCGGCCCTGGCGCCGGGTGCCTCGACCGGCACGCTCGTGGCGGCGGCCAGCGCACTCCACGCCGGTGTTTCGCGTGAGGGGATTGGCCGAGTGGCGTTGGCCCGAGAGGCATCGGACGGGGACCTCGGACTCGCGTTCGTGACGCTTGCGGACCTGGTTGCGAACGGCGTGCCCGTGACCGATGCGACGACGGCCATCGTCGACCTGGTGAGTCGGCGCGCGGGTGAAGCCGAGCTGACCGTGCTGCGGTTGGGGGTCGCGCGCGACGTGGGTACCGGCCGGACCCCGGCGGACGCGCTGCAGACGTACACGAGCCAGCTACTGAAGGCGCTGGAGCGCAAGGGCGGGGATTAGGGAGGCCGCACGTGAACGTCATCGGGACGCATGACGGAGGCGGGCGCGGTCCCGCCCCGCCGGCCGAATCCTCCCGGTTGTCTGCCATTGTGCCGCACTGTGCGCTTCGATACCATGCGAGTGCCGACAATAGTGACACTATCATGCCGCGACCCGTCTTCCTCGGCGAATTCGAACAACTCGTCCTGTCCGCGCTACTCCTGATCGAGGGCGAACCGTACGCGCTGCGCCTGCGAGAGGAGGTGGAGCGCGTCACTGGTCGATCGGTCTCCCGGGGCGCACTGTACCGCACGCTCGATCGACTCCAGCGAAAGGGATACGTCGCGGTCTCGGTGGAGAAGGGTGGCCACGAACGTCGAGGCTACCTCCGCCGCCGGTTCCGGGTCACGGCCGCCGGCCGCGCCACGCTGCGCGCCGCACGCGATGCGTGGATGGGCATCTGGAGCGATCTGGCTCGGGTACTGCGATGACTCCGCCGCGCTTCTTCGACCGGCTGCTGCGCGCGGCCATCCACGATCCCGAAGTCGACGAGAGCATTCGCGGCGACCTGTACGACGAATATCGCGAAAAGCCGGCCGCCTGGCGCGATGCCTGGTATGCATCGCTGGCCCTGCGGATCGCGGCTGGCTATGCCGTGTCGCGTTTGCTGCGGGGCTGGCGGCACGGCGCCGTCGATAGGTCGGCGCCACTCGGCGCGTCGGCAATGAACGTTCGCCAGGCGCTCCGTCTGTGGCGTCGTCGGCCGGGATTCACTGCCACGGCCGTCCTCACCCTGGGCCTCGGCACCGGCGCCACCGCGGCCATGATTGCGGTGGTGGACCGCGTCATGATCCGCTCGCTGCCGTATCCTGACGCGCACGAGCTGGTGACGGTCTGGAACACCTACCCGACCTGGAAGGGACACGAGGTGCTCGACGCGTTGTGGGATCGAATTGCACTGTCGTATCCCGAGTATCGCGACTGGCGCGAAGGCCAACGCCTCTTCCGGGAAGTCGCGATCTACACGACGCGTGAGGCGACCCTCACGGGGTATGGCGATCCCGCCCTGATCGGCTTCGGTGCCGCGTCGCCATCGCTGTTCCCCATGCTGGGGGCGCGAGCCGAAGCGGGGCGTACTTTCGTGGAGGACGAGGGCGGGGCTGCGGGGGCGCGCGTAGCCGTCGTGAGTCACGGCTTCTGGGTCGGGCGTCTGGGAAGCAGTCCGGACCTCGCGGATCGCTTCGTCACGATCGACGGTGTCCGCTACGAAGTGGTGGGCGCGCTGCCGCCGGGCTTCCGGGTGCGGAGTCACGAGGGGTTGACGGCGGGCACGCCGGACGTTTGGGTGCCGGCCGGCATCTTTGGTGACGCCAGCGATCGCGGCTGGCACCTGTACGAGGGAATCGCGCGCCTGCGTCCGGGCGTGAGCCTCGAGCAGGCGGCAGTGGAAGCCCAGGCGTTGTTAGGCGGCGGCGCCGACGTCATGCGGCGCGGCGCACGCGTATTGCCCCGGCAGGATGCCGAGATCACGAACGCCAGGGCGCCCCTGCTCCTGTTGCTCGGCGCCGCGGCCCTGCTGCTGTCGATTGCCGGCGTCAACGTCGCGACGCTGTTTACCGCCGACGCCGTCCGGCGCCGGCACGAATTCACGACGCGGCGGGCCCTTGGCGCGAGCCGCGCGGACCTCGGGGGCCAACTGGCATTCGAGGGAGGCTCGATCGGACTGCTCGGCGCGCTGGTCGGGATCCTCGTCGCCGTGTTCACTGTGCCGGCCCTGCTCGCACTGGCTCCGCCGGAACTCGGGTTTCCCGTGCACCTGCCGATCGACGCACGGCTGCTGCTGGGGACAGGCACGTTCGGCATCGCTGTCGGAGTCCTGTTCGGTGTTGCGCCGGGTCTGTTCGTGGCGGGGTCGGGCACCAGGCCGCTCTCGCACCGGACCAGCTCAGCCGACCGCGTGACCGCCCGACTTCAGCACGGCCTCATTGCCGTGGAGGCCGCGTTGGCGATCGTGCTGCTCGTTGGCGCTGGCCTCCTTGGCAGGACGCTGCTCAACCTGGAGTCGGTAGACCCCGGCTTCGCGCGAGGCAACCTGGTGGCCGTTCGCCTGCCGCTGTCGGGAGCGCAGGCCGAGTCGCCTGAGGTGCGCCGGGTGGCCCGGGAACTCGTCGGCCGCGTGGGCGCCATGCCGGGCGTGGAGCGCGCGACGCTTGCGAGCGCGGTCCCATTCTCCGGCGAGGGCGGGAGCAGTTCGTTCGACATCGAAGGGCGGGAGGTACCGCAGAACCGAAAGAAGCCGGAGGCGAATCGCATCACGGTGGCGGCGGGCTTCCACGAGATGCTGGGCATCCCCCTGCTGGCCGGCCGGGTCTTCGACGACGGCGACATCGAGGGTGCCCGTCCGGTCGTCATCGTGAGCGAGTCGCTCGCACGGCGATACTGGCCCGCGGAGTCGCCCATCGGCTCGTTCATCCTGCGCGACGACAAGCGCTGGGAAGTGATCGGCGTGGTTCGCGATATCCTGCTCGGCGACCTCACGGGCGAGCCCCAGTCGACCTTCTACTTCCCCTTCTGGCAGCAGCCGCCGAGCCGGTTCTGGCTGATCCTGCGGTCGCCGCTACCCGGTGAGCTGCTGCTGCCATCGGTACGCCGCATCGTGACGCAGGCCGCTCCCGGCGTTGCAGTGGGTCGCGTGACCACACTCGAGTCGCTGGTCGGCGACTCCACGGCGCCGGCGCGCTACCGTGCGGTGCTGGTCGCGGTGTTCGGTGGCTGTTCCATGCTGCTCGCCGCGATCGGAATCTTCGGACTGACGGCACGGATGGTCGCGGCGCGGAGACGGGAGTTCGGCATTCGCGCGGCGCTGGGCGCGCATCGAGCACAGATCACGCGCTCGGCAATGAGTTCCGAGGCCGCAGCGCTGGCTGCCGGGATCGCGGGAGGCCTGGTCCTGTCCGCGTTGGCGGTGCGCGTGCTCGGATCGTTCCTGTTCGGTGTATCGCCGCTCGACACAACGACCTTCTTCGCCGCCGCGATCACGCTTGGCGCGATCGGGTTGCTGGCGAGCTACCTGCCGGCACGACGGATCGCTGACAGCGACCCTACTGAGGTCCTGCGGGCCGATTGACGCAGGGCCGGGCCAGTCAGTCTTGGCAGAATGACTGAGCGCGATCACGAGACAGCCATCGCGCGCCTGCATGCGATGCCGGTTCCATTCGTGATGACGCACGGCCTCGGCTACGTCTATTCCGGCCATCCCGTAACCGGCTGCACGTCGCCGAAGTTGAGCCCCGACCTGCCGCTCCGCGAGCCGCCCGCTCCCGCTCCCGGTGCCGAGTGGTCATTGAAGACCGATCTCGTGCCCTCCTCGTTCCCGATCGCGGGCGAATAGCTCAATTGGTCAGAACGCCTGCCTTACACGCAGGAGATCGGGGGTTCGAATCCCTCTTCAACCCTGGATTGGGCAACGAGATCGACATCGACAAGTCCAGTTTCCTCGAGGGGGTTCGGTTGTCTCGGCAAGAGTCGCGAGGGGGTTGTACCTTTGGCCATCAAGGTCGGAATCAACGGTTTCGGATGCATCGGCCGCCAGGTCGTGCGGGCTGCCCGGGAAACGCAAGCCGGTATCGACTTCATCGCGGCTTGGCAACAGTTCCACTCCCACATGAACCGTTTTGGACCCGGTGTCGCCAACCGGTCCTGCAACGGGAATGCGGCGGAACCGGGCCCGACCATCCTGGCTGGAGGATCTCTCTTTTCAGGTGTGACGCGCATGAAGCCTGATGACACCGCGGGTGGCGCATTGGCTGGTGCCGCGACCCGGTCGATCGGACGCAGCGGTGGCCTTCATGATCTGGTCACCCTGGGTTTCGATCGCCAGGTTCCGGGGGCGCGGGTGGCGTTCTGGCTCGTGCTGGTTGTGCAAGTGCTGGCGCGCCTATGCCTTATCGGCTCCCTGCTGCTGCTCGCCTGGCGTGGGGTGGTGCCTGTACCACTCTGATGGCGCTTCCGTCGGTGGCGACTCGCGCGGGCTGCTCGCCTGCGCATCTTGTGTGCGCGCCGCGGTAGAATTGCATTTCGTCCCGCGGTGCCCAACCTGGCACCTATCCAACCTGGCGGGGACGGAGAGCCAACTCAGTGAACCATAGCGAGATCGTCAGCTTCCTCTGGGGCGTCGCGGACCTCATCCGGGACACGTTCAAACGCGGCAAGTACCAGGACGTCATCCTTCCACTCACGGTTCTCCGGCGCCTCGACTGCGTGCTGGCCTCGACCAGACCGTCCCCATGAAGGACTCCGGCGTCGAGTGGCTGGGGGAGATTCCGGCGTATTGGGAGGTAAAGAAGGTCAAGCGGCTGTGCCTCGTCCGTCGAGGTGCTTCAGCGTCTCTCGGCACTAGGTAAGTCGAAGAGCGTTGCGCTCGAACCTGGGGAGCTGTTTGTGAGCATCGCCGCGACCGTAGGCAAGCCCGTGATCACCAAGATCAAGTGCTGCATCCACGACGGCTTCGCCTACTTCGTAGGTCTTCGCGAGAATCGAGAGTTCCTTTTCTATCTGTTCTCGTGTGGAGAGCCATACAAGGGTCTTGGCAAACTGGGAACGCAGCTGAACCTGAACACCGACACGATTGGCGACATCTACCTGCCACGCCCCTCCGACGCAGAGCAGGAAACGATCGTGCAGTTCCTCGACCGGGAGACCGCGCGCATCGATGCCCTCGTCGCCAAGGTCCGCGACGCCATCGAGCGCCTCAAGGAGCTCCGCACCGCCCTCATCTCCGCCGCGGTGACGGGCAAGATTGACGTGCGGAGCTAATAAAGCTAACGTCGTCTCGCTTTAGTTGTTCACGACCGAACTAAAGTCGCTTTACCAAGGGGAGGGCGGGTGAAACGGAACCGCACCGGCACGTACGAGACGACCTCGGCCGGCGGGGAGACGGTCAAGGCGTTTGTGCCTGCACCGCTTCCGCCGGTGCCGCCCCTTGCGATGGACGGCG
>DASWGU010000083.1:0-20170 GCA_036393555.1 Gemmatimonadaceae bacterium
AGTCGTCAGTCGTCCCGCGGACTACGACTGACGACTGACGACTGACGACTGACGATTATTGCTCCAGCGCCAACTCCGGTGCATCCGGCGATTCCGGCTCGCCCGGCGGTTCGTCGCCTACTTCCTTGTCATCCTCCGGGATCACCCGGGCCACCGCCGTCACCAGGTCGCTGCCGTCGAGGTTCACCAGCCGCACTCCCTGTGTCGCGCGACCCGCCACGCGCACTTGCGACACCGGGGACCGGATGATCATTCCGCTCCGCGTGATGATCATGATTTCGTCTTCCGGCAGCACCTCCATCAGCGTCACCACGCTTCCGGTGCGATCGGTCCGGTTCACCGTCAGGATCCCCTTCCCGCCCCGCCTCTGCACGCGGTACTCGTCGATATGCGTGCATTTGCCCAGCCCTTTCTCCGTCACGCACAGGAGCGTCGCCTCCCGCTTGATGACGACCATGCCGACCACGCGGTCGTCGTCGCTCAACTCCACACCCTTCACGCCGGTCGTGTCGCGCCCCATCTCGCGTACGTCGCTTTCATGAAAGCGGATCGACAAGCCATGCTTCGTGGCGATCACCACGTCGTTGTTCCCCGACGTCACCGCCACCTCGATCAGCTCGTCGCCGTCCTCGATCTTGATCGCCTTGATCCCCGTCGACCGGACGTTCCCGTACTCGGACAGGCGGGACTTCTTCACGGTGCCCTTCCGCGTGCAGAAGAGAAGGAACTCGTCGTCCTTGAACTCCCTCACGAAGACCATCGCCTGGATTTGCGTGTCGGGCGACACGTTGATCAGGTTGACGATCGGCTTGCCCTTGGTCGCGCGGCCGGCCTGCGGTATCTCATAGACCTTGAGCCAGTAGCACCGCCCGTCGTTGGTGAAGACCAGGATGTAGTCGTGCGTCGAGCCGACGTAGAGCCGTTCGATGAAATCCTCGTCACGCAGCTCGGCGCCGGTGAGACCCTTGCCGCCCCGCCGCTGGCGCCGATATGTCGTGATCGACGTCCGCTTGATGTACCCCGAGTGTGACACGGTCACCACCATGTCCTCCTCGGCAATCAGGTCCTCCACGGTGAAATCGCCCTGGTCGCCGGTGATCTCGGTGCGCCGCTCATCGCCGAACTTCTCCACGATCTTCTGCAACTCGGACTTCATCAACGCCATGCGTTTCGGTTTGGACTCGAGCAGCGCGCGCAACGACTTGATCGTCGCACGGACCTCCTTGAGTTCCTCCTCGAGCTTGCCGATCTCCAGCGCCGTCAGGCGTGCCAGGCGCATGTTGAGGATCGCTTCGGCCTGGCGCTCGGTCAGCTTGAAGCGCTTTTGCAACTGCTCGCCGGCAACCTCGGGGTTGGCCGCGCCGCGAATGACCTTGATCACGGCGTCGATGTTGTCGACCGCGATCTTCAGCCCCTCGAGGATGTGCTCCCGCTCCAGCGCCTTGTCGAGGTCGAACTGCGTGCGACGGACGATCACCTCATGGCGGTGCGCGATGTAGTGCTCCAGGCACTCACGCAGACCCATCACCTTCGGGATAAGCCTCCCGGTCTGCGCGTCGGGCACCAGCGCCAGCATGATCACGCCGAACGACGACTGCATCGCCGTCCGCTTGTACAACTGGTTCATCACCACACGCGGGATCGCATCACGCTTGAGCTCGATCACCACGCGCATCCCGTCGCGATCGGATTCGTCGCGCAGGTCGCTGATACCCTCCAGCTTCTTGTCCCGCACCTGCTGTGCGATCTCGGCGACCAGGTTCGCCTTGTTCACCTGGTACGGCAGTTCGTTGATGACGATCTGCGACCGTCCGGTCGATTCCTTCTCCTCGATCACCGCGCGCGCGCGCATCACGATCTTGCCGCGCCCGGTCTCCTGGTAGTCGCGGATGCCGTCCACCCCATAGATGAAGCCGCCCGTCGGGAAATCCGGTCCCGTGACCAGCTTGCGCAGGTCGGCGACCGAGGCCTCCGGATGGTCGATCAGGGTCATGGTCGCCGCCACGATCTCCCGCAGGTTATGCGGCGGGATGTTGGTCGCCATGCCCACGGCGATGCCTGACGAGCCGTTGATCAGCAGGTTGGGTACCGCCGCCGTCAGGACTCTGGGCTCGGTCAACCGGTCGTCGAAGTTGGCAGCGAAATCGACGGTGTTCTTGTCGATATCGGCCAGCATCTCCATGGCGATCGCCGTGAGCCGTGACTCCGTGTACCGGTAAGCGGCTGCCGGGTCACCATCGACCGAACCGAAGTTCCCCTGCCCGTCCACCAGCGGGTAGCGCAGCGAGAACTCCTGCACCATGCGCACCAGGGCGTCATACACGGACTGGTCGCCGTGCGGGTGGTACTTGCCGAGCACATCGCCGACGACTGTCGCCGACTTCTTGTACGGCCGGCCCGGCACGAGCCCCAGGTCGTTCATCGCGAAGAGAATCCGCCGGTGCACCGGCTTCAGTCCATCGCGCACGTCGGGCAATGCGCGGGACACGATCACGCTCATCGAGTAGTTGATGAACGATTCCTTGATTTCCTCGTCGATGAGCCGCGGAACGATCCGCTCGCGCTGGTTCGGTGCCGTCATGGTTCAGGCGCTGGTCGGGGGATTTCTGGCCGTCGCGCGGCCCCCCGAATCTAGCGGGCAGAACCCCTGAAGACAATCGACCGGACACAGCGTAAGTCTATGACTCACGGCATTTTGTATGGAGGTACCCATGACAGGGGCTTCTTGCCGTTCGGGCATTTCCCGGACCAGCTTGCGGTGTGTATTCGGGCTCCGGTCGTCCGTCAGGACCGGGCCGGCGTCGTCGATTCCGTCTCCCTGCCTCGTCCATGCCCCCGCGCGGTTCGACGGCGCGGTTGAACGGGGACGGCCACCCTTTTCCGCCCCGGACACGACCGGCGGAAAACCGGTCTGCCGGCGCCGGCAGGACGACCTGTCCGTTCGACCCTGTCCAGAAGCCCTTCGGCAAATGGATCGGGCATGACGTACCATTCCGTATAGGTTTGGCCGGTTCCGCCCGCCGCCTCCCCTCCCGTCCCCCGTCCCATCGTCGTTAGGCATGATCAATCGCCGTGCTCTTCCGGTCCTCGCCGCGCTGGGATGCAGTCTGGGCACCGAGCCGGCGCCTCCCGAGGGATCGGTCCGCGTCCTCTTTGTCGGAAACAGCCTGACCTACGTGAACAACCTTCCGCTGACCGTCGCCGACCTCGCCTCGCGCGCCGGGCTGGCAGGCTGCTACTGCGTGCAGGTCGCCTATCCCGACTTCGCGCTCTCGGATCACTACATCCTCGGAGACGCACTGGAGGCCATCGAACAGGGCGACTACGACTTCGTCGTCCTGCAGCAGGGACCCTCCGCGCTTCCCGACAGTCGGGACGAACTGATCACGTGGGCGTTCAACTTCGCCGAGTTCATCGCCCCCTACGGCAGCAAGACGCTGATGTATGGTGTCTGGCCGTCCTTCGCGCGGTCGTTCGACTTCCCCAATGTACGGGCGTCGTACCGGGCCGCAGCCGACTCCGTCCACGGCCTCTTCGCGCCCGCCGGCGAGGCCTGGCAGCTGGCGTGGCAGCAGGACCCCACACTGCCGCTGTACGCCGGTGACCAGTTCCATCCGTCCACGATGGGCACTTATCTCGCGGCCATGGTCGTCTTCCAGCGGATCTACGGGCGATCACCCGTGGGCGTTGAAACGGTTGCGCACGTCAGCGGATCGCAACAGCCATGGCCCGCTGCGACCGTGCGGCTCCTGCAGGAAGCCGCCGCGGCCGCGAACGCTGCCGAGGACGAGCTGCCGGCGGCGCGAACGTACCGGTGACGATGCCGTCACCGTTGCCGGCCCACCGATCCATGGCGCATTCCCACCCGGGGCATATTTTGTGAGCCTCCGGGAGGCTTCATGGTCAGTCGACGCTCGTTCCTTCGCACGGCAGGCGCCGGTGGCGCCGCCCTCTTCGCCGGTGACCTTGTTGCCGCCCGCGGACGTGAGGCGCTCGCCGCCGGGCGTCTCCATCCGGACCCGCACGCCGCCGCAGCGCTGATCCGGGTAGACAGCAACGAGAACCCCAACGGCCCGGCGCCCGCGGTGCTCGACGCCATGCGCGCCATGTTTTCGGAAAGCAATCGCTATCCGAAGGACACCGATGTGGAGCTGCGCGACGCCATCGCCCGAAAGCACGGAGTCAGGACGGAACAGATCCTCCTCGGTTGCGGGTCGGGTGAGGTACTGCGGTACGCTACGGAGGCGTTCACGTCCAGCGGGCGTGCACTCGTCAGCGCCGCTCCGACGTTTGAGATACCGGTGCGAACCGCGTTGCGCCTCGGCGCCCAGGTGCGCGAACCCCGGGTTGACTCGCAGCTCCGGCTCGATCTGGACGCGATGACGGCCGCCGCCGCTGGCGCCGGGTTGGTCTTCTTCTGCAATCCGAATAATCCCACCGGCCGCGTCTACGGTAAAGCCGATGCCGTTGCGTTCATTCGCGGCGTCCAGCGCCGTGCGCCGGACGCCGTGGTGCTCGTGGACGAAGCGTATTTCGAGTACGTCGCTGATCTGGCGTACGATACCCTCATCCCCATGGCAGTCGACGATCCTCGCGTGGTTGTGGCGCGCACGTTCTCCAAGGTGCATGGGCTCGCCGGCATGCGGGTCGGCTACGCCGTGGCGCACGAGAAGACCATCGCCACGCTCGAGCCGCTCCGCCTCGCCAGCGGCGTGAATGTCCTCGCCGCGCGTGCGGCGGTCACGGCCATGGGACTGCGGGATCACGTGGATCGGGAGCGCGCCGCGAATCAGGCCACCCGCGACTTCACCGTCCGCGCATTGCGGGAAGCGGGTCTCGATTGCCAGCCGACACATACGAACTTCGTCATGACCGACATTCACCGCGACGCCGCGCTCTTCCAGAAGGCCTGCCGGGAAAGGGGCGTAGCGGTCGGGCGCCCGTTTCCTCCGCTGGCTACATACCTCCGCCTCTCGATCGGCACCATGGACGAAATGCGGAGCGCGGTACGGGTCGTGCGCGAGGCGCTTGACACCGTGGCCGCTCCTCCGGGTTCGTAGCGTCGGGCCATGGCGATCGCCGGAACGCGGCACACGACCGCCGCCACAACGGACGGGGCCCAGAGCCTCGGAGCCACCACGATCCCGCATTTTGTGGGTGGCCGGCCATGGTACGGAACCAGCGCGCGGTCCGGATCGGTGTTCAATCCTTCCAGCGGCTCCCTCTTCGGCCTGGTGTCCTTCGCCGGGGCCGACGACGTCCTGGAAGCCACCATCTCGGCCGAACGCGGCTTCGTCGAGTGGAGCAGCTGGTCGCCGATGCGTCGGGCACGGGTCCTCTTCCGTTTTCGCGAGCTGGCGGAATCGCACGCGACGGAACTTGCGGGCCTGATCGCGTCCGAACACGGCAAGGTCCTCGCCGACGCACGCGGCGAACTCCAGCGCGGACTGGAAGTCGTGGAGTTCGCCTGCGGCATTCCTCACCTGCTGAAGGGCGAGTTCTCGTCAGGTGTTTCCACCGGCGTGGACATGCACTCGCTTCGGCAGCCGCTTGG
This sequence comes from Gemmatimonadaceae bacterium, assembly GCA_036393555.1. Classification (GTDB taxonomy): domain Bacteria; phylum Gemmatimonadota; class Gemmatimonadetes; order Gemmatimonadales; family Gemmatimonadaceae; genus JABWBJ01. The sequence continues at coordinate 5,555 of DASWGU010000083.1, forward strand.
CGTCGTGGCCGGCATCACGCCGTTCAACTTCCCCGCGATGGTGCCCCTGTGGATGCTGGCACCGGCCATTGCCTGCGGAAACACCTTCATTCTCAAGCCGTCGGAAAAGGACCCGTCGTGCCCCATGCGTCTCGCCGAGCTGCTGGCGGAGGCCGGCGCGCCGCCGGGCGTGCTGAACGTGCTGCACGGCGACGCCGAGGTGGTGAACGCCCTGCTCGTCCACCCGTCGATCCAGGCCGTCTCGTTCGTCGGATCGACACCGGTCGCACAGCACGTGTACGCGACCGCGGCCGCGCACGGAAAGCGGGTGCAGGCCATGGGAGGCGCCAAGAACCACCTGGTCGTCATGCCTGACGCGGATCTGGACCAGGCGGTGGATGCGCTCATGGGCGCCGCATACGGCTCGGCAGGCGAGCGATGCATGGCTGTCTCGGTCGCGGTCGCGGTCGGCGACGACGTGGCCGACCGCCTGCGTGATCGGCTCGCGTCCCGCGTGCGCGCGTTGCGCGTTGGCCCATCGATGGAGCCGGATATGGAGATGGGTCCATTGGTCACCCGCGCCCACCGCGACCGGGTCGAAGCCTACGTCGCGATCGGACTCGACGAGGGTGCGGAGCTGACGGTCGATGGCCGGGGAATCGCTGTCCCCGGGCACGAGGACGGGTTCTACCTCGGTGGCTGCCTGTTCGACCGCGTCACGCCCACCATGCGGATCTATCGCGAGGAGATCTTCGGTCCGGTCCTCTGCCTCGTGCGCACACACAGCTTCGGCGAGGCGCTGGGGCTCGTCAGCAGCCACGAGTTCGGTAATGGCGCGTCGATCTTCACTCGCGATGGACACGCTGCCCGGCAATTCGCCGACCGCGTTCAGGCTGGCATGGTGGGCATCAACGTCCCCATCCCGGTGCCACTCGCGTTCTACTCTTTCGGTGGGTGGAAGCACTCGGCCTTCGGCGACCACAACCAGCACGGGATGGACGGTGTGCGGTTCTTCACGAAACTCAAAACGGTAACGACACGCTGGCCGTCGGAACGCACCGGTGCCGAATTCACGATGCCGACGCTGAAATGAGACGTACGTCGTCAGTCGTCAGTCGTCAGTGGTCAGTGGTCAGTGGTCAGTGGTCTGAGCTCGACTGACGACTGACGACTGACCACTGACGACTGACGAATCACTCCAGGTTCCTCAACACCGCCCCGAGTATTTCGGTCAGGTGGTCCACCTGCCCCTTCTCGATGATCAGCGGGGGCGACAACGCGATGATGTCACTGGTGACACGGATCAGGAGCCCGCTCTGGAAGCAGGCGGTGAGCACGTCCAGACCGCGGGCACCGGGCATCCCCTCCCGGGACTCCAACTCGATACCGGCCATCAATCCGATGTTGCGGATGTCGACCACATGCGGCAGACCGCGCAGGGAGTGCACGGCGTCTTCCCAGTATGGTTCGAGGCTGGCCGCCCGTTCGAAGAGCCCCTCGTCCCGATAGAGCTTCAGGGTGGCCAGCCCCGCCGCGCTCGCCAGGGGGTGACCGGAGTAGGTGTAGCCGTGGAAGAACTCGATCCCCGCCTGCGTGGCATCGATGATGGTGTCGTAGATCGCCCGCCGGACTCCCACCGCGCCCATCGGCACCGCTCCGTTGGTGATCCCCTTCGCGACGGTCATCATGTCCGGCAGCACGCCGAACCGCTGCGCGCCGAATGCCGCCCCGAGCCGCCCGAAGCCGGTGATCACCTCGTCGAAGATCAGGAGCAGTCCGTGCCGGTCGCAGATCGAGCGGAGCCGCTCCAGATAGCCCACGGGCGGCACCAGAACGCCCGTCGACCCCGCCACGGGCTCCACGATCACCGCGGCGATGGTCTCTGCCCCACGGTCGGCGACGATCGCCTCGAGCGCGTCGGCCAGCTCCGCTCCGTGCGCCGGCTGGCCGCGCGCAAACCTGTTCTGGGTGAGGCCATGCGTGTGCGGCAGGTGATCCACGTGCGGGAGCAACTGCCCCGCGAATGCAGCCTTGTTGGGTGCGATCCCGCCTACGGAGATCCCGCCGAAGCCGACACCGTGGTATCCCCGCTGCCGTCCCACAAAGCGGACCCGTTCGGGCTGACCCCGCGCACGCCAGTACGCCAGCGCGATCTTGAGCGCCGAGTCCACCGCCTCGGATCCGGAATTGGCGAAGAAAACGTGGTCCATGTCGCCGGGCATGAGCTGCGCCACGTCCCGGGCCAGATCGAAGGACAAGGGGTGTCCCATCTGGAAGGCCGGTGCGAAGTCCAGCGTGGCGGCGGTATCACCAATGGCCCGGACGATCGGTTCGCGTCCGTGTCCGGCGTTGACGCACCAGAGGCCCGCTGCGCCGTCCAGGATCGACCGGCCATCGATCGACGTGTAGTACATGCCGTGCGACGCGCTCAGCAGGCGCGGAGCCTGCTTGAATGCTCGGTTGGCCGTGAAGGGCATCCAAAGCTCCTCCAGGGAGCCGGGTGCTGCAACGACCGGGGTCTGTGTGGACGCCATGTGACGACTCGCGATTCAGGGTTGGGGGCGCGACGAGGCGAGCGTCGCAGCTGCTGCGGTTTCTCCGGTGTCGGCGGTGCCTTCCATTTCATGCGATTCAGCCAGCTCCCGCTCTTCCGACTCTCGTTCGATCGCCTCGCGTTCGGCGCGATAACGCAGGTACCACTCGCGCGTGACCTGGCCGGCGAGGTCCCGGTTCCCCAGGCCGAAGGCGAGTGCCAGGCCGAACGCAACGGCGCCGAACAGAATGGCGAACGCGGTTGTCACGATATCGGTGGCGATGCCCAGCTCCTGCAGTGCCATGAAGACCGAGAGCATGATCACGCCGCCGCGACCGAAGCGGGCCAGCGTTGGCGCACCCTGGACTGCGCCGGCGGATGCCATGATCAGCCCGCCCGTGAAACGGCCCAGCACGATGCCGACGATCATGATGACGATCGCGGACATCAGGCTCGGCAGATAGCCGACCAGCTCCGCGAACACCCCGGCCAGGGATTCCATACCCAGCGTGGTCGCCGCCACCATGATCACGCCGAACATCAGGATCCAGAACACCGTTTTCCCGATGACCCGCGTGGGATTGAAGTGCGTACCTCCCCGCTCCACCGCGTCCATCACCCCGCCGCGCTCGAGCGCCTGGTTGAGGTGAATACGGTGCAGTAGCCGCTCGGCGCCCTGTTCGATCAGTTTGGCGAGCAGGTATCCGGCGAACAGGATGACCAGCGCGCCAAGGAGGGCGGGTATTACCTGCGCGAGCTGGGCGAAACTCGCCTGCAGGCGTTCGAGGAAGGTCACGGGAACACGGGGGTTGGGAACGACGATGGAATCTAAGCCGCCGTGAGTCCCGGGTCAGAGGTCCCGACCGGCCATCGCTCCCTGCCATGACTGCTGCCGCCCTAGTCCTAGTTTCGCGTTCCCCGCTTCCGGTCGAACAGCACGCTGCGGTGGCAGCTGGGGCAGATCAGCCACTCCCGCCGCCTGGCGTAACCAAGACCGAACGACCCGCCGCCAATGGACCGCGGTGTGAGGGCAACCCCACAGCGGGGGCAGTCGGGCTTCCCACCGCGTCGCGCGGACTCGCGAATGGCGCGCTCCTCCTCGCCCGTATACTGCGCCGGGTCGCTCACGCCAACCCGCTCTCGAGGAGCGCGCGGACGTCGGCCGGTATCGCCATGGCCGTCCTCGTGGTGTAGTCGTAGTAGACCTGCACGGTGCTGCCCTCAGCCACTACTCTGTCGTCTCGCGCATCCGTGATCCGGAACTGCCAGACCCAGGAGCGATTCCGGATCTCCCGCGTGCTGATGTCGATCTCGAGTGGATCGCCGATCATGGCCGGCGAGACAAAGCGGACTGTCGCCTCGGCGACGACGAAGGGCGGATCCGGGTCCTGCTTCCAGGTCTCACGCCAGAGGAAGTGCTTGGCAACCTCGAAGTAGGTCAGGTAGAGGGCGTTGTTGACGTGGCCCTTCGTGTCATAGTCCGAGTAGCGGGTCACGAGCGGAAAGCGCATCAGGAAATCCTCACGACGATCTTGCCGAACTGGGCGCCCGACTCCAGTCGCTCGAACGCGTCCGATGCCCGTTCAAGGGGGAAGACCGAGTCCACAGTTGCCGTCAGCCGGCCCGCGAGGAACTCGGCGGTGATCGCATCGAACTCGGCGTCGGATCCCATGGTGGAGCCCATGATCGTCCACTGGTTCCAGAACAGGCGCCGGACATCGGTTTCAACCAGGTGACCCGACGTGCCGCCACACGTGACCAGGCGTCCCCGGCGCCCGAGAGCACCTAACGATTGCGCCCAGGTGGCGCTGCCGACACTGTCGATCACTACTGTCACTCCGCGTTTGCCCGTCCTGGCTCGCACCTCGCGTCCGACATCCACGTCGGGTCCGTGCCGCAGAAGGGTCGTCGCGCCGAGGGCCCGGGCGCGCTCCAGTTTGTCGTCCGACGACGACGTGACCCAGATGCGGGCGCCGCGCTGACGACAGATCCGGAGCGCCGCCTGCGCGACACCGCCACCGATGCCCCAGATCAGGACGTCGTCGCGATCGGTGACCTCCGCCCGCGTGACGCACATCCGCCAGGCAGTGAGGGTAGCCAGAGGAAAGGCGGCGGCCACCTCCGGATTGGAGTCCGCTGGAATGGCGCTCACATTGCGTTCCGGCAGTACCACGAACTCGGCCAGCGTGCCCGGCCGGTGCTCTCCCAGGACGGCAAACTGCAGGCAGAGCGGGTGGTCACCCGTCCGGCAGAATTCGCACGCGTGACAGCTGATGCCCGGATTGATGAACACGGTGTCGCCCACCCGGACACGGGTGACCGCGGCGCCGGTGTCGACCACGATCCCCATACCGTCCGCACCGAGGATCCAGCCGGGCGTAATGCGAACCCCCGGCACGCCCCGCACCGTCCAGAGGTCGATGTGGTTGAGCGCCGCCGCGCGCATCCGCAGCTTCACCTGGCCCGGGTCCTGAATGGCGGGCTCGGGCTGATCTTCACGGTAGCGCAGCCGTTCCAGTCCGCCATGCGCGTCAATTGTCAGCGCTCGCAAGCAATCCCCCGGCCGTTATATTGACCCTCGCATTCGCCACCCGCCCGCGGCACGTGCGCGCTTCACGTCAACTGCCTGACATCACACGGCATGATCCCGATCAAGGTCCCCCCGCTCGGTGAATCGATCGTTGAGGCGACGGTCTCGCGCTGGCTCAAGCGGGAAGGCGATCCGGTGGCGGCCGGCGAAACCCTGGTGGAGCTGGAGACGGATAAGGTAACCGTCGAAGTGCCGGCGACAACCGGCGGCGTACTCGTCAGGCGCCTTCACCAGGAGGGGGACGTCGTCGGCGTGGGCGCGGTGCTCGCGGAGCTCGAAAGCACTGTTGCGGCAATCGAGCCAGCGGTACCCGAAACCGTGGCAACCGGACCCGCGGCGGTCGAGGGCGCGCCGCGGAAGGCCGCAACGTCAACCGCCGCGCCGGCTTCCGAATCGCCCCCTCCCGAAGGCCTCCCTCCGTCTCCGGCTCCGGTTCCCGCAGTGCCACCCGCTCGCCCGGCGAAGGCGTCGTCGGCCGCCGATATCGTGCGCGCGTCTCCGGCGGCGCGCCGAATGGCGTCCGACCTCGACATCGACCTCGGCGCCGTACCGGGCAGCGGTCGGGGTGACGTGGTCAGCAAGCCGGATGTCGTCGACTTCCTCACGCGGTCCATGACGCCGCCTTCGTTGCCGGTTCCGTCAGCCGAGGCGCCTGCGCCCGACGCGCCGCGGCGGCTGGCCACTGCGGAACCTGGCCCCACGGCGGACCAGACTCCATCGCCCCTGGCGGCGCCGGGCGCGTCGCGTGAAACGCGCGAGAAGATGTCCACCCGGCGACGGCGGATTGCCGAACACCTGCTCGAGTCGCAGCACACCACCGCGCACCTCACGACGTTCAACGAGATTGACATGTCCGCCGTGGAGTCGCTCCGTGCCCGGGTGAAGGAGCGCATCGAAAAGGAGCACGGCCTGAAGCTGTCGTTCATGCCGTTCTTCGTACGGGCGGCCTGTCTGGCGCTGAAGCAGTTCCCGACGGTGAACGCCCGCATCGATGGCGACCACATCGTGTTCCATCACTATGTGAACATGGGCATCGCCGTTGCCTCCGATGCCGGGCTGGTGGTGCCGAACATCAAGGATGCGGACAGCAAGGGGTTGCTCTCGATCGGCCGAGACATCGTCGCGATCGCGAAGAAGGCGCGCGACGGCAAGCTGGTCATGGACGACCTGACCGGCGGCACGTTCACCATCACGAACGGCGGCGTCTTCGGATCGCTGCTATCGACGCCGATCATCAACTTCCCGCAGGTGGCGATTCTCGGCCTGCACAAGCTGCAGGACCGCGCCGTGGTCGTCGATGGCCGCATCGAGGCGCGGCCGATGATGTACGTGGCGCTGTCGTATGACCACCGCATCATCGACGGCCAGCAGGCTGTGCTCTTTCTCGTTAGGGTCAAGGAGCTGATGGAAGATCCCGCGCTTATGGCCATCGACTGAACCACGGTCACGGCGGGGTCACGGGCCGGTCCCGGACGGAACCGGCCCGTTCTGCATCGGGCGAAGCTTCCTTAACGTCACCGCACCACCGGCCTCCAATCACGTGCGGCCCGGTAAACCATTCGCGGACAACCGGCATCCAATGTTCGGCGGCAGTTGCAACATCGATCCGGTCGCGTGACACCTTCGGCAGCGCCGCACGTAGTATCGGCAACGGAGCACACACCATGCAGTCCATCAAGGAACGATCGCGGCCCGTCACGGCCACCACGCAACCTGACCCTGTTCCCGACCTCGCCGGCGCCTGGCGCGGGCGCCTGGTCGACGCCTTCGGCAACGCCGAGTCGTTCAATCTGCAGCGCGACTCCACCGATCACCGCCTCCCGGGGCAGTTTCAGCTCTTCAGCACTCCCGATGGACTCGTCGCCGGCGCCCGGCTCCTCGAAGCCAGTCAGCGAACCTGCGTCGTCCTCATCGGACCATACCTCGATCCCGGCGCCGGAATCCCGGTGGTCACGGTGCTCGAGGGCGCCCACTGCGAGGGCAGCATGGAGGGGACGTTTCACACCCGTCGCCACGGAGATCGCGAAACCGTGCGCATGGGCCATTTCACCGCAACGCGTATCGGATCCGTGACGCGAGCGGCGTAGGGTTGGGGCACCGCGTTCCGGCGCGGTGGGGGTAGCGGGTGTGGTCGCCATCGGCGGTCACACCCGCTATGTTTTCGGCTCCCCGTACACCCCCGTCGCCCGTGATGTCGAACGAGCAGCAGCGCGCCGACGTCGTCGTCATCGGTGGTGGTCCGGGCGGCTACGTCGCCGCCATTCGGGCCGCCCAGCTCGGATTGCAGACCGTCTGTGTCGACTCCGGGCCCGCGCTCGGCGGCACCTGCGTCAACGTGGGGTGCATCCCGTCAAAAGCGCTGCTGCAATCGTCCGAACACTTCGAGTTCGCGCGGCTGCATGCCCACGAGCACGGCATCGGATTCGACGAGCTCCGCGTCGACCTGCACCAGATGCTCAAGCGGAAGGACGATGTCGTCGGACAGAACACGCGCGGCATCGAGTTCCTGTTCCGCAAGCACAAAGTCTCCTGGGCGCGGGGCAGCGGCCGGCTGCTCGACGGCAACGTGGTCGAGGTCACCGGGCCGGATGGAAACGTCCAGGCCGTTAGCTGCCGGCACGTCATCATTGCGACTGGCTCGTCCTCCATCGAACTGCCCTTCCTGCCCTTCGACGAGCAGCGCGTGGTGTCCAACGTGGGAGCGCTGACGTTCATGGAGGTTCCCGCGCACCTCGTCGTCGTCGGTGGAGGCGTCATCGGGCTGGAACTCGGTTCGGTCTGGCGCCGGCTGGGTGCGAAGGTCTCGGTGGTGGAACTGATGCCCGGCATACTGCCCGGGATGGACGATGACGTCGTTCGCGAGGCCGACCGGGTCTTCCGGCGCCAGGGTCTCGAGTTCCACACCGGGACGAGAGTGACCGGGGCCGACCGCGACGACGACCGCATTGCCGTATCGCTCGACCGTGACGGCCAGGCCAGGACTCTCGAAGCCAGCCACGTGCTCGTTGCGGTGGGGCGTCGCCCATCGGTGGTGGGCATCGACACGGCCGCCCTCGGTCTCGCCCTCGGGAAGCACGGTGAAATCGTCGTGGACGACCAGATGCGGACCAGCCGCGCCAACGTGTACGCCATCGGCGACGTGACGGGAGGAAAGCTCCTGGCGCACAAGGCGGAGGAGGAAGGCATCGTCGCCGCCGAGTGCATCGCCGGGCTGTCCTCACGAATGCACCACCACAGCATTCCCAGCGTCGTCTATACGTGGCCGGAAATCGCGTCGGTCGGTGCCACGGAGCGTGAGCTGCACGAAGCCGGGCTCCCCATCACGTCAGGGAAATACCCGTTTACGGCGAACGGTCGCGCACGCACCATGGGCGAAACCTCGGGGTTCGTGAAGCTCATTTCCGATGCCAGAACCGACGAACTGCTGGGCTGCCACATGATTGGCCCGAATGTCTCCGAACTGATCGCCGAGGTCGTCCTGGCGTTCGAATACCGCGGTGCGTCGGAGGACCTGGCGCTCACCGTGCATGCTCATCCCACGCTGTCCGAGGCCACGAAGGAGGCTGCGCTCGGGGTGCTGGGGAGGGCGATTCACATTTGAGCAGCCCGGACGAGCGAGCGGCACCGGACGATTCCGTCGCTCACCGTGCCGGGGTCCGGCGCGATCCCGGCCCGCGCCCTTCCTGCCTCACCACTTCCCTCCTTACGCGTCCCCTATGACTCCCTTCGGCAAGTTCTTTCTTCCAGGTCCCACCGAAGTCCGGCAGGACATTCTCGACACCATGTCGCGTCCGATGATCAGTCACCGTGGTTCCGAGATCCAGGCGATCCAGAGTCGCATTGACGAGGAACTGCAACGAGTCTTCCGGACCACGCAGCCCGTGTTCACGGTGACGTCGTCCGCGACCGGCCTGATGGAGGGCGGTGTTCGCAATGCCGTACGATCGCGGCTGCTGTGTCTGGTGAACGGTGCCTTCAGCAAGCGATTCCACAAGGCGGCCGTGAACTCCGGCATCGCCTGCGACAAGCTGGAGGTCGAATACGGGCATGTGCACACGCCGGACATGCTCGCCGCGGCGCTGACGCGCGATCACTACGACACCGTGAGCGTGGTGCACTCGGAAACGTCCACGGGAGTGCTGAATCCGATCCGCGAGCTGGCCGCCGTCGCACACGCGTCCGGCGACGTCGTCATGGTGATCGACACCGTATCCAGCATGGCGGCGGCGCCTATCGAATGCGACGCGTGGGGCCTGGACTATGTCCTCACCGGCTCGCAGAAAGCGCTCGCCCTGCCACCGGGACTGTCGTTTGCCACTGCAAACGAGCGCATCATGGAGCGCGCCGCGGCGAGCGGGAGCCGGGGACTCTACTTCGACCTGACCGAGATTCACGAGTCCTGGAAGAAGCACCAGTCACCGAATACGCCGGCCGTCTCGCTCCTGTACGCGCTGGACGCTCAGTTGCAGCACATCGCCAGGGAGGGCATGGAGGCGCGATGGGCCCGGCATTCGGCCATGGCAACGCGAACGGCAGCGTGGGTCGATGGGCAGCGACAGAAGGGCCGGGACGTTCGCGTGTTTGCGCCGGAGGGATACCGCTCGCCGGCAGTGACCTGCATCAGCGCGCCACCCGGACAGACCGGACCGCAGATCGTATCGGCCATGAAGGAGAAGGGATTCGTCATCACGGCGGGATACGGCGACCTCAAGGACGCGATGTTCCGCATCGGTCACATGGGCGAGCATACTGTGGCAGAGCTGGACGTGTTGCTCGAAGCCCTGGACGAGGTGCTCGCGGCATGACAGCCCGGTTCCGTGTCCTTGTCGCCGACGCCATTTCCCTCGACGGCCTGGCGCCTCTCCGCGACGACGCCCGCTTTGAACTGGTGAACAGACCCGGCCTGAAAGGCGACGAGCTGACGCGCGCCATCGCCGATGCCGATGCCGTTTTGGTTCGCAGTGCCACGCGGATCACACGTGAGTCCCTGGCGCAGGCCGATCGTCTCAAGGTGATCGGCCGTGCCGGCGTCGGGGTGGATACGATAGACGTCGATGCGGCGACCGAGCGCGGAATACCTGTTCTGACCGCCCCGGAGGGAAACACCATCTCCGCGGCAGAACTCACCATGGCGCTCGTGCTGGCGCTCGCGCGCAAGGTGCCGGGTGCAGACCGGTCCATGAAAGCCGGCGAGTGGGACAAGAAGAGCTTCACGGGAACGGAGCTATGCGGCAAGACGTTCGGGCTGGTCGGTGCGGGCCGGATCGGCAGCGAGGTTGCCCGTCGCGCCCGCGCATTCGGGATGCGCGTCCTGGTGTACGACCCCTTCCTCAACACCGAACGGGCGCTGGCGCTCGATGTCGAGATCGCCACACTGGACGAAGTCCTGGAAAAGAGCGACGTGGTGTCGGTTCACGTCCCGCTGACCGACAGCACGCGCAACCTGGTGGGCGAAGCCCAGATCGCCAGGATGAAGCGGGGAGTACTCCTGCTCAACGTGGCTCGTGGCGGTGTCGTCGACGAGCAGGCGCTGCTCGCTGCCCTGCAGTCGGGTCACGTCGCGGGCGCGGCGCTGGACGTGTTCGAGACCGAACCGCTCCCGGCCGACCATCCGTTCCGGTCGCTCCGGAACGTGGTGCTCACGCCACACCTGGGGGCCTCCACTTCCGAGGCACAGCACTCGGTCGCCATAGAAATCGCCGGCGCGGTACGCGCCGCGCTGGTCGATGGGGACCTGTCCCGCGCGGTGAACGCGCCCAGTCTCGGCGGCGTGGACGTTCAGCGTGTGCGACCGATCCTCAACCTCGCCCAGCGCCTTGGGACCCTTGGCGCGGCCATAGCCGGTGGTCCGCTCAAGGGGGTGGAGGTGCGCTACGCCGGCTCGCACCCATCCGGGCTGCGCGTCATCGCCGCGGCGGGTGTAGCGGGCGCTCTCACCCATGTTTCCGGGGGCGCAGTCAACGTGGTCAATGCCACACGGCTGGCGCAGTCTCGAGGCATCCGCGTCGATCAGATGCAGCTGGACTCGGCGGCGCCGTACGCCGAGCTCGTCGAAGTGCGAGTGTCGGCCGACACCGGTCAGGCCCGCCTGGTCGGAGCCATGCTGGGGGAGGCGCATGAGAGGATCGTGCGCGTGGATGACTACAGCGTGAGCCTCTCCCCGCGCGGTACCTTGCTGGTGGTGCACAACCGAGATGTCCCGCAGGTGATGGGCCTCCTCGGCACGGCACTCGCGCAGGCGGGTCATTTCGTCGACGAGTACCAGCAGGCCCGACGCGAGGGTGGCGGGGCGGTGCTCGCCCTGATCCGGATCGACCGACCGGCGCAGGAGACCGTTCTCGCCTCGCTTCGGGCGGTCCCCGACGTCCAGCAGGTTCAGCAGGTCATACTCTGAACGACTGGGTGGTAAGCTGCTGGCCGGCCCGAATCGTGAGTGCTGGATGCTCGACCTGCTTCCTGGCGCTGGTGCTGAGACTGGCACCAGCTAGGTGGCTAGCTAGCTAGCGTCCATCCTGAAACTCGGAGCGCGTGATGGGATGGGGAGGGGAACGAGAGAGACGCATCGACTCACCACTCAGGCCAGATCGCTGAGTGCTCAGTAACTGGGTGCTGGAACTGGGTGCCTCTTGCTGGCGCTGGGGGTTTGGCTCAGCACCAGCTCCAGGACCAGGAAGCAGGTCGAGCATCCAGCACTCACGACTCAGGCCGGCTAGCATGCTAATGATCCGAGGTCAGAGGAATGCGTCTCCCCTGACCTCGGACTGACCTGAACCGCAGACTCCTTACGGATGACCGGGAGCGACGTGGCGCCGGACCACGCACCATCCTTCGCGCTGCTCCGGTGTCAGGATCTCCTGAATGTCGTCCATCAACTGCTTCTCAGCCGCGCGCAGGGCGGCGAGTTCGTCCTGCACCTCCGACAGAATCTCGTGGATTTCCTCTCGCGTCGCCCCGGCCTGATGTGCTGCGCGTGCCGCCTCGTGCGCTGCCTTGATGGCCGCGATTTCATCCGCCATCTCCGCCTGGAAGGCCTGCTGCAGGGCGCGGATCTGGGCAATCTGTTCGTCGGTCAACTGAGGCCGTTCACCGGGCCGGCAGATCTTGGGGCGGTGCTCCTCGATCCATGCTCGCTGTTCCGGCGTGTACACCGCCCAGATTGCATCCTGCAGCGCCGCGAACTCGTCGGCCAGAGCATCGAGTATCGTCTTCGCCTGCTCGAGCAGCGCGCGCCGGTCCTCCCGCGTCCCTCCGTTCTGCCGCAGTTCGCGGAGTTGACGTTCAAGGTCGCGCAGCGCCTGCACTTCGTCTGCGTTGTCCGCCATGAAGGCGTCGTGCAGAGCGACGATTTCAGCCTTCTGCTCCGCGGTGAGCTGCAGGTCTTCGGGCAGTCGTGCACCGCCGATCCCTCCGCCGTCAATGACAGCCGCGCTGCTGACGGCGTAGTCCGGCACAAGGTCGATCACATCCCCGTCGAGAAGCGCCAGTTCGTCGGGCGCCGCGGGGTCACTGGAGCACGCCGCGAGCGCCGCGAGGCTCAGGACCGCCACACCAAGGAATCTCTTCCGCATCATCATCATCATCACCGTTTCTCGGGTTGGCTCCCGGAGGCGGTCGCGTTTCCACCCCGGAATGTTGTGTCCTTCATCGGGCGACGAGTCGTGCGCCTCAGCCGTCCGCACGAACGAAACAGACGCGTCTGGCTCGCTGCCGTTAAGGAGACACAAGACCGGCGGCTCACCCCGACATCCGCCGGCCGCGCGGGAGCGTGACGCTGGTCATGAATGCACGAAACGCCGCCCCGTCGGGACGGCGTTCGCGATGTGGAGCCAGAGAGGATCAGCCGGCGGCGATCAGCCGCATCACCAGAAGGCCCAACGAGAACGCAGCAACCGCCAGCACGACCGCCAGAGCGGGCGTCAGGTGCACGTCCTTCTTCCACCATGGCGCCATCAAGGTGGAGGATCCGGTATCGGGAAGCGAGGCCATGATGCGCGCCGCCACGTAAGGTGGGGTGACCACCCGGCGGCGACGTTCGGTTTCCTCTTCCAGGCGTCGCCAGAACTCCACGGAGCGCGCGGCGTCGCCGCGCACACCGGTCGGCTCCGGGGCTTCACCATCCAACCAGCGGTGCACGGAGTCGATCGCTGAGACCGGCGCCAGCGGAACCTCGCGGTCGGAAAGGGGGGCGCTGGGCTCGGGTTTCCCCTCGCGGGTACCGTCGCCGCGCCTGTCGGGTTCGTACAATTCGTCCAGCATCACGCGTATTTCTCCTCTAGTAGTGCCTGGAGCGCCTCTCTCGCGCGATGCACACGCATTTTGAGTGCCCCGACGGTAGTACTCAGCAACTCCGCCATCTCCTCATACGAGCGGCCTTCGACGTGCTTCATGATGAAAGCCTCCCGTAACGACACCGGGAGAGTCAGCAAGGCGCTGTCCAGGTCGGATCGCAGTTCGCTCAGGTCCAGGTCTTCCTCAGGATTCGCAAACCCGGACGGCTGATCGTCCTCGTCGTAACTGAGATGCGTCCGACGAATGTTCTTCAGCCAGTCCTTGCACCCATTGGCCACGATGCGGAAGACCCAGGCATCGAACCGTCCTCGCACCTCGGCCAGGTGGCTGTAGGCCTTGATGAAGGACATCTGCAGGATGTCTTCAGCGACATCGGGGCTTCCCGTCATCCCGAGAGCGTGCCGGAAGAGCGGATCGGAGTAGCGGTGGATGAGGATCGAAAACGCATTGCGGTCGCCATCGAGAACGCGCGCAATGATCGCCTGATCCGCATCGACCTGGTCTATCTGATCGGCGGGCACCGTCTGTTTCACGGTGTGAGCATAACTGCTTTCCCCACCTCTGGATAGTCCCGCTCCCCGGGGTCCGTCCACGGCTAGCATAGTCACACCAGTCAGACGATTCCGTGCGTCCGGCGTAACACGAAATCGTCAGGTTCGGCCCTTCAGTTACCGACAGTTCGGAAAGCGTCCCAGCCTTCACTTCGAATCCGCATCCCGTGTTCGTCAAGCTGCGGCGGGGGCCGGCGTATTGAGCCGGGGACCGAGGGCGCGATCCCCGACGACGGGTCGGCATCGACATTCGCCAATGCCTCTCGCACGGGACGCACGACGCCGCACGGTACACCCACCGTTTCCAGCGCGCCTAACCAGTGCTCGGCGCGGGCCGTCCTGACTCGCGCCGCGATCTCGCCGACCACGCGGTCCCGCTGCGCCAGCCGACCGGCATTGGCGGCGAGCCCGGCGTCGGCCGCCAGCGAATCCAGCCCCAGCGCTCGACAGGCCGATGACCACTGGCCATCGTTGCCCACTGCGATGACGATGGCCCGGTCGGCCGCCTGAAACAGCTGGTATGGTACCAGATTGGCATGGGCGTTTCCCCATCGGCGCGCCTCAGACCCGCCAACCAGCACATTCTGGCCGACGTTGATCAGGGCGGCGGTCGCGGAGTGGGCAAGCGAAACGTGAAGTCTTCTCGCATCGACAGGGAGCGGTGCCGGTGCGAG
>DASWGU010000084.1:0-11638 GCA_036393555.1 Gemmatimonadaceae bacterium
AGTCGTCAGTCGTCAGTCGTCAGTCGTCAGTCGTCAGTCGTCAGTCGTCAGTCGTCAGTCGTCAGTCGATGGCGTGCACCCGACTGACGACTGACTACTGACGATTACTCCCGCCGACCGCCGATCAGGCTCAGGATCGCCAGGAACATGTTGAGCAGGTCGAGATAGATCGACACCGCCGCCTGCACGTAGTCCTCCGGCCCGTACACGTTCCTGATCCGCCAGGTATCGAAGACCAGCAGTCCGCCGAAGATGAATACCGTCCCGCCGGCAATCCACAGCGACGCGGTGGGGTTCTGGAAGAAGAGGTTCAGCAGCGACGTGGCGATCAGGACCCAGAGGCCGACCGTGAAGAACCCGCCCCAGGCGCTGAAGTCGCGACGGCTGACGAAGGCGTACAGCGTGAGGACGCCGAAGGTGGTCCCTGTCAGGAACGCGGCCTGTCCCACGACGCCGGGTTGCATCCGGTCGTACAGGTAGATGACTGGCGCGATGCCGATCCCGGCCATGAACGTGAACAGGAAGACCAGCCCGATATTCGTGGGGAAGACCGTGCGGAACTTCATCGCGGCGATGAGGGGGGCGAACATCCCGATCATGGTCAGGAACGGATGCTGCGCCGTCCAGGTGAGCACGGCCGGCGTCGACAGGGCCCACGACACCCCAAACATCGTGACCAGAATGCCGGCAAAAACGAGCAGGTACGTGCGCCGGACGAGCGTGACGCGCTCGACTCCGCTCCGGACGGCAGCCACTTCCAGCGGACGGTAGGAAACACCCATGTCGAAAACTCCGAGGTCGTTTGGGGCTCTGGAATATATCGAGGGGACGCCGAGGATCGGGACGGGACGATCCGGGACCGAGAAGGACGGAACGGGCTGTCGGCCAAGGATGGAACGGCACGAGGGCAGCGAAGCCGTTAGGCCACACTGCCCTCTGGATTCTCCGACCTCCGACCTCCGACCTATCCCTTCCTCAGATCGATCGACCCGTTCACCGTCGAGAACTCCAGCCTCGGTCCGCCGCTCCCGATCGTTGCCGTGATGCGCCGCGGGTTAATGCGGCCGTTCAGCGTCATCGGGAAATCGGACCCCACACTCCCGTTCACCGTGCGCATCGAAACCGTGGCGTTCAGGTTGTCCGGCACCGTCACGTCGATCGATCCGTTCACGGTCTCGAAATGCAGGTCGGCGGTGCCTGGTGCTGCCATGCGCACGTCGATGTCACCGTTGACGGTGCTGGCACGCACCGGCCCACCGGTCGACTCCGCCCGGATGCCGCCGTTCACCGTGTGCGCCTCCACCTCGGAGGACGCCCCCGAGATGTCCAGCCGTCCGTTGACCGAACTCGCGTCGAGGCGCACACCAGCGGGGAGCCGGACCACAAAGTCCACCACCACGTCGTCATCGCGGTCCCACCGGTTGCGGCGGTTGTTGTACGTCCGATAGCCGCGCTCGTCGCAC
Organism: Gemmatimonadaceae bacterium; assembly: GCA_036393555.1. GTDB lineage: Bacteria > Gemmatimonadota > Gemmatimonadetes > Gemmatimonadales > Gemmatimonadaceae > JABWBJ01. The sequence continues at coordinate 1,464 of DASWGU010000084.1, forward strand.
CGGTCCGTGTGGTCACGCCAGACCGCGCAAATCACGACGTCCTGGTCACCCGATCCGACGCGCGTGACCTCGATGCGCACGTCGTCCGGATTCCCGCGCCGCCACCGCTTCTCCGCGGTCACCTCGGCCTGGGAGCCGGACCCGCGCTCCACGCGGATTGTGCCATTCAGATTGCGGACGTAGAGCCAGCGACTGGTGCCGACGTTGCCGGTCCAGCGGAAGTCGCGATCCGATTGCTGAGCCTCCACGGTGGGGACCGCGAGGGTGAAGGCCAGCATGGCCTGGGCGAGCAGCCCGAACGTTACACGGTGCATGCGATTTCTCCCCTGTCAGCGGCGCTGCTCGCGCCGGATGTTGATGCCGCCGTTGAATGACTCGACCAGGACCCGAGCCTCACCCGCGCCGACCGAGAACTCCAGTCGCCTGCCGACCCGCCTGTCGCGATTGGGCTGCAGGGTGACCGGGAAGTCGGAGTCGAGTTCCCCGTTGAAGGTCTCGATGCTGAAGCGTGCGCTCACGGTCGACGGCACCCGCAGGGTGACGTCGCCGGAGTGGCTCTGGAATGCGTATGTCCCACCCACGTCGATGGGGCCGCTGAAGTTCACTTCGCCACTGACGGTCGATACGTCAATGTCCCTCGACCGTACGGTGGACAGCTCAATGTCCCCGCTCGTCGATTCCGCGTGCACGGAGCGCCCTTCAACATCCCGGAGCGTCACCGTTCCGTTGAGTGACGTTGCCTCCACCTCGCCGCGGAGGCCCGTGCCGGTCACGTCGCCGGACAGGCTGCCCATGTCGACCCGTTGAGCGGCGTCCACGACCTCGACGTCACCGTTGTTGGTGTGCGCGTCGACCGAGCCCTTGACGCCCCGGACCGTCAGATTGCCCGACATGCTGCGAAGGATGACCCGCACCCCCAGGGGTACGGACAACTGGTAGCTGGTTTCCCCGCGCCCGCGATAACCCTCGGCCTCGACGGTGATCCGGTTGGCCGAGAAGCGGTACCGTATGGAACCGCGGTCGGACACGGCGCGGACATTTGCGTCACCACGTGTCCAGCCGGTGACGGTAATGTCCCCGTTGAACGTGGTGAGGTCGACGGTGCCGTCCTTCGAAAAGGCAAACGTCGTGTCGATCCGGCTGACGCCCTGGCGACCGTTCCAGCCCTGGTAACGATCCAGCTGGCCGACCGCCCCCTCGACCGCTCGCAACGCACCATCGAGGCTCTGTTCCACGGTGCGTTCGATGACCTTCGCGAGGCGCTCGGCGCGGCGCTCCGCTTCTCGTTCACGCGAGCTCTGCGCCGGTGCAACCGAGGCGGTCAGAATCAGGATCACGACCAGGGCGCGGGTTGCTGCGATGAACATGTTCGTCCCCATCAGGAGGCACCGGCCGGAAGCAGCGCGACCATACGCAACACACCGAGCTTCTTCTGGAGGGCCCGATTGAGTCGGTCGTGCAGGAACGGACTGGACGAATCCCCGGTGAGCGCGGCTCGTGCCTCCGCGATGGCCACGTCGATTGTGCGGAGACTCTGCTCGACAACGGTCACCGTCGCCGAGTCGAGGTCGGCACGCCGTTCGTTCAGGACCAGACGGAGTTGTTCGATCTCGCGGTCGTAGACGAGTTCGGGCGCCAGCGGTTCACTTCTGACAACCGAGGTCAGAGGGCCGGGGTCAGACGTCACAGGGTCGCCTGAACCGGTTGCCACTGCGGCTCCCGCGCCGCGACGCATCGCGATCGAGTACGTGATGCCCGATGTCACCGTGACCAGCAGCACCGCGGCGGCTGTCAGGCTCCAGATCCGGCGCGACGGCGCCGGCGCGCGGCGGGCCCCAAGCTCGATCACCGGCGCCTGGATCCGCGCGGCGATGCCTTCCCAGAGGTCGCGCGACGGTTCGAGTTCCGGGAGGCGGGTTGCCTCACGGCGGATGGCGGAGATGTCGCGCACGACGGCCGCGCAACGGAGGCACTCGCGCAGGTGCGCGCCGATCTCGTCACGCGCGGGCTGGTCGAGGTCGCCCTCGATCCAGGCTGCCATCCGTTCATCAACTTGTTCGCAGGTCAGTGTCATGTCGTCAACGCTCCAACGCCTGTCTCAGCAGCATGCGGGCCCGGTGCAACTGTGCCTTGCTGCCGCCAGCGGTGATCCCGAGTTGTTCGGCGATCTCCTCGTGCTTGTACCCTTCCACGTCGTGCAGGACGAAGATCCGTCGCGCACCCGGCGGCAGCATACCGATGGCCGCTTCCAGGTCGATGGCGACCCCCGGGGTCACCGGCCTGGCGGCCAACTGCAGCTCCCCTGGTTCCTCGTCCCCGCCGGCGTCCTGTCCGGCGAAGCGGCGCCGATCCCGTCCCGTCGACTTCCGCGCGTTCAGCACGACGTTCACGGCCAGCCGGTGCAGCCAGGTAGCGAACGCGCTGTCACCACGGAAGAGCGAGAGCTTCTGCCACGCCCGAACGAAGACATCCTGGGTCAGCTCTTCGGCTGCCACACGATCGCCCGTCATCCGGACGCAGAGCGCAAAGACACGATTCACGTGCTCACGGTAGATCCGCTCGAACGCCAGGCGGTCCCCCGTTGCGGCGAGGGAAGCCTCCTGCGCGATTCGCTCGTCCCGCAGCGAGTCGTTGTCGATGATCGGCACCGTCATTCGTGGGTCGGTCTCAACGCTCGCCGAATGAGATAGTCGAGCCGACCTGAGGGTTTGAACAGGCGGGCATCCGCGACACGGGGAAGCAGGCCCGACTCCATCCATGCCGGTCCGGCCCCGCGTGTCAGCGACGCCCCGTGAGCGCCTGCGTCAGGTATACCTCGCGCGGCGATCCCCCACACCTACGTGACGTGGTCGGTGCGGCGTTTCAGGAGGTTGTCAGACCGGCGCCCCCCCGGCCTCCCCGCACGCAGTGGAACTCCCGACCGGCACCGCCGGTGGGCTGAGCCGCCTGATGCACCCCCCACCGGCCTCACTCAGCAAGGCGGCGAACGCGTCCGCCTCGACGGGAGGAGAGTACAGGTAGCCCTGCGCGAAGTCGCAGCGCATGGCCCGCAGCGTTTCGGCCTGCCGGGGGTCCTCGACGCCTTCGGCGATGGTGCGCAGGCCGAGCGTCTCACCGAGCGCCATGATCATCCGCGTCAGGGCCTGACCGTGACCTTCGAACGCCACCTGGTCGATGAAGGTCTTGTCGATCTTGAGCACGTCGACGGGGAAGCGCTGGAGACAGCTCAGCGAGGAGTAACCCGTTCCAAAGTCGTCGATTGCGATGCGAACGCCAAGGGCCTTGAGCGCATGCAGTCGCTCGAGCGTTGCGAACGTCTCCTTCATGATCTCTCCCTCGGTGATCTCGAGGATGAGGTTCCGGCCAGGAACGCCTGACGATTCGAGCGCGGCCGCGACATCAGTGGGGAAGGAATCAGTCTGGAACTGCCGGCCGGCCACGTTGACGGAGAGGGTAAACTCGGCGAAGTGCGGCTCCGTCCGGTGCCAGTTTGCCAGACGTTGACACGCCATGTTGAGCACCATGTGGCCGATCGGGACGATGAGTCCCGACTCCATGGCGGTGCCAATGAAGGCATCCGGTGCAAGAAGTCCCCGGACCGGGTGCTGCCAGCGCAGCAGGGCTTCGGCGCCCGCGATGCGGCCGTCAACGAGGTCGATGATCGGCTGGAAGACGAGACGAAATTCCCGCCGATCAAGGGCGAGCCGCAGGTCCGACTCCAGCTCCTGGTGGTCCCGCACCGCGAGCTGCATCGCCGGCTCGAACACTGTGTACCGCCCCTTGCCGTCGCGCTTGGCCACGTACATCGCCACGTCGGCATCGCGCAGGAGTTCATCGGCGGTCACGTCCGCCGACGCATGAGCGATCCCGATGCTGGATCCGAGGACGAGCTCGGTCGGGCCGAGTCGAAACGGCCGCTCCATCGATTGGTCGATCCGCTGGGCGACGACGATCGCGTCCTCCTCGCGGGCGATGCTGTCGAGCAGGACGGCGAACTCGTCGCCGCCCAGTCGGGCGACGGTATCGCAGCCCCGCGTGGCGTTCAGCAGACGTGCCGCGAACTCAATGAGCAGCTGATCCCCGAGCAGGTGTCCCAGGCTGTCGTTCACCGTCTTGAAGTTGTCGAGATCGAGGAATAGCACGGCCACGCGCGCAGGATGGCGCTTGCTCCGCTTCAATGCCTGCTCCGTCATCGCGTGGAACCGCACGCGGTTGGCCAGGCCGGTGAGCGGGTCGTTGTATGCGCGGCGGGTGAGCTCGGCCTCGAGCCGCGTCCGGTCCGACACGTCGCGCGTGTTCAGAACCAGACCGGAGACGGTCGGGTCGTCCAGATGGCTGGTGCACATCGACTCCACGTGGCGCCAATTGCCATCACCGTCCCGCAATCGGCAGACGAACGACGACGTCGCACCGGGTTGTTCGCTCATGCGCTTCAGGAAGACCCGCGCGCTGGCCAGATCGTCGGGATGAATGATCGATGCAATGTCGGTGCCCACGAGGGCATCGGCGTGCCAGCGGAACACGCGGCCGACTGCAGGACTGACGAATCGGAGCGCGCCGGTCCGGTCCACCACGGAGATGACGTCGGACGAGTGCTGCACCATGGACCGGAACCGGGCTTCGCGCGCGCTGCGCTCCGTCACGAGCCGTTCAATTTCGCGCATGGCGAGGATCTGCCGGGCGACGACGATGGCGCTGAGCAGGAACACCGTGCCGATCACAACCGTCAGAGACTCGGACCAGGCCGGACGGGCGGTATCCACCAGTAGCGCGAAGCCCGCGGCCAGCGCCACGTACGGCAGCAGGCTCACGCCCGTGTAGTGCGGTTCCGTATCGCGCACCGTCGTGCTGCGCCGGCCGATGCTGAACCGCTGGTACTGCGCTGCGACGAACCAGAACAGGGCCGCGAGCTGCCAGCCGAAGTCGAGCGGCTGGCCACTGAGGTACTCGCCGTCGCGCAGGACGACATGACCGTATCCGAGATCGGCCAGGAAAACCATGATGCCACCGACCACCAGCAGCCAGAGTGAGCGCCGGCTGGACGGCGCGGGACGGTAATGGAGTGCCAGAACGCATCCGAACAGCAGTACGACGTCCGCGACCGGGTAGGCGACGGTGAGGACGGTCTCGAGTGGTGTGGTTGTCGCGGCCTTCAACGAGGGACCCAGAACGATGTACCAGATCACCGCGCCGGCCGAGAGGAGCACCGTACCGCCGTCGAGTAGCAGCCGGATGGCCTCCGCGCGGGTGCGTTGCACCGTGGGGAATGACAGAAGGCCGGCGAACAGCAACGGGTAGTATGCCAGATAGACGGCGTCGCTCCACGAAACCAGCGGCAGCTCCCCGAACACGTTTTCGTCGATGAACCACCAGGTGTTGCCGGCCGTGTAGCAGAAAAAGGCCAGCGCGCTCAGTTGCCAGGCACGGCGGAGGCGTGGTTCGAGGCCGTCGAGCCGTGAGGTCATCCAGGCCGCGACGCCGCCGGCCGCGACGAGCGGGAGATTCCACAGGTCTGCGGCGAGGATGCGGTTGTCCGGTGTCGCACCGGAAAAGAGCCAGACCGCGTAGGCCGCAAAGAAGAGGACTCCTCCGAGCGCCACACGGCCGCCGCTCGTACGCAACCACTCACCGAGCGTCCGCCGCGCACCAGCGGTCGTGCCGACCGCAAACCCCGGAACGGACCGACCGGTTGACGTGGCGAGCACCGGCTTCACGGCGAGTCCCCTTTGTCGCTGGTCCAGGACAGCGTCGCCCCCAGCCAGATCTTCGTCGACCGGCTGACGAGCGGCGTGGTCACGCGCGCCATGGCGTCGAACGCGCGAATGAGGTGCAGCGTCGGTGAGATGGTGAGACCCAGCGACTGGAACGCGGTCGTCGCGGACAGGTCCACGTGCGTGACGCCGTCCCTCGCGAAGTAGCTCTGGCGGTGGGTCGCTGCGTCCGGGCCCTGGCCCGCGCTCAGTCCGGCCACGACGCCGAGGCTCACCGGGACTTCGCGGATAGAGACGTCGTGTGTGAGCGAGGTCTCGACGTAGGCGCCGCGCACGGCCGCCACGTCGTACCAGGCGGCGAGTCGTGGCATCAGGGGCGCGGGCAGGGTGAGCGACGCGTAGACCTCGATCGTGTTGTAGTCCGCGGCGAGGTTCGCGACCGCGGGATACGTGTAGGCGGTGGCGCCGACAGCGAGGTCCGCGCCGGCCACGGCACGACCGTACTCGATCCAGGCACTGTACTGCGTGAACGCCGGACCCGGCAGCAGGCCGTAGACGGCAGAGATGTCCGACGAACCGTCGTACCGGGCCGGTTCAACGGACGCCCACACCCCGGCCGTGATCGTGGCGTCCCGAAGAGGAACGCCGAGCGACAGATCCGGTTGCAACACCGGACGATTCGTGTTGGTGACACCGCGCCAGACGTATGCGCTGGACACGGCGACGTTGCCGGTGAGAACCGGCTGTGAGACTGCGGGCGTCGCGGACCAGCCGGACAGCGTTGTGGCGACCGCGAGGGCACGTCGGAAGTGCATGACTCGTCGATTCTCCCAGAGAGACGGGAGGGGGCGTTCGGCGGGCGCCGACGCCCGCTCCTCGCCCATTTCGACTGTGCCGGACCGTGGCGCGCAAAACATCTGACGCGTCTAATAGTGGACCGGCGTCACAGATGCCTAACGACCTCGCGTCGTTCGGCGGATACCCTACGGCTGTGTCGGGGAAACTCCTGCTCCGGGAGGACTGACGGCGGCGCGATGGGATCCTTGCCGCGAAGCGGAGGCAGCCGGCCGGCCGGCACGGGCCGCGGGGCTAACCACCCAGCCGGACCAGTTCAGCCGGACGCTCCAGGATCTCCGCCGCACCAGCCTCGCGCAGCACGTCCGGACTGAATGCGCCCCACGCCACTCCCACCGTGCGCACCCCGGCAGCCAGGCCGGCTGTGATGTCGTATGGTGAGTCACCGACGAAGATCGTCGACTCGGCGCGCGCACCCAGTCGCTCCATGGCGAGGAGCACCGGCTCCGGCTCCGGCTTGTGCCGTTCCGTCGAGTCGGACGCGATGACCAGCCTGATGTACCGCCGCAATCCCACGTGCGCCAGGGCGCGCTCCGCCATGAAGCCGACCTTGCTTGTCACGATGGCCATGGCGCAGCCCGCGGCATCCAGCGCGGCCACAGCGTCCGGAATCCCGTCGTACGCACTCGTCAGGCGATCGTGATGCTCGAGCTGGTACTCCCGGTACTGTGCGATGAGGAAGGGAAGGTCGTTATCGTCGGCCAGCCACGGCCCGAACTGCGTGGTGAGCGGCCGGCCGATGGTACGGCGGATTTCCGCCTCGGTGGGCGCGGGCCCCGGCCGGCTGGCGAACGCATGCATGGCGGCGGCGACGATCAGGTCGATGGAATCGACCAGCGTGCCATCCAGGTCGAAGAGGATCGTCGGCGTCACCGCGGTCAGCGACCCTCCCAGCGCGGATCCCGTTTCTCGCGGAACGCGCTCACCCCCTCGCTGAAGTCGCGGCTGCCGTACACATCGCGCAGAATCGACTCGCTGTCCTCGCCCCGCACGACGTTCAGCACGCGCCCGACCATCGCTTTCGTGGCCCGGAGGCTGAGCGGGGCCAGGCCGGCCACCTGCCTGACGAGTTGTTCCACGCGCGACGCCAGTTCATCCGGCGCGATCACGTCCAGCACGAACCCGATGGCCCTGGCCTCGGCCGCCTCGAGGGCCCCCGCGGTCATCAGCAGCGCTTTCGTGCGCGATGGCCCCAGGTGCGCAACCAGTCGCGCGTGGTTCGACAGGGACAGCGTATTGCCTACCGTGCGCGCGATGGGCACCGCGAAGCGCGCGTCGGGTGTGCAGATCCGCAGGTCGCACGCGCAGGCGATGGCGACTCCGCCGCCCGCGGCGAACCCCTCCACCACCGCGAGCGTAGGCACGGGCAGCGCCTCCAGGCGTGCCACGATGGATTCCAGACGCCGTTCGTACTCCACGCCATCGTCACCGCCAGCGAACGCCGCGAACTGCCCGATGTCGGTGCCGGAGATGAAGTGCCCATTCGCTCCGCGCAGGACCACGATCCGCAGGTCGCGCGCATTCTCGACGGTCCCGAGGATCGCGGCGAGTTCCTCGTACATCGCCCACGTCATCGCGTTGCGGGCCGGCGGGTGGTCGAACGTCAGGTGCGCAGCAGGACCCCGGACCTCAAGCCGCACGGTGCCGACTTCTGTCACTCGGAGCCCCCGTGCTGCGGCGCAGTGGGCCGGGCGAGACGGGAAGGAGGCGCCGGGGGCTCCCAGGGATCGGTTCGCGCATCCAGTGCCTGGCAGACGGCTTGCGTGTGCTCGCCCAGCAACGGGGGCGGTCGTCGCACCCCGGGCGGCGTGCCGCTCATCCTGATGGGGAAGCCAAGCGTTCGCACCGGACCCTCCACCGGATGCTCCACGGTCTGGACCATGTGTCGCGCCCGGGTGTGCGGGTCGGCGAAGACCTGGGCGTAGTCGTACAGCGGACCAGCGGGCACTCCTTCCGCCAGGAGCCGACCAACCCACTCCGCCACGGTCCCGACGGCCAGAGCGGACTCGAGTTCGGCAACGAGCACGTGCCGGTTCGCCAGGCGGTCGGCGTTGGTCGCGAATCGCGCGTCGCTGGTGAGCTGCGGGCGGCCCAGCACGCGGCACAGCCGCTCCCAGTGCGCCGGTGTGAGGGCCGCCACGGTGATGTAGCCGTCGGATGCGCGAAGGGCCTGGTACGGCGCGCTGAGACGATGGGCGGAACCTAACGCGGACGGCGGGTCTCCCGTGGCGAAGTACTCCGTTGCTTCCCACACCGACAGGCCCAGCGCGGCCTCGAAGAGCGAGGTTTCCACCTGCTGCCCGATGCCGGTGCGGTGGCGCGAGACCAGTGCCGCGAGGATCGCGGTCGTGGCATAAAGCCCGGCCGCGAGATCCGACACCGGCACGCCGCACTTCACCGGTTCGCCGTCGGACGATCCGGTGACGCTCATGACCCCGGCCATTCCCTGGGCAATGAGATCGAAACCCGGTCGGTCGGCGTAGGGGCCCGTCTGTCCGAATCCCGAAATGCTGGCGTAGATCAGGAGCGGGTTCATGGCGCTGAGCGAGGTGTAGCCGATCCCGAGTCGCTCGGCGACGCCGGGCCGGAAATTCTCGACCAGCACATCCGCGCCGCGCGCCAGTTTCAGGATCCGATTCAGGTCGTCCGGATTCTTCAGGTCCAGGACGATGCTCCGCTTGTTGCGATTGAGCGCCAGGAACGGGGCGCGGTCGTCGCCGGTCATCCGGAGGCGGTCGCCACCCATCCCGCGCGACAGATCGCCGGCCGGTGGTTCCACCTTGATGACGTTGGCGCCCAGGTCGGCGAGCAGCATGGTGCAGAAGGGGCCGGCCATGACCTGCGTCAGGTCAACCACGCGCAGTCCGTCCAGCGCCATGGTCATTCGCGCCTCACGAGGAGACTGATCCGGGTGAAAGGCCGGCGGCGACGTGCCATGCGGACAACTGGCCGAGATGATGCGCGAGATGGCCCGTCATCAGGTATGCCGCAAAGTCACCCGCGCTCGGGAAGGCCTCGATGGCCGGCGTGTAGGGATTCGGCAGTGACAGCAGATCATCGGATGCGCCCCGCGCCGACTCGAACAGGTCGGCATAGACCGTCCGCATCGTGTCGCGAAGCGCGTCCATCGGCGGATAGATGGAGGCGTCAGGCGCGGGATGCGAGCCGGGATTGAACAGCGCGCGCCATTCCTTCGAGCAGATCGGCTTTCCACCCACGAGACGGCGGCCGAAGTCACCGGTCACCGCGAGGTGGCCGACGAGCCACCCGGCGGTCTTTCCACCGGGCGTCGGGGCGAATGCGCGGTGCGAGTCGTCGAGATCACGCACCCACCGTTTACCCTGGCCGAAGATGAACCGGCCCTGCCGGGAAAAGCGTTCCAAGCCGTTCGAATGCACGTCGTTGCCGGACCGGAGGGAGGGGGAAGATGAGAGCGGATCGCACGAAAGAGCAAGCCTGCTCCGAACCGCGCTGTCGTGCCTTGTCGTCAGGCAGAACGGAGCTAGCTAGGGTGGCGTGACCTCCACGACGTAGACGTCCGACCGCCGTTCCTCGATCGGGAAGTAGAACCGATGCGCGTCGACGTCGAAGTCGATGCGGCTCGATGGC
>DASWGU010000085.1:0-12312 GCA_036393555.1 Gemmatimonadaceae bacterium
ACGAAGTTCAGTCCAGCGAACAAGGGGTAGTTGGCCACCCCTACCCTGACATCGACACCACTGCTCGCGTCGATCGTCACCTGTGCGGTGTCGACCGGATAACCATACGCCGTTGAGAACCCGAGAATGGTCAGACGTACCGACGTCGCCCGCCCCGGTATCGTCACGATACTATCGAGTGTGCTCGCCACGCGGGCGCCCTCGCGCAGCGACGCGCTCAGCGCATTCAGGCGCTGATAGGCGCGGCTGAAGGAGAGAATCCCCCAGACGAGCAGGAACAGAATCGGTACCACCAGGGCGAATTCGACGATCGCCGCGGCTCGTTCGCGTCTGAAGAATCGTGCGCACGCCAGCTGGATCATCGTTCCATCCTCGGACTTACAACCAGGGCGGAAGCCATGCTGCTGCCAGTGCTCCAACAGCAAGGGCCACGCCATACGGTAGCGGACGATGGTTCGCGGACTGCTCAGTGGACTGCGCGACGACCATCGCGGCGGATCGCGTCGTGACGGCAAAGGCCATCCGACGGAGGGTGGTTGCTAACCTATGTTCCCGCCTCAGAAACACCACAGCGAGGATGCCACCCGCGAGCGCGGCAATGAGCGCAGCGCGCCACGTTGCCGAAGGCCCGAGCCAGGCGCCCGACGCGGCGAAAAACTTCACATCGCCGGCACCAATGACCCCCGCGACATAAAAGAGGATCCAGATCCCGAAGCCCAGTGCAACGCCGGCCGCGCTTCGTCCCAACGCGGGCAGACTCGGACCGCTGCTCACTCCGTAAGCGAGCCCACAGATGAGAACGGTTCCCACCAGGGCGTTCGGAATCCGCCGCGTGCGAACATCCGCCACGCACGCCGCCAACAGGAGCAGCGTGAAAGCAGCCCCCCATGCCAATCCAATGGGTGATCCTGTGAACATGAACTGGCCTCCGTGAGGGCTGGCCCCTGGGCTGTCCCGTCGTCAGGGGACGATGCCGGGCCCTCACCTGCAACGCCAGATCACTAGACCGTCGTGATGTTCCCGGTCTTTGTCCCGAACCACGTCGAGATGTTCGGCCCGAAGACGGCCACGACGGCGATCACGGCCAGGGCTACGAGTGCTACCAATAGCGCGTACTCCGTGATCGCCAGTGCGCTGGACTCGCCAAGTCGCCTGAGCCGGATCCAGCAGCCTCTGAGCCAGCCTACTGCACCCATTCATCCGCCCTCAGGTTAGACGGTCCTCGCCGCCGCCGCGGGCGGGGAGCACCGGACCTCGACGTCCATGTGCCCCGCCCGGAAACATCCACGAGACTGCGTCCGGCCAGCGCCCAGCTCAGACGGTCGTGATCTGGCCCGTCTTGGCCGCGAACCACGTGGAGATGTTGGTTCCGAACACGGTCACGACGGCAATGAGCGCGATGGCGACGAGGGCGACGAGAAGGCCGTATTCGGTAACGGCGATCGCGTCGTCGGAGCGAAGGAACTGGCGGATCCGGTTCATGGGATGTCTCCTCGGGTGCAGAATTGGTGGTGGAACGTATCGCGGAGCGGGGTGCCCCGAAACCATTCGAAATCCAGCGGCTGGGACGTGGGAACCTCCGGCCCCCCCAACGCACGAACCGTGCGCGAAAACCGACCTTGCAAGATCGGTGCGAAATATTGGTTTTATCTCAGAATTGCAAGTACCCCGTGTGAACCAGATCACGGAAAATCCCGACCGGCCAGGTGATTCGGGGCGCTTCAGCCAATTCAAGTCGATTGGGAGAAAGACGTTACCTCACGATCGACCTCCCATCGGACGCCCCGGCCAGTGCTGCGGCGTGACGAGAACTGCTCTCCCGGTGACGCACCGGGCAGCCGAATCCACGGCCATTCCCTGTCGTCGCTTTGTGACGAGAAACGTGGCATCGCTGCAACACTCTCGGGCAACATGCTGCGGCGGTCCTGCTGATTGCCCTTCCGCGTGGGGGCGACTAGCTCTCCGCACTCTGAAATGCTCCCGCGGCGGCACCCTGCGGACCGCTGTTGCCGCGACTCCAACCCGCCCGCCTGACTGGAGTGAGTTCCTCCAGAATGGCCAGACGCGACTCACTTCGTTGAACCGAACGTCAGCTACGCGGCACTACGCCGCCGCGGTCATGCCGGGACCGCAACAGCCCATCCGGGTCGAGTCGTTTCCCTGCCCGGACCTGAAGCCGGGTTCGGCGCTGCTCCACGTGGAGTACTCGGAAGTCTGCGGCACCGACGTCCACATTCACCACGGACGGCTGGCCGGCGTGCCGTACCCGATCATTCCGGGACACGTGTCCGTCGGAGTGATCGCGGAGCTGCCGTCCCCGATCGAGGACGTGCACGGGCGCGCCTTTCGGGAGGGGGACCTCGTCACTTTTCTCGATGTGCACGGCACCTGCCACCGGTGCTACGAGTGCCTGGTGACGAAGCAGACGACGCGCTGCCCACGACGGCGCGTGTACGGTATCACCTACGGGACGAGCGATGGACTCCTCGGCGGCTGGGCGGAAGCCATCTGGATCCAGCCTGGCGTGCAGATGCTGACGCTCCCCGATGGCCTCGACCCGCGGACCTTCATTGGCGGCGGGTGCGGACTGGTGACGGCGATGCACGCCGTGGAGCGCGCCGAGCTGCGTGTCGGCATGACGGTAGCGGTCCTCGGTGCCGGCCCGGTCGGGCAGTCGGCCGTGGCCCTTGCCGCGTTAGGTGGCGCCGAAGTGATCGTGGCGGTCGGCGACCCGCCGGCGCGGCTGGATTTCGCCCGGCGCATGGGTGCCACCGACACGATCGGCCTGGACGTGCCCGCCGAGGAGCGGGCGGCGACCATCCGCGAGCTGACGCGTGGTCGCGGTGTCGACGTGGTGATCGAGGCGGCGGGGGCGCCCGAAGCCGTGTCGCAGGCGCTCGACGTTGTGCGGGATGGTGGACGGGTCGTGGTGTGCGGGCAGTACACCGACACCGGCGACACCCGCATCCACCCGCACTGGCAGCTCAACCGGAAGCATGTCGAACTGCGCGGCTGCTGGGGATCGGATTTCTCCCACCTGTATCGGGCGGTCCGCGTGGCGACCCGTTTCGGCCACAGCGTGCCGTGGCGGGAGATGATCGGCGCGGAATTCGGGCTGGCCGACGCCGGTCGTGCGCTCGAGGCCGTCGCGCGTCGGGAGGTGACGAAGGCGGTGATACGGCCGAAGTAGCGACGGGTAACGCGGGCCCGCCGGATTATTTCGCGCACACTATTGTTGAACTATTGCACGGATCGGGTTATCGTCGATCCATGACCGTCGCAACCAGTGGTCCCGTCGGATACCGCGGCACACGCGGCGAGCTCCTCCGGGCGCTGAAGAAGTCGCAACCGCTTACCGCAAAAGAGCTTGCGGATCGGTTCGGCGTCACTCCCAATGCGCTCCGGCGGCATCTGAAGGAGCTGGAACTCGAGGGGGTCGTTCGCTACCTGCGCGAAATCCGGGGTGTTGGCGGGCCCGTCTTTGCCTTTTCCCTCACCGAAGCCGGCGAGGCCTTGTTCCCTCGGGCGTACGAGGCCGCTCTGGCCGAGGTGCTCGACCTGGTGCGCGAGCAGCAGGGCGATGAGGGGCTCGTGCAGTTGTTCCAGCGCCGCTGGGACGACATCGCCCGGGCCGCCCGTCCGGAACTCGAGCGGTTGCCGGTGGAACAGCGCGCGGCGCGGCTGGCGGACCTCCTGACATCGTTAGGCTACATGGCGGAGACGCGGCCCGGTACGGGCTCGCTGCCGGTGCTCACGGAGCACAACTGCGCCATCCGTCTCATCGCCGAGCGCTTCCCTGAAGTCTGCGCCGCCGAGGAGCGGTTCATCTCCGACCTGCTGGGCGCTCCGGTGACGCGCCAGATGCACATCGCCAAAGGGGCGAACTGCTGTGAGTACTGCATCAATGAGCCATAAGTCGTCAGCCATAAGTCGTCAGTCGTCAGCCAGAAGTCGTCAGTCGTCAGTCGTCAGTCGTCAGTCGTCAGCCATAAGTCGTCAGTCGTCAGTCGTCAGTCGTCAGTCATAAGTCGTCAGTCGTCAGTCGTCAGTCGTCAGTCGTTCCCGCCATCCCCATGGCTGGCGCAGCCGTCTGGCCTCTGCCTCAGCCCTGAAGCCATGAGTTCCAATATCGAGCTGCTGGTCAACAAGGATTACCAGTACGGCTTCGCGACCGACATCGAAGCCGACGCGCTGCCGCCGGGCCTCAACGAGGACGTGGTGCGCGCGATTTCGGCGCGGAAGCATGAGCCGGAGTGGATGCTCGACTGGCGCCTGAAGGCGTTCCGCCGCTGGCAGCAGATGACCGAGCCGCATTGGTCGAACGTGAAGTACACGCCGGTGGATTACCAGGCGATCTCTTACTACTCGGCGCCGAGGACCGCGAAGCCGCTGGGCAGCCTGGACGATCTGGATCCGAAGATTCGAGAGACCTACGCCAAGCTCGGCATTCCGCTCAACGAGCAGAAACTGCTGGCCGGCGTTGCCGTGGACGCCGTCTTCGATTCTGTCTCGGTCGGCACGACATACAAAGAGGAGCTGAAGAAGCACGGCGTCATCTTCTGCTCCTTCGGCGAGGCGGTGCAGGAACACCCCGAACTCGTCAGGCGCTATCTCGGCTCCGTCGTCCCATACAGCGACAACTTCTTCGCGGCGCTGAACTCGGCGGTCTTCTCCGACGGGTCGTTCGTGTACGTGCCGAAGGGCGTGCGCTGTCCCATGGAGTTGTCCACCTACTTCCGGATCAACGCCGCCGACACGGGGCAGTTCGAGCGGACCCTCATCGTGGCCGACGAGGACGCGTACGTGAGCTACCTGGAGGGTTGCACGGCGCCCAAGCGCTCCACCAACCAGCTGCACGCGGCGGTCGTCGAGCTCGTGGCACTGGACCGCGCTACCGTCAAGTACTCCACCGTCCAGAACTGGTACGCCGGCGACGAGGAAGGCCGGGGCGGCATCTACAACTTCGTCACCAAACGCGGCAAGGCGTTCACCGGATCGAAGATCTCCTGGACCCAGGTAGAAACCGGCTCAGCCATCACCTGGAAGTACCCGAGCGTCATCCTGCAGGGGGACCACTCGACCGGGGAGTTCTACTCGGTGGCCGTGGTGAACAACCACCAGCAGGCCGACACCGGCACGAAGATGATCCACGTCGGGCGCCACACGAAGTCGAACATCGTCTCCAAGGGAATCTCCGCGGGGCGCGGTCAGAACAGCTACCGCGGTCAGGTCAAGGTGATGCCCCGGGCACAGGGCGCCCGCAATTACACCCAGTGCGACTCGATGCTGATCGGCAACCGCTGCGGGGCGCACACCTTTCCGTACGTCGAGGTGCAGAACAACAGCGCGATCGTCGAGCACGAAGCCAGTACCTCGAAGATCGGAGAGGACCAGATCTTCTATTGCAAGCAGCGCGGCCTGAGCGGCGAGCAGGCGGTGTCCATGATCGTGAGCGGCTTCTGCCGCGAGGTATTCAAGGAGCTGCCCATGGAGTTCGCTCTCGAGGCGCAGCAACTGCTCGGTATCACGCTCGAAGGCTCGGTTGGATGACCGGGTCCGCCCCGACTGACGACTGACGACTGACGATTGAAGACTGACGACTGACGACTGACCACTGACGATTGAAGACTGACGACAATGCTCCAGATCAACGACCTGCACGCTTCCGCCGGAGGAAATGAAATACTCCGCGGCATCACCTTGAGCATCGATTCCGGAGAGGTCCATGCGATCATGGGCCCCAACGGTTCGGGCAAGAGCACCCTGGCACAGGTGCTGGCCGGCCATCCAGGCTACGACGTCACGGCCGGGTCGGTGACGTATCGGGGCCGGGATCTCCTCGAGATGGAACCCGAAGAGCGCGCCCAGGCGGGCGTCTTTCTCGCGTTCCAGTATCCGGTCGAGATCCCCGGCGTCTCCAACGCCTACTTCCTGCGGTCCGCCTACAATGAGATCCGCAAGGCGCGCGGGGAGGCCGAGGCGGATCCGCTGGAGTTCCTCGACATTGTGGCGGGGAAACTCGAGCTGGTCGACATGGACGACACGATGCTCACCCGCTCGGTGAACACCGGGTTCTCGGGCGGCGAGAAGAAGCGAAACGAGATTCTGCAACTGGCCGTCCTCGATCCCACACTCGCCATTCTGGACGAGACCGATTCGGGACTCGACATCGACGCGCTCCGCACCGTGGCCGACGGAGTTAACAGACTCCGGGGCCGGGACAACGCGTTTCTGGTCGTCACGCACTACCAGCGGCTGCTGAACTACATCGTGCCGGATGTGGTGCACGTGCTGATCGACGGTCGCATCGCCCGTTCCGGCGGGAAGGAACTGGCCCTGGAACTCGAGGATCGCGGCTACGACTGGCTGGAGGCCGAGGCGGTCGCGGGGGGAGGCGCCTGACGTGACCAGCGCCTTCGTGGACCAGTTCCGTCAGGCGCCGCCCGAGGGTCCTGCGTGGCTGACCGCGGTGCGCCGGCGCGCCATGGCGCGCTTCGAGCAGGTCGGATTTCCCACGACTCGCAACGAGGACTGGCACTTCACGAACCCCGCTCCCATCGCGGAAGCCAGCTTCGTTCCCATGCCGGCCGGCCATGGCACACTGACGCCCGGTGACCTGTCGCCGTGGCTCTTCGGCCAGGACGACTGGCCACTCCTCGTGTTCGTCAACGGACGCTACGTGCCGTCGCTCTCCCGGTTGCGCGTCGAGACCGGCGGTGTGAAGGTGATGAGCCTCGCGGCCGCCATGCTGGAGGAGCCGTCGCTTCTGGAACGCCACCTCACCCGGCGGGCCGACGTCGAGGATGTGAGCCAGGTGTTCTCGGCGATCAATACGGGTCTCATGAGTGACGGCGCCGTCGTACAGGTGCAGGCCGGCGTGACCGCAGCGCGGCCGATCCACCTCCTGTACGTCACCGACGCCGCGGCGGACGGAGGCGTCAGCCATCCGCGAACGCTGCTCGTCGCGGAACCCGGCTCCGGTGCCACAATCATCGAGCAGTACGTGAGCGCCGGCGGCGGTGGTTACTTCACCAACGCGCTGACCGAAGCATGGATCGGCGACGGGGCCTCGTTGACCCACTACCGTCTGCAGCGCGAGGCGCGGAACGCGTTCCACGTCGGCACGGCGACGGTACACCAGGAGCGCGACTCCCACCTCTTCTCGTTCTCGTTCTCCACGGGCGCGCTGCTGTCGCGGATAAACGTGTACGCCGGCCTGCACGGACCCGGATGCGGCGCGACACTGAACGGCCTCTACATGCTGGACGGCAGCCAGCATTGCGATCACCAGACCCGCATCGTCCATTCGCAACCCGGATGTTACAGCCGGGAACTCTACAAGGGCGTCCTGGACGACGCGTCGCACGGCGTCTTCAACGGCAAGGTGTACGTGCACCCCGAGGCACAGAAAACGGACGGCAAGCAGACGAACAACGCGCTCCTGCTCTCGGAGCGGGCGCGGATCGACACGAAGCCGCAGCTGGAGATCTTTGCCGACGACGTGAAGTGCACCCACGGCGCCACCGTTGGCCGCATCGACGAGTCCGCGCTCTTCTACATGAAGAGCCGCGGCATTCCGAACCGTGAGGCTCGACGACTGCTGACGTATGCCTTCGCGGCGGAGGTGCTGGAGACCATCCAGGTCGACGCGTTGCGCGACCAGCTGGAGCGCCTGACACTGGCGCGATTCACCGGAGACGCCGAAGGGCGCTGAGTACCTCCCACCCATGACGACCGCCACGGTCCACCCAGACGCCATCGCCAGGACGCCGTCGCCCTTCAACGCCGAGCGTATCCGGGCGGATTTCCCCATCCTGGGCATCACGCCACGCGGCCGCCCGCTGGTGTATCTGGACAGTGCGGCGACGAGCCAGAAGCCCCGGTCGGTGATAGAAGCGCTCCGCCGCTACTACGAGGAGGAGAACGGGAACATCCACCGCGGGGTGCATTACCTCAGCGAACGGGCCACGCTGCGGTACGACCAGACCCGCCAGGCGGTGTGCCGTTTCATCAACGCGAAGGAAGACCGGGAGATCGTCTTCACGCGGAGCACGACCGAGGGCGTGAACCTCATCGCCTCGTCGTTCGGACAGGCCCTCGTGCGGGCGGGCGACGAAATCGTCGTTTCGGTGATGGAGCATCACTCGAACCTCGTTCCCTGGCAGATGCTGGCGGAACGTTCGGGCGCGGTACTGCGCGCCGTGCCGGTCACGGACGTGGGCGAGCTCGATCTCGCGGCATACGAGTCCCTCCTCGGACCGCGCACGCGGCTGGTCGCGCTCTCCTGGGTCTCCAACGCGCTGGGCACGGTGAACCCCGCCGCGCAGCTGGTCGCAATGGCGCACGCGAAGGGCATACCGGTTCTGCTGGACGGCGCGCAGGCTGCGCCCCACCTGCCGATCGACGTCCAGTCCGTCGGCTGCGACTTCCTCGCCTTCTCGGGGCACAAGATGCTGGGGCCCACGGGCGTCGGCGTCCTGTATGCCCGGGGCGACTGGTTCGACCGGCTGCCGCCGTACCAGGGTGGTGGTGACATGATCGAAACCGTCACGATCGAGCGCACCACCTACGCCCGGTCACCGTCGCGATTCGAGGCGGGCACGCCGGATATCGGGTCGGTCGCCGCGTTCCGCGCCGCCATCGAGTACCTCGAGGGCGTGGGCCTCGAGGCGGTCGCGCAACATGAGCACGCGCTCCTTCGCGAGGCGACCGCGCGGGTGGGCGCGCTGCCCGGTGTGCGGATCCTGGGGACGGCGCCGGAGAAGGCCGGCGTGCTCAGCTTCACGATGGAAGGCGTGCATCCGCACGACATTTCGACCATCCTCGACCAGCATGGCGTCGCCATCCGCGCGGGGCATCACTGCACGCAACCGCTGATGCAGCGCTTCGGTGTTGCGGCCACCGCACGGGCTTCGTTCTACCTGTACAACACGACGGCCGATGTCGACGCGCTGGTGCATGGCCTGGAGGCGGTCCGCGAGGTGTTCGGTTGATGGACCTGGGCGCGCTGTACGAGGAAGTCATCCTGGATCACAACCGGTCACCGCGCAACTGGGGGGAGATCCCCGACGCGACGCGACGCGTGCAGGGCACCAATCCACTCTGCGGCGACCGACTGACGCTGACGCTCCGGATGGACGGCGACACCATCTCCGATGTGCGCTTCGTCGGTGAGGGATGCGCCATCTCGAAGGCCTCGGCATCCATGATGACGCAGGCTGTCAAGGGAAAGACGCGGACGGAGGCGGAGGCGCTCTTCGAGGGCTTTCACAACCTCGTGACCGGCAAGGTCGGGGATGCGCCGCCGGACAAGTCGCTGGGCTCTCTCCGTGCCTTCGCCGGAGTGTCCCGGTTTCCGACGCGCGTGAAGTGCGCCACGATGGCCTGGCATGCGCTGAAGGAGGGAATGCGCAACGGGAAGTAGGCCCCGGCGGCGGCCGCCGTGAAGCACTCCCCATCACCCGTTTCCAGTCACCCGTTACCCGTCACCATCTCCCCCGGGGTCGCGTGGAGTTCATAGACGTCGCATCTGTGGGGGAGATCCCCGACAACGGGATGTTGTCCGTTTCCCTGCCATCGGGGGAGCAGGTTTGCCTGATTCGCCGGGGCTACGACGTATCGGCCCTTCGCGATGAATGCCCCCATCAGGGGATGGCGCTCTCCGCCGGCGAGATCCTGCCGGATGGCGCCATAGAATGCGCCTGGCACGGAGCCCGGTTTGATTGCCGCACGGGCGCCGTGGTGCGCGGCCCTGCCGAATCCGACGCGGTACTCGTCCAGGTTCGTGTCGACAACGGCAGGGTGCTGGTGGCGGACCGGCCGCTTCGATAGAGTCCGGGTCGAGCGAATCGACCCTGGTCCACGTAACGAGCGGACCAGGACTGTGCGACCGGAGCAGGGTGAGGAACGCCCGCTACGTCCCACAGCACGACGTCTCGATTCGTGGCGCTGACCAACGTCGGCGTCCCGCGCCTCCCGTTTCCCGACTTTCGACCTGCCAGCATGAACCGCCTGCGCCATTCCGCATGGAGCGCGCTCGCCGCCGTCTGCGTGACTTCCCTGCCGGTTCAACCGGTCACCGCGCAGGACCGCGGACCGGAGCGGCCGGCTGCCGGTTCAGCCGGCGCCGCGTACGAGCTCACTGCCATTCGTTCCCAATCGCCCATCCGGCTGGACGGCGTCCTGGACGACGAGGTCTGGAAGCGATCGGTGCCGGCAGGCGGTTTCACCCAGAGCGAGCCGCGCGAGGGACAGCCGGCAACGGAAGCGACGGAGGTCCGCATCGCCTTCGACGCACAGAACCTGTACATCGCCGCGATGATGCACGACTCCGACGCCGCCCGCGAGGTCGTCAACGACATCCGGAAGGACTTCCGCGAGGATGACCAGGACGACTTTGAGGTCATCCTCGACACGTTCCGAGACCGGCGCAACGGCTACGTGTTCATCGTGAATCCAGCCGGTGGCCGCGTGGACCGGCAGATCTCCAACGAGGGGCGGGAGATCAACTCCAGTTGGGACGCGGTCTGGGATGTTCGCACCCAGCGGCGACCCGATGGGTGGAGCGCCGAATTCCGGATCCCGTTCCGGACACTCCGATTCGAACCCGGGTCGGACCAGCGCTGGGGGATCAACTTCTCGCGTCGCATCCGGCGGAAGAACGAAGTGACGTTCTGGGCGCCGGTACCGCGGGCGTTCAATCTCATGCGCCTCTCGGTGGCCGGCGACCTGGTGGGGCTGGAACCCGGGCAGTCGGGCCGTGACATCCGGGTGAAGCCGTACCTGATCTCCACCACGGTGCGCGAAGTCGGGGCCCAGGGATTCGAGTCACAGGTGAACGGCGGGGTCGACGCCAAGGTTGCCATCACCCGCGGGCTCACGCTCGATTTCACCGCGCGGCCGGACTTCGCGCAGGTCGAGGCTGACGAGCAACAGGTCAACCTGACGCAGTTCTCCCAGTTCTTCCCCGAAAAGCGCGAGGCCTTCCTGGAGAACTCCGGCATCTTCTACGTGGGGGACGCCGCGCGACTGAACCGCGTCTTCGTTCCCGCGACGCCCGACGAGGACAATCTGCTGTTCTTCAGCCGGAAGATCGGTATCGGAGCCAACCGTCAGCCCCGGGACATCGACGCCGGCGCCCGACTGACCGGTGTCGCCGGTGGGTTCGCCATCGGACTGATCAACATGCAGGTCCGCGGCGATGCGTCCACCGACGACAACAACTACACCGTAGTGCGCCTGCGTCGGAACGTCGGCGGCGGTTCCGACGTCGGTGCGCTCTACATGCAGCGCCAGTCCACCGATCACGCCCGGAACGTGAATCGCGTGGCCGGGTTCGACGCCAACATCCGGTTCTTCAACCGGCTCGACTGGAACTCGTATTTCGTCGCGACACGAACGCCCGACCTGAGCGGCGATCAGTATGCGGCACGTACATCGGTCAACTTCGAGGGGAACTTCTTCCACGGCAAGAGCGGCGTGATGTCGCTGGGTGAGCACTTCAACAACGACCTCGGCTTCTACCGGCGCATCGGGGTGAAGAAGTGGTTTGCCGACGTCGGCATCCGGCCGCGCCCCGAGGTGCTGCGCCGACAGGGCATCCGTGAGCTGCACCCGCACATCGTCTGGGACCTGTTCACGGACCAGCAGAACCACATGGTCCAGAAGCGGCTGCACACCGGTCAGACGTTCTTCTTCGAGAACGGCGGCGTGCTGGAGTTCTCGTACAACCCCGCCTTCAACCTGTTGAGCGAGCCGCTCAAGCTGAACCCGAACGCGGGTGCGCTCCAGCCAGGGCCGTACGGGTGGAACGAGTTCGGTATCCTGGCGAACACCGATCTGAGCCGGCCGCTCTCGCTTCAGTCACGGTGGGCCTTTGGTGGCCTGTACAACGGGTCACAAGCCACCGTGAACGCCACCGTCACCTGGCGTCCCAACTACCACCTGCGCCTCAGCGCCGGCATCCAGCGCACCGATGCGGAGCTGGACCTGCCGAACGGCGCATTCGTCAATTCGGTGTACACCGTTCGCGCGAACTACTCCTTTACGCCGGCGATGTTCGTGGACGCGCTGTCGCAGTACGACCCCACGTCGAAGCAGCTCAACGCAAACGTGCGCTTCAACCTGATTCACCACCCGCTGAGCGACCTGTTCGTGGTCTACAACGACCAGCGGTTCCTGACAGCCGACGCCGTGGTACCGGGGCGGTCGGTGGCGGTCAAGTTCACGCAAATGGTGGGGTTCTGAGGAGTGAGGAGTGATGAGGAGTGAGGAGTGAGGAGTGAAGAGTAGTGAGGAGTGAAGAGTGAGGAG
>DASWGU010000086.1:0-3261 GCA_036393555.1 Gemmatimonadaceae bacterium
AACAGCAGCAGGACGCCCTGGATCGTCGGGAACCCGTTCCGCGTGGGGTTCTTCGGGAAGTTGGCGTTCACCTTGGCCGCGAAACGACGCGGTACGTCCGGCCGGCGCGTGGAAAGCGCCGCCTTTACGTGGAACGTGCCATCGTCCGAGTGCATGCCGGAGGTCACCGGAGGAATGGCCCCGGGGTCGGCACTCTGGAGGAAGGCGTCCTCCACGGTGGAGAGGCAGAGCGGCATCTCCAGCGCACGGTTCACGTCGGCGGAGGACACGAGGAGGCAATCGGGACTCGGGGGCGACTGGGGCACGGTTCGAGGCTTGACGTCAGAAAGCGGGATGATACAATTGAATCAATGAATGATACGGGCGAATCTCCGCCGCAAGAGTCGTCCGGTGCACGCTGGCTGCTGCTGGTGCACCAGCTCCCGCCGAAGCCCGACTATCTGCGCGTGAAGGTTCGGCGTCGCCTGCATCGGATCGGAGCCGTCCCGATCAAACACACGGTCTACCTGTTGCCGGACACCGACGAGGCGCTCGAGGATTTCCAGTGGCTGCGGACCGAGATCGAGTCCGAGGGAGGCAGTGTCGTGATCTGCCGGGTCACGTTCATCGACGGCCTGACGGATGAGGAGATCCAAGCGATGCTCGACGAGGTCGGGGCGGAGCACGAGCCGTCAGATCCCGGCGCCACGGACGTCCGGCCGCGGGCGGCGACATGGGTGACGCGACAGGGCGTGCACGTCGACCGCATCGCCAGCGCCTGGCTCATTCGCCGCTTCGTCGATCCCGACGCCCGGTTCCGCTTCGTCCCGGCGCGTGGATACCGGTCCCGATCGGGTGAGATCCGGTTCGATATGTACGAGGCGGAATACACGCACGAAGGGGCGGACTGCACGTTCCAGACGCTCGTCAGGCGCTTTGGCCTCAGGGATGCCGCGCTGACCGCCATTGCGGAAATCGTCCATGACATCGACTGCAAGGACGAACGGTTCGGTCGACCGGAGACGAGCGGAGTGGCCAGCCTGGTGCGAGGCATTGTCTCGCTGCATGCCGGCGATCCCGAGCGTCTGGAACGCGGGGGCGCGCTGTTCGACGATCTCTACGCTTCGCTCGGCCGCCGGCGCCGACCGCCGGGGGCCGGGCGCCATCCACAGGAGGAGCGCCTATGAAGTGGGTCACCCGAGAGCGCCCGAAAATCGACCGGGTCGCCTGCCCGTGGCTGATCAGCCGCTTCATCGACGACGATCCCGAGTTTCTCTTCGTGCCGCCGGCGGACGTGGTTCGCACCGCCCGCGAAACGGGCGCGATTCCCTTCGATGTCGAAGGCGTCGAGCTCAGTCACGTCGGGGAGCGCTGCAGCTTTGATGCCTTCCTGGAGCGATACGCACTGGACGATCCGGCTCTGGTGGAGGTTGCCACGATCGTCCGCGGCGCGGACACCGCGCGGCCCGATCTCGCACCGGAGGCGGCGGGACTGCTGGCGATTTCGCTCGGGCTGTCGCACAATCACCGCGACGATCACGAACAGCTGCGGCACGGCTTCGTCGTGTACGACGCCCTGTACTCCTGGTCGCGACACGTCCGCGGCGAAACGCACACGTGGAATCCGCAGCGAGCGAACCGCTGATTCCGCGACAGTCGCTCGGCGGCCTCCTGCTCCGGTTTCTCCGATTCGGATGCCTGGCCTGGGGCGGACCCGTTGCCCAGATCGCCATGATCCGCCAGGAACTCGTGGAGAACGAGCGGTGGATCTCGCCGGCTCGCTTCAACCGGGTGCTGGCCGTCTACCAGGCGCTCCCGGGGCCGGAGGCGCATGAACTCTGTGTGTACTTCGGCATGCTCGCGCGAGGCCGGTGGGGTGCGGTCGTGGCCGGAATCGGCTTCATGCTGCCGGGCTTCGTCCTCATGTTCGGGATATCGTGGTGGTACCTGACGCATGGCATCGACGCGCAGCGATTCGCCGGCGCGTTCCACGCCATGCAGGCCGCGGTCGCAGCACTGATCGTCCGCGCCGTCTTCCGCCTGGGATCCCACGCTGTCACCACGCGCTGGCTCCTGGCGATCGCCCTGGCGGGCGCCGCCGCGCAGCTGCTCGGCGTCCATTTCCTGGTGACGCTCCTTGCCGCCGGCCTGATTCACTCCGCCGCGCGTGGACGGATCGCGCCTCGATCTGCGGTCCTCATGGCGCTTCCTCTCAACGCCGGACCTGCCCTTGCCGCGCTGGCCGTGCCGGGGCTCCTCTCGCTGTTCGTCGTGGGACTGAGAAGCGGACTCCTGACGTTCGGCGGCGCCTATACCGTCATACCGTTCCTGCAGCACGACGCCGTCGTGATCGGCGGATGGATGACCAACGAGCAGTTCCTCGACGGACTGGCGCTCTCGAGCATTCTGCCGGCGCCGGCGGTCATCATCGCCACGTTTGTCGGCTACGCCGGCGGCGGCCCGGTTGGAGCGATCGCGCTCACCGCGGGCGTCTTCCTGCCGGCGTTCGCCTTCACGCTCATTGGGCATCGGAGGTTCGAGCGCGTGACGGACGATCGGACGGTCCACGCGTTCCTCGACGGCATCACCGCTGCCGTGATCGGGCTCATTGCCGTGACGGCGGCAGGTTTGTCCCGCGTTGCCGTTACGGATCTTCCGTCGGCCGTCGTCTTCAGCGCGGTGCTGGTGCTCCTCTCCGTCTGGCGGTCATCCGCCGCGGCTCCCGTCGTCATGCTCGGCAGTGCGCTGGTCGGCAGCATTCTCTGAGCCTCAGGTCAGCGCACGAATCAGCAGGCTCGCCTTCGCGACGGTGATGATGGCGATGGGGATGAGCGTGAGGCCGATGGAGAAGACGAATCCGTACCGGAAGAGCGCCGGCCCGACGGGCTCCATCTCCCGGCCCAGGAGTCTGCGGACGAGCAGTTCCACCGCCCATCCGGCGGAGTAACAGAGATTGGCCATGAAACCGTAGATACCGGCAATGGCTACCGTGGCATCCAGTGGGATGGCGACGGGCAACGGCGGGATCCGGGCAATGACGTGGACGGCAGCGAGGGTGACGAGGCCGGCCGTGCCGACGGCGATGTTGAACGGGAGACGCCGGCCCTCCCACCAGCCGATCACTTCGGCTGGCGTGCGGCAGGTGATCTCGTTGCGGAAGAAGAACCGGGTGATGGCACTCATGGCGCGGCCAGGGAGTCCGGGGGCGACCGTAATATGAGGAGAGTACTTTGTGTTGTAAAGTATCTGCCGGCGGTGGCCGCGGGCTTTGTGTACTCAGCC
>DASWGU010000087.1:0-15850 GCA_036393555.1 Gemmatimonadaceae bacterium
CGTTCGGGTGATCCTGCGGCTCGAACATGTCGATGACGTGCGGGCGGAAGGCCTGCGCGGCCTTCACCACGTACGAACCCGCCGGATACGACTTCCCCTGGACCGTGAACGGCGCTGTGGCCCGATGCACCGCGACGTTCACCTCGCGGAGCGCGTTGATGAACTTCGTGGCCGTGGGGAAGTCGGGCTGATCCGACGGGATAACGAATGCCCGGGGATCGCGCAGATCGGGTCGGTGCAGCTCGGCCCACGCGGCTTGTTCGTTGCCGCCCGCGCCACCACCCCGTCCGCCTCGTCCACCACCCGTCATCCCGTACTTCGCCGCGACCTCAGCCAACCGTTTCGGGTTGATGGTCCAGGTGTCGGTCCTCCCACGATCGATGGACCTCTTCCCCGCCGCGAAGATGTTGTAGAGCAGATCCTCGCGCATTCCCGCCGCGTAGTTCAACACGGCGCGGTTGAGCGAGATGGAATAGTCCACGCTCTGGCGGAAGTGCCACTCCTGCGGCGCGATGGGATAGGCCAGGTCGGCCGAGGGAAGCTGGCGCGACATGACCAGCGGAATACGCTGCGGCGTCGGATTACCGATCATCTCGGTCAGCAACGCGATCACGTTGTGGAACGACGCCGTGTTGCGGATGCCGCCGTTCCACCAGCCGTCGTAGGGGCCGCCCGACCGCATCGTCGCACCCGGCTTCCCCTCGGCGGCCAGCCGGCTGTGCATGGCTGCGCCTAACGCCTGGTAGCCGAGCACCACGACGGGATCGAGGTTGTAGTTGTACGGATCACGCAGCGGGGGCGACCAGAAGACCGTGCCCGCGGGCCCGCTCTGGTGATGGTTGTACAGGATCTGCGGCATCCAGGTGTGGTACAGCACCCGGCTTATGTTCTCGGTCTCGGCCTGCGTCGACATGAAGAAGTCGCGGTTGTTGTCGTGGCCGATGTACTTCTGGTAGAGCCGGGGGCTGCCGCCAGTGCTGCGTTCCGTCGGGTTCGACTTGCGCATGTACCAGTCGGCCAGCAGGTCGTTGCCGTCGGGGTTGGCGTGGACGAACAGGATGATCACGTTGTCCAGGATCCGCATCGTTTCCGGGTCGGTGCGGCTCACCATCTGATAGACCATCTCGCCGAGTTGCTGCGCGCCAAGAACCTCCGACGCGTGCAGGCCACCGTCGATCCAGACAACTGCCTTTCCCTCACGGGCAAGTGCGCGCGCCGCGTCGTCGGTCAGGCCCTCGGCCAGCGCGAGGCGCATCGAGGTCTGCCGGTACTGCTCGAGCCGACGATGGTTCTCCGGCGACGTGACGATCGCCATGAGGTGTGGGCGCCCCTCGGCCGTCTTCCCGATCTCCTGCACGACCATGCGGTCCGACTGGGCATCGAGCTTGTGCCAGTACGCGGCGATCTGCTGGTAGTTCGCCAGAAAGTAGTCGTCGCCGTAGTTGTGGCCGAACTCCTCCACCGGCGTCGTGATGGGCGACTGCGCGAGCGAGGGCGCTGCCACGGCGGCCAGCGAGAGCGCGAGTACGAGGACGGTTCGTCTCATGGTGGGTAGCAGCCCTGCTGCGTTTGTGAGGGTTCCCTGCCGACGTCTACGACTCGGCGGTAGTGTGTCGGTCAAGCATCACCTGGAGTCGACCAGCCAGATCGTGCTGCCGATCCCGGAGCTTGCCAATCATGTCGCGGCGCGAGCGAAGCAGGAAGAACCGCCGAGCGTCGCTCCACGCAGATTGCCACCGCTCGCGCACCAGCAGGCCTCCCATGGCGACGGCCGGAACGAGCACCAGGCACAGCAGCACCCCGACCGACCCGACGAGCACTGCCGCGACCGTCACCAGAAAGGCGAGCCACAGGGTATAGAGCACGATCCCGAGCAGCAGCTTCCACGTCGACCGGACGTCCTCGTCCAGACGGAGCCGCTCGACGATCAATCCCGTCAGGCGGTATGGTACCCAGAATGGCATCAAGCCGGCGATGGCCACCGCGATGCCCACTGGCAGCAGCAGGTGGAGGCGTCGCGCGGCCCAGCGCAGCCCCTGTCCCATCCTCACGTCCGCTGCCAGATCGGACGGCTCGAGTCCCAGGCGATCGAGCCGGTCGAGGTGCTTCGCCAGGTCTGTTGCCAATGACAGCCCGTCCTGATTCTCCGATCGCCTGACCTCGGCCAGCACGCGGGTCGTGAGCTCCAGTCGCGCCAGCCGTTCGGCGGCTTGCGACGGTTCCCCCCGCTCCGCTTCCCACACCCGCACAGCCCCTTCGACGACCGGACGGTCCTCCCACGACGCCAGGTTGAGCGTCACGCTGCGGAGCGCGGTGTCGATACGCGCCGTCAGGTCGCGGACCGCCTCGGCATCGTCGAGTCCCCGCTCTGCCAGGTCCGCCCACGACACCGGTTGGCCGCGCAGCACCATGGCCTCGGATCGGAAGGTGTCCTTCTGCCGGAAGACCAGACCAACAGGCACGATGGGAAAGGCGGCACCAGTGCGCTCCGCCGTGCCTACCGCGATTCGCGCCGCACCGGTGCGAAGGGGCGCCATGCCAGGTGCGCTGTGGCTGATACCCTCGGGGAAGATCCCGACCGCGGCGCCGCCGCCCAGCGCGTCATAGACGGCGTGAAAGGCGTCCTGATTCCGGTCCATCTGGCCGGGATCGTCGGCCCGACGGTAGACCGGTATCGCCCCCGACGCCTTCACGAGCCAGGCGATCTTCCGATCCGTGAAGAGGGGCGACTTGGCCAGAAAGCGCACCGGACGTCCCGCGGCGGCGACCACCAGCATGGGGTCGAGCAGGGAATTCGGATGGTTGGCCACCAGCAGGACCGGGCCGGTCGCGGGAACGTCGCCGCCGGCGTAGCCGACCCGGTAATAGACCCGGGCCGCGAGGCGTGAGAGCGGTGAAAAGACGGGCAGGAGCCACACGGAAAGGGCCGAGTCTGGTTGCTGCTTGAACGTACGATGCCGTCGCCGGAGCGGCGAGCGCCGGTCGACTCTTCGCTACCAGCAGCCTCTCTCATTGGTGGTAAGCAAAAGCCACACCATCGGGCGATTACCTCGCTGATCCACGCTCCCATGTTTCAGCGGGATATC
The DNA here is from genome assembly GCA_036393555.1 of Gemmatimonadaceae bacterium. Lineage (GTDB taxonomy): Bacteria > Gemmatimonadota > Gemmatimonadetes > Gemmatimonadales > Gemmatimonadaceae > JABWBJ01. The sequence continues at coordinate 3,087 of DASWGU010000087.1, forward strand.
TGTGGAAGAGTCCGACGTTTTCGTGCGAGGTGTTGGAATGGAGCGCCCGACCACCACACATCACTCCATGGATGCCGCGGTCCTGCCGCGTGCGCCTGACGATGCCGGCCCGGTCGATGAGTTCACGCGACAGCTTCTCGGCGCCATGTACGGCTTTCGCGATGGTGACTTTTCCGTCCGCCTGCCGCGTGACCTGACGGGAGTCGAGGGCAAGCTCGCGGACGCGTTCAACGACATCGTCACCGTGGCGGAACGGCGCGCGCTGGAGACGGCCCGCGTATCGCACATGGTGGGCCGCGAGGGAAAGCTCAAGCAGCGCATGTCCGTGCCGGTTGCCAGCGGCGGCTGGGCAGAGGAAGTCGCCGCGATCAACACGCTCATCGACGACCTGGTCTTCCCGACGGCCGAGGTCACGCGCGCCGTGGGCGCGGTCGCCAAGGGTGACCTGAGCCAGTCGATGGCGCTGGAGGTGGATGGCCGGCCGCTGGAGGGAGAGTTCCTGCGTTCGGCGCGGCTGGTCAACACGATGATCGACCAGCTCTCGGTCTTCACGTCCGAGGTTACCCGCGTGGCGCGCGAGGTCGGCACCGAAGGCAAACTCGGCGGCCAGGCACAAGTGCGCGGCGTGTCCGGCGTCTGGAAGGATCTGACCGACTCGGTGAACCAGATGGCGGGCAACCTCACGGCCCAGGTCCGAAACATCGCCGACGTGACCATCGGCGTCGCCAACGGCGACCTCTCGCGCAAGATCACGGTGGACGTGCGGGGCGAGATCCTGCAGCTGAAGGAAGCGATCAACACCATGGTGGACCAGCTCCGCTCGTTCGGCGCGGAAGTGACGCGCGTGGCGCGCGAGGTGGGCACTGAAGGGAAGCTCGGCGGACAGGCGGTAGTGCCGGGCGTAGCGGGCACATGGAAGGACCTCACCGACTCGGTCAACGCGATGGCCTCGAACCTGACGGCGCAGGTCCGCAACATCGCCGCGGTTACGACTGCCGTCGCCCGCGGCGACCTGTCGCGCAAGATCACGGTGGACGTGAAGGGTGAGATTCTGGAACTCAAGGACACCATCAACACGATGGTGGACCAGCTCAATTCCTTCGCGTCCGAGGTGAGCCGCGTCGCACGCGAGGTGGGCACCGACGGCAAGCTGGGTGGGCAGGCGACCGTGCCCGGCGTGGCCGGCACCTGGAAGGACCTCACCGACTCGGTGAACGCGATGGGGACCAATCTCACCGCGCAGGTCCGCAACATCGCCGAGGTGACCACCGCGGTTGCCCGGGGCGATCTGTCCCGCAAGATCACGGTGGAGGTGAAGGGCGAGATCCTGGAGCTCAAGAACACCATCAACACGATGGTCGATCAGCTCAATGCGTTCGCGTCGGAAGTGACGCGCGTCGCGCGTGAAGTCGGCACCGACGGCAAACTGGGCGGGCAGGCGGTGGTACCGGGCGTGGCGGGGACATGGAAGGACCTGACCGACTCGGTGAACGCGATGGCGTCGAACCTGACGGCGCAGGTGCGCAACATCGCCGCTGTCACGACAGCCGTCGCCCGCGGCGACCTGTCGCGCAAGATCACCGTGGACGTGAAGGGGGAGATCCTTGAGCTCAAGGACACCATCAACACGATGGTGGACCAGCTCAACGCCTTCGCCTCCGAGGTGAGCCGCGTGGCACGCGAGGTGGGCACGGACGGCAAGCTGGGCGGGCAGGCAGAAGTGCCCGGTGTCGCCGGCACGTGGAAGAATCTGACCGACAACGTGAACTCGATGGCGTCGAACCTCACCGGTCAGGTTCGCAACATCGCCGAGGTGGCGACTGCCGTCGCGCGCGGCGACCTGTCGCGCAAGGTCACCGTGGACGTGAAGGGCGAGATCCTCGAGCTCAAGGACACCATCAACACGATGGTGGACCAGCTCAACGCCTTCGCCTCGGAGGTGACGCGCGTGGCGCGCGAGGTGGGCACGGAAGGCAAGTTGGGCGGGCAGGCGATCGTGCCCGGCGTGGCTGGAACATGGAAGGACCTGACCGACTCCGTGAACCTCATGGCGTCGAACCTGACGGCACAGGTCCGGAACATCGCACAGGTGACGACGGCGGTGGCCGGCGGCGACCTGTCGCGCAAGATCACCGTTGACGTGAAGGGCGAGATCCTCGAGCTGAAGGACACGATCAACACGATGGTCGACCAGCTCAACGCCTTCGCCTCCGAGGTGACGCGCGTGGCGCGCGACGTGGGGACCGAAGGCAAGCTGGGCGGCCAGGCCGAAGTGCTCGGCGTGGCCGGCACGTGGAAGGACCTGACGGACAACGTGAACCAGATGGCCGGCAACCTGACCAACCAGGTGCGCGGCATCGTACGGGTCGTGACGGCGGTCGCGGAGGGTGACCTGCGGCAGAAGTTGACGGTGGAGGCGAAGGGGGAGGTGGCTGCGCTGGCCGTCACGATCAACAACATGACCGATACGCTCGCGATTTTCGCCGAGCAGGTGACCAACGTGGCGCGCGAGGTGGGAGTGGAAGGACGATTGGGCGGGCAGGCCAACGTTCCGGGAACCGCGGGAACCTGGAAGGACCTGACGGGGAACGTGAACCTGCTCGCCGCCAACCTCACGAATCAGGTACGCGCGATCGCGGAGGTCGCGACCGCGGTCACCAAGGGCGATCTGACGCGTTCGATCCAGATCGAAGCGCTGGGCGAGGTGGCGGAGCTGTCCGACAACATCAACACGATGATCGACAACCTCCGCGCCACCACCGAGCGCAACGAGGAGCAGGACTGGCTGAAGACGAACCTGGCCAAGTTCACGCGAATGCTGCAGGGTCAGCGCGAGCTGGTCACGGTGGGCGGCATGCTGCTCTCGGAGCTGACACCACTGGTCGGCGCACAGCAGGGCGCCATCTATCAGGTGAAGCGTGCCGAGCCGGGGGACGCGACCATGAGAGACGAGGCGGAGCTCGTGCTGCTCGCGGGTTACGCGCAGGGCAGCCGACAGCCGCAGTTCCTGAGCTTCGGCGAGGGTCTCGTGGGCCAGTGCGCGGTGGACCAGCAGCGCATCCTGCTGACCAGGGTGCCGCGCGGTTACGCCCGCATCCAGTCCAGCCTGGGCCAGGCGCGCCCCACCAGCGTGGTGGTGCTCCCCGTGCTGTTCGAGGGCGAGACCAAGGCGGTGATCGAACTCGCGTCCCTGACGCCGTTCAGCGCCACGCATCTGACCTTCCTGGAGCAGCTCACGCAGTCGATCGGCGTGGTGCTGAACACGATCGAGGCGACGATGCGCACGGAGAATCTGCTGCGCCAGTCGCAGCAGCTCACGTTCGAGCTGCAGACGCGCCAGACGGAGCTCCAGCGCACCAACGAGGAGCTGGCCTCGAAGGCGAAACAGCTGGCCGAGCAGAACGTCGAGGTCGAGCGGAAGAACAACGAAGTGGAGCAGGCGCGCCGCGCGCTCGAGGATCAGGCCGCGGAGCTCGCTCTGACGTCGAAGTACAAGTCCGAGTTCCTGGCCAACATGTCGCACGAACTGCGGACGCCGCTCAACTCGATCCTGATCCTGGCACACCAGCTGGGCGACAACACGTCGGGCAAGCTCACCAGCAAGGAAGTAGAGTTCGCCCGGAACATCCACTCCGCCGGCAACGACCTGCTGACGCTGATCAACGACATCCTCGACCTGTCGAAGATCGAGTCGGGCACGGTGACGGTGGAGGCCGAACAGATCCTCTTCGCGTCGTTGCGTGACAGCGTGGCGCGCACGTTCCGCCACGTCGCGGACTCCAGGAACCTGGCGTTCTCCATCGACATTGACCCGTCGCTGCCACCGTCGTTCTCCAGCGATCCCAAGCGGCTGCAGCAGATTCTGAAGAACCTGCTGTCGAACGCCTTCAAGTTCACTGCGCAGGGCAACGTCACGCTGTCCTTCCGCCACGTCACCAGCGGGTGGACGCCCGACCACGCGGTGCTGCGTCGATCGCACCGCTCGGTCGCGTTCGTCGTGAGCGACACCGGCATTGGCATCGCGCCCGAAAAGCAGAAGCTGATCTTCGAGGCGTTCCAGCAGGCCGATGCCGGCACCAGCCGCAAGTATGGCGGCACCGGGCTTGGCCTCGCTATCAGCCGCGAGCTGGCCTCGCTCCTGGGCGGCGAGATCCGCCTGACGAGCAGCCCGGGTGAGGGCAGCGCGTTCACGCTGTACCTCCCGGACACGTACGAGGGGCCGGCGCGTGGCGTCGTGGCGATCGGGGCCGACGTCGGCCTGCGGGTGACGACTCCGCCGCCGCTCACACTGTCCAGCATCGTTAGGAGCGAGGAGGCGATCCCCGACGACCGCGAGGCGATCGAGGAAGGCAATCCGGTGCTCCTCATCGTGGACGAGGACCCGCACTACGCCCGTGTTCTCCTTGGCCTCGCTCGGGACAAGGGCTTCAAGGGCATCGTCGCGGCGCGCGGCGATACGGCCCTGTCGCTCGCCCGCGAGTATCTGCCGACCGCGATCACACTGGACGTGTTCCTCCCGGACATGCTGGGGTGGACCGTCCTGAGCAACCTCAAGCTCGACCCCGCGACACGCCACATCCCGGTGCAGATGCTCTCGATCGAGGAGGAGCGGCAGCACGGCCTCTCGCACGGCGCCTTCTCCTACCTCGTGAAGCCCGCGACCACCGAGACCCTGGAGGGCGCGCTCGACCGCATCCGGTCGTACACCGAGCCGCAGACCCGCCGGCTCCTTGTCGTGGAGGACAACCCGCTCGAGCGCGACAGTATCGTCGAACTGCTCGCCCACGACGATATCTCCATCACCGCGGTGGGCACCGCCTCCGACGCGGTCGCTGCGCTCGACCAGCGTCCGTTCGACTGCGTCGTGGTGGACCTGCGGCTGCCCGATGTGAGCGGCTTCGACTTCCTCGAGATCCTCCGGTCGCACCCGGGCATGCGCGACGTGCCCATCGTGGTGTTCACCGGCAAGGAACTGTCCGAGGCCGAAGAACTGCAGTTGCAGAGCTACGCCCGGAGCATCGTGCTCAAGGACGTACGATCCCCCGAGCGGCTCTTCGACGAAACTGCGCTCTTCCTGCACCGCGTGGTCGGCGACCTCCCGGCGGAAAAGCGGACTCTGATCGAGCGTCTGCACGGATCCAATGACGGCCTCCGGAACCGGAAAGTGCTGGTGGTCGATGACGATGCCCGCAACATCTTCGCGCTCACGTCGATGCTGGAGAATCTCGACATGGAAGTCTTCGGCGCCACCAACGGCCGCCAGGCGATCGAGATCATGCAGGCGACGCCCGGCCTGAGCGCCGTGCTGATGGACATCATGATGCCCGAGATGGATGGGTATGAGACCATCCGGCGAATCCGCGGCGATTCGCGCTTCCGCACGCTGCCCATCGTCGCGCTCACCGCGAAGGCGATGAAGGGAGACCGGGAGAAGTGTCTGGAGGCGGGCGCGTCAGACTACATCGCCAAACCCGTGAACACGGGCCAGCTGCTGTCGCTGCTCCGGGTCTGGTTGCATCGATAGCAGGGAGGTTCACCGATGCCCGACCTCGTGAAGGTGCTGCTGGTGGACGACCAGGTCCGCAACCTGGAGGCGCTGCAGGCCGTGCTGCACCCGAGCGGTTGCCGCCTGATCTGCGCCCAGTCCGCCAATGAGGCATTGATGGCGCTGCTCGAGCACGAGTTCGCCGCGATCGTTCTCGACATCAGGATGCCGGGCACCAGCGGCCTCGAACTGGCACAGCTCATCAAGGCGCGGCGCAAGACGTGCCACGTCCCCATCCTGTTCCTTACCGCCCACCTGCTGGACGACCACGACGTCCTCCGCGGATACGAGGTCGGCGCGGTCGACTACCTCACCAAGCCGCTCGATCCCCAGATCCTGCGTGCGAAGATCGCCATCTTCGCCGATCTATATCGCGTCACGCACACCCTTTCGGTCACCAACGGGCAGCTGCAGCGGGAAATTGCCGACCGCGAGACCGCCGAGGAGGCCCTGCGCCAGGCGAACCAGCAGCTGGAGATGCGGGTGCAGTCACGAACTGCCGAGGTGGTCCACGCCCACCAGGTGCTGCTCGCCAGCGAGGAACGCCTTCGCATCGCGCTCGATGCTGGCCGCATGGGGACCTGGGAACTCGACGAGGTCGGGCAGGTCTGTTTCCTCGATGAAGTCCAGTGCGAGCTCCTCGGCCTGCCGCCGGAGATGCACGCCGTCCCGTTCGACGCGTTGCTGGCCCTGACGTTCCACGAGGACGATGACATCGTACGCGGCGCCATCGCGCGCGCGCTGGCCACCACCGTATCGGACGCCATGGACTACACCTTCGAGTTCCGGATCGTCCGGCCGGCGGACGGGCAGGTGCGGTGGCTCATGGTCAAGGGTCGCACGCTCGCCACGGCGGACGGCCCCGTGCGGCGCGTCGGCGTCAGCGCCGATATCACCGAGCGCAAGCGTGCCGAACAGGCGTTGCAGGAGGCCGACCGCCGCAAGAATGACTTCCTGGCTACGCTCGCCCACGAACTGCGGAATCCGCTTGCGCCGATCCGGAACGCCGTCGAGCTGCTGCGCGGGAACGAGCACAGCGATCCGGCGCAGCGCCGGGCCACCGACATCATCGATCGGCAGACGCGGGCCCTCACGCGGCTCGTCGATGACCTGCTGGACATCAGTCGCATTACCCAGAACCGGCTCGAGCTCAGGCGGGAGCCGTCCAGCCTGGCGTCCATCGTCGAGATCGCGGTCGAGGCCAGTCGACCTCTGATCGACGCCAGGGGTCATCAACTCGTGATCGACCTGCCGCCCCAGCCGGTCATCCTCCTGGCGGACGTGACCCGGATGGCGCAGGTCATGTCCAACCTGCTGAACAACGCCGCGCGCTACAGTGATCGGCCCGGGCAGATCCGGCTCGCGGTGCGCCGTGAATTCATGGAAGCCGTCATCACGGTGACGGACTCGGGCATCGGCATTCCGGCGACGATGCTGGGTAGCGTGTTCGACATGTTCGTGCAGGTCGATCGCGCACAGGGACTCGGCGGCAGCGGCCTCGGCGTCGGCCTAGCGCTGTCGAAGCAACTGGTCGAGATGCACGCTGGACGGATCGTGGCGCGCAGCGGTGGCCCGGGACAGGGCAGCGAGTTCGAGATCCACCTGCCGATCGGGGCCGGGATCGAACTGGCGGACAGGACCGACGGTCACCAGAGCGTCGCGAATGCCTCACGCCTACGCCTCCTGATCGTCGACGACAATCGCGACTCGGTCGAGAGCCTGAGCGTGATCCTCGGCATCATGGGGAACGAGGTCCGTGTCGCCTATGACGGCGTGGAGGCGATGGACGTCGCGAGCCGGTTCCCGCCCGACGTCATCCTGCTCGACATCGGACTCCCGCTCCGCGACGGATACGAGACCGCACGGCGGATCCGCGACGAACCCTGGGGACGCGACATCGTGCTGATCGCGCTCACTGGATGGGGCCAGGACCATGACCGCCGGCGCTCGCGTGAGGCCGGCTTCGATCACCACCTCGTCAAACCGGTCGACCCCAGGGCGCTCATGGCGTTGCTGTCCGACATCGACGGCCGGAACCAATCGGTGAGCAGATCGGGTCGTGAGGCGTCGGTGAGCGGACCGTAGTCCGACTGCCCTACGAAGGCGGTGGCAGGGGAACCCTCCGGCTCTGGTCCGATTCCCACGGCTCGCCCGAGGCGAACCGGATCGCCAGGACGAGCAGTGCGACCACGCCATCCTCATCCTCAGTGCGGACGATCACGCGTCCGTCACCGAACGCCATGGGCGTGGATCTCCCGCGCACGTGTAGCCGCCCGACGATGGCGCCGTCCTTCCGGAACGCAGTCGCCGACCAGGTACTGTCGCTGGGCGCGATGGCGTCGACTGCCCACAGCGTGCCGTCCGGCGCGGTCGCCAGGCTCGAGAACCCGGGCAGGCTGTCCGCGAACGGTGCCTCGCGTGCGATCCGCCGGCTCTCACCGGGATCGACGGCGCGCTCCATGCCCGGCGCCGAGAGCCGCGCCAACTCCAGCTCGACCCGGGATGCCCGCATGGCGTCCGTGACGGCGCGCGCCGGACGGAGGAGCACGATGCGGGACAGGACCGCGCCGTCGGCGCCGCGGAGATCGATGCGGGTATCCGTCGCGCTGGTCGTCGCGATACTCGAGTCCCAGACGGCGACCAGTGCCGTTCCGCTGAGTCGGAGCGGCCTCCAATCCATCGCCTTACGTCCCCGGTAGTTCGTCTCGAACTCCACTCCGATCAGATCCGGCAGCGTAACGATGGTTCGTGCGCTCGACGTCGCCGGGGAGAGAGCGACCACAGTTGCCAGTGACCGATTGAGGCTGTCCGTCTGATGCCCGCCCCAGCTGCCCGCCGAGTGCATGATGGCCTCGCCGCCGGGGAGGAACCCGGCGACGCTTCCCAGTCGGTTCATGGCGCCGGACAGGGTGAGCGGGGCCGTGCGCACGACGCCCTGGTCAGCCGTCAACCAGTTCAATCGTTGGTTTCCGAAATCGATGATGAGCAGGGTGTCTCCGGCGAGGCGTCGTGGGTCCCCGAAGCTCATCCAATCTCCCGGGCCTTTCCCGGTTCGTCCGAAGATCCGTTCGCCGCGACCGTCCCTCCCGAACAACATCACGAGGTTGCCGATGCGGGAGAACGCCATGAAGCGACCGTCGGTGAGCGGAACGGCGAAGCTGACGCGGGTGAGGTCATACTGCGGATCACCCTCCGCGCCCCCCACCGTCATGACCGGCGCCGAATCGACCACGAGCCGCGGTGCGCGGTCCAGGGCGTCGGGCCCATGCTCCATGACCAAAACCCCGCTGTCCTGAGTGACAGTCGGGAGAATGGGCTCAATGGTGGCGGCGGCACGGAAAGCTCCCGGCGAGCCTTCCGTGCCGCACGCGGTCATGAGGAACCCCGCGGCCAGGCGGCGCACGAGTGTGACAGGCCGGATACGAATGGTCATGCGAGCCTCCCCGCAGGGTCCCTATTGAGTGGCAATCATGCGGGCCACCATATGAACGATCGCCATCTGACCCCGATCTGGAGAGAGATGCGTTTCGCTCGCCGTACTGCCGAATTGCCGCTATCGACCGTCCATCGCGGCCTTCCCCTTGAGCCGCTGCTTTTCCTGTTCGATGTACCACTCCGCCTCGCGCAACAGCGCCTGCGCGTCGAAGAGGATCCCGTCGCGGATGGTCCAGGCCACGCCGCCGTGCTTCCACTGCTCGGCGCGGGGCACGACGCCGTAGAAGCCGTAGCCGCGCCCGTACAGCACCTTGAAGTTGTCGACCGGATTGCCGTTCACGACCGCCAGGTCGGCACGGCACCCCACGCGGACGCCACAGTGCTGGTCCATACCTAACGCCTGGTACGCGTTGGTCGTGGCGACCTTGATCACGTCGATGGGGTGGATGCCGGCCTCCTGCATCAGTTCCAGTTCGCGCACCAGCCCGATCCCGCCGATCTCTCCCTCGTCGCTCCCCGCGGTCAGCAAGCCGCCGCGCTCATGAAACGTCTTCACCCACTTCATCCAGATGGCGAAGTTGCGCTTCCAGTTGATTTCGTCCGCGGTCTTCCATTCGCGCTTGAATGACCCGTGCACGCTGGTGTCCGGACCGGCGGCGATCTGGCTCGGGTGCATCAGGGTCTCCTTCACCGGAATCCCCGCGCGCCGCCACCAGTCGCGATTGTCCTCGTACACCGTCATGGTGGGATTCCAGTTCGTGCCGTTGCGGATCATCAGGTCGATCACCGCGCTCAGCTTCTCCGGATTCCGATCCGCTTCGCTCCACAGCAGGCCGGCGTAGCGGAAGCGGTCCAGCTCGTCCCAGTAGTTGTAGTCCGTGGGGAAGTTCTGCGACCCGGTCAGGGCCGCGTCCGGCACGCCGTACCAGTGCTCGATGCTCCGCACGCCGGCGTTCGACGCCACGCGCGCATCGGTCTCCGACACCTTGAGGTCCACCATCGTGAACATCCCGAGCTTCTTCCCTTCGTCGGCGATGGCCTCCATGACGTCGGGGTAGTGCCCGGGGCTCTTGGAGACCTTGATGCAGTCGGCGCCGGCGGCCTTGAACTCGCGCACCATGGCGCGCGCCTTGTCCGGCGTATTGCCGATCTCCCACTCGCGCAGCGGCTGGGGCCACCGGAGGCAGAGCACCAGCTTTGGTCCCACGATGGAGTTCGCGTCGATCTGCTTCTGCTGTTCGGCCATACGCGCCATGCCGGCGCCGGTCCCCGCGTCGCGTACCGTCGTTATGCCGTGCCCCAGGTAGATGCGGTAGACCAGGTCGAGCGCCTTCTGACCCAGGTCACCGCCGGGCGCCGGGAGGTGCGCGTGCATCTCCACCAGGCCCGGCATGACGTACATGCCGCGAGCGTCGATAACCTTGTCCCCCGTGACGCGCTGCGCGCCGCGTCCATAGCCGGCCGCGTTCACGGCGTCCATGGGGATCATGTCGGTGATGACGCCGTTCTCGATCACGATGTCGATGGGGCCTTCCGGGGGCATGGCGCGGTTGGTGCCCGGCGTGCCGCGCCCGGACAGCACGATCGCTCCGCGAATGATGAGCCGGTTGTAACGCTCGCCCTTCGTGGTGCCGAGGCTGAGTGGTGTGGGGCCGTTGTTGGGAATCGCGAGGGACTCGCTGGTCTGCGCTCGAAGAGGCGACCAGGCGAACAGGACGGCGAGCGAGGCGGCAAGTCGGCGTGACATCAGTGTGTTCCCGGGGTGGGCGTGTGCCTTGCGCGGCCGACTGGCCGCGCGACCTCCGTGACGCTACAGATCGGCGGCCCGCCGGGCAACGTTGCCGGACACCGGCGCGGGCTGGAGCGCGGCTGGGCTGCGCGGCACGAACCGGTCGGATTCATCCATGGGCGTCAGAAGACCCTCGCGCGCTCCCTGGAGGAACGCCACCAGCCGGGCGAACCGGGCCTCCGCGAGGGTCGCCCGCATGCCGGCATTGCGCGCGCGGAGCATGTGCGCCCGTACGCCGGATCCGCATACCATCCGGTGGGCACCTGCCGCATGGGGGCAGACCCGGCTTCCGTGGTCGACCCCGACCTCCGGGTACGCGGCGTCGATGGCCTTCGCGTGGCGGATGCCTCGGTGGTCCCGTTCTGCGTCGCCGGAAACGCCCAGGCCAGCGTGATCGCCGTCGCGGAGAAGGCCTCGGACTTGATCCTGGGCTGACGGCAGGACCATGCAGTGTCTGGCACCTGCGCGTTCCCGAGACAGATTGAAGGACCGCCGCCCGTGAGGGCGTGACGGCCGTCATCGCACAGGCACAGGTTGCGACACCCTGACAGGAGTACCCGATGAGATTGCATCACCTGCTCGCGGCCACGGCGCTGGGCGCCACGACGCTAGCCATCGTTCCCAGCCCATCGGGTGCGCAGGGCGCTGACGACCAGCGACTCGAACGGCTCAAGGCCGAGGCCCTCACGCTGGTGGACGGGAAGGCGAAGCTGGTCCAGGAAATTGTCGACATGCTCTTCTCGTTCGGCGAACTCGGATTCCAGGAATTCGAAACGTCGAAGTACCTCACCGGGATCCTGGAGCAGAACGGGTTCACGATCGAGCGGGGTGTGGCCAGCATTCCGACGGCCTGGACCGCTCGCTGGGGCTCGGGGAAACCGGTCATCTCGCTGGGATCCGACATCGACGGGATCCCCCAGGCAAGCCAGAAGCCGGCCGTCGGCTACCGTGACCCGATGATCACCGGGGCACCCGGACACGGCGAAGGGCACAACAGCGGGCAGGCCGTCAACATCGCGGCGGCCCTGGTGGTCAAGCAGATCATGGAGCGCGAGAGGATCCCCGGCACGATCATGCTCTGGCCCGGCGTGGCGGAGGAACAGCTCGGCACCAAGGCGCACCTCGTCCGCGCCGGCGTCTTCAAGGACGTCGACGCCACGATCTTCACGCACGTCTCCAACGGCCTGGGCGTCTCGTGGGGACCGGGTGGCGGCAACGCTCTCATCTCCGCCGAGTTCCGTTTCCGCGGGCAGACGGCGCACTCGGCCGGCGCGCCATGGCGCGGCAAGTCGGCGCTGGACGCGGTAATGCTGATGGCGCAGGCCTGGGAGTACAAACGCGAACACCTCAACCTGGCGCAGCGGTCGCATTACGTCATTCCCGACGGGGGCGACCAGCCGAACGTGGTGCCGCAGACCGCGTCCATCTGGTTCTTCCTGCGCAACCTCGACTACGAGTCGACGCAGTCGATGTTCGACGACGCGCGGAAGATGGCCGAGGGCGCCGCGCTCATGACGGGGACCCAGCTCGATACGGTCATGATCATCGGATCCGCGTGGGACCAGCACTTCAGCAAGGCAGTCGCCGAAACGATGCAGAAGAACATCGAGCGCGTCGGCATGCCGCAATGGGACGAGAACGACATCGCCCTGGCGCGCGGCCTGCAGCGTGAGCTCGGCGTTCGTGAGTCGGGACTGGGCACGAACGTGGGCCGGCTGAACCCGCCGAATCCCAACGCGGTCAGGATGGGCGGCGGCTCCGACGACATCGGCGACGTGTCGTGGACGGTGCCCACCGTGACATTGCGCTATCCGTCGAACGTCCCCGGCGGTCCCGGCCACAACTGGGCCAACGCCATCGCCATGGCAACGCCCATCGCGCACAAGGGCGCCGTCACTGGCGCGAAGGTGCAGGCGCTCACGCTGCTGGACATGTACCTCACGCCGAAGATCGTCGCCGATGCGTGGGACTACTTCCGCGACGTGCAGACGAAGG
>DASWGU010000088.1:0-5542 GCA_036393555.1 Gemmatimonadaceae bacterium
CTGGCGGCTCGGGTTGCCGCCAAGGAAGCAGCGTTCAAGGCGTTGAGCGGCAGCGAGTCGGCGCGGGGCATCGGCTGGCGCGAGATGGAGGTCGTGCTCGATGGTCTCGGTCGCCCGAGCCTGGCGTTCCATGGTCGGGCGCGCGCTCGGGCCGACGAACTTCAAGTGGACAGGGCCTGGGTATCGCTGTCCCACGCGAACGACATGGCCACGGCGTTAGTGGTGCTGGAATCCACGCGGTAGCGACCAGTAAGTCCTCCCGATAAATTCACTCGGAATGAGCTTGAGAATTATTCTCAACTAACAGAACTGTGGTCCATTTCGGCACTTCAAACCGGGCTCGTCAGGTCGCTGTCGTCTTGTTGGTGATGTGTGCCGGCCTTTCCGGGGCCGGGGCGCAGGGTCGGCCGGCCAAGCGGGTAGCCGACATCGTGGGTGTGGCGCTGGCGGAGTACGAGAAGGGCGTCGACGCGTCGGGCCGGCTCATCTCCCAGCTCGAGTACGACGAGGCCGTGACGTTCCTGGCGACCGCGCGCGAGGCCGCGGGCCGTTTGAGCGGAGCCGGTTCCGACAGTGCCCGACTGGCGCTGGATTCCATCTCGGCCGGCGTGGAGCGACGGGTCTCGCCGGCGGAGCTGGAGCCGTGGCGGGTGTACTTCATGGCCGCGCTGGGGGGCGACGCCGCGCTGGATCTACCCACGCGGCCGGTGGATCTGGTGACCGGCGCGCGCCTGTACGCGACGCACTGCGCGACGTGCCACGGGCCGCGCGGCATGGGCGACGGGCCGGCCGCCCAGGGCATGAATCCGCCGCCCCAGGCGTTAGGCAGCTCCGACGCGATGCGCGACGCGACGCCCGCCCTGATGTACCGCATCGTTTCGGTGGGGATCGCCGGCACACAGATGGTCGGGTGGGCGGATGTCCTGTCGGCGGATGACCGCTGGAGCATCGTGTCGTGGTTGACCGGCCTGCGGGCCGATGGTGCCGCCAGCAGCGAGGGCGAGGGTCTCTATCTCCAGCGCTGCGCGTCGTGCCATGGCGTGGGCGGCGGGTCCAACGGTCCCATGAGCGCATCGCTTTCACGGCTGCCGCGGGAGCTGTCGTCGTTCGCCTGGCAGGCGGAGCGCAGCGACGAGCAGATTGCGAACGCCATCCGCCATGGCGTGTCGGGTACGCCCATGCCGGCGGCGCGCGACCTGACGGATCCGGAACTGAATCGGCTCGTGGCCCACGTGCGCACGCTGTCGCTGGGTGACGCGCCGGGTGCGATCGCGTCGGGCGGTACGCATCCCGACTCGTCGCTGCGGGCCGTGATGCGCGAGCTGGACGGGGCGCTGAACGCACTGCGGTCGGGCCGCCTGGACGAGGCGAACGACCGCGCCTTCGACGCGTACATCGCGTTCGAGCCGCTGGAGACGCCGGCGCGCGCGCGGAGCCCCGGCACCGTCGCCGCGATGGAGCGCCACTTCGCCGACTTCAAGGGGGCGGTGTCGGCGCGCGACGAGCGGTCGGCGGAGCGGTCGCGCGACGCCATTCAGCAGGGCATGCCGGGCATCGTGTCGCTGACGGGGCCGATCGCTTCGGGATGGGGCGCGTTCCTGCAGTCGCTGCTGATCATCCTGCGCGAAGGCCTGGAGGCGATCCTGGTGATCGGAGCGGTCGTGGCCTTCCTGATCAAGACCGACCATCGCGAGCGCCTCCGCTCCATCTGGATCGGGGTGGGACTGGCGTTAGGCGCCAGCGCCCTGACCGCCGTGGTGCTCGCCACGGTCCTCCGCGCGCTGCCGGCAACGCGCGAGGTGATCGAGGGGGCGACGATGCTCGTGGCGGTGGTGGTCCTGTTCTCGGTCAGCTACTGGCTCATTTCCCGGGTCGAGGCCGCGAAGTGGCAGCAGTTTATCCGCGAGAAGGTGGACGTGGCGCTGGAGCACGGGGGCGGCAAGGCGCTGGCCCTGGTGGCCTTCCTGGCAGTCTACCGCGAGGGTGCAGAGACGGCCCTCTTCTATCAGGCGCTGTTTCGCGAAGGCTCGGCCGTAGCGTTGCCGTTAGGCATGGGGATCCTTGTGGGCGGCGCCATGCTGGCGGTGCTGTTCACGTTGTTCTACCGGTACGGGATCCGCATTCCGCTCCGACCCTTCTTCGCCGTCACATCGGTCCTGCTATACTACATGGCCTTCGTGTTCATGGGGAAAGGGATCCGGGAGCTGCAGGAAGGCGGGGTCGTCGGGATCACGGTGCTGAACGGCTGGCCCCATTTCGACGGCATGGGGATCTTCCCCAGCGTGGAGACGCTCCTGGGCCAGCTGCTGCTGCTGGTCTTGTTCGCGTTCGCGCTGCTCAAGACCTTCTGGCCCCGCCGATCGGTGCAGCTGCCGACCGTTCCCATTGCGGACGCGGCCCCCCGCATCGCCGCTGAACTCTCGCGCATGACGAATCGGCTGGAGGGGATCGAGAGGCGGCTGGATACGCTGGAGGGACAGTGAGGAGTGAGGAGTGAGGAGTGAGGAGTGAGGAGTGAGGAGTGAGGAGTGAGGAGTGAAGAGTGAGGAGTGAGGAGTGAGGGTCGTGAGCGCTGGATGCTCGGACCTGCTTCCTGGTCCTGGAGCTGGTGCTGAGCCAAACCCCAGCGCCAGCACGTGTCACCCGGTTCCAGCACCCAGTTTCTGAGCACTCGGCGATAGGCCTGAGCGGAGACTGGATGCGTCACTCTCCTTCCCCTCCCCATCCATCACGCGCTCCGAGTTTCAGGATGGACACTAACCTAGCGGGAGAACCCATTCCGTGGCTCTCGTCGCCACCCATGCCGTCAGCCCGTAACATCGCCCCTCAACCCTTGACCCTTGACCCTTGACCCTCGATCAGGAGTCCAGGTCCCTGCTCACCCCAGGCGTCTCCGGTGCGGGCCGGCCGAGCAAGCGGGCTGCGATCCGATCGCCATGAAAGCGTCCGTTCTCGATGAATACCTTGTTGGCATCGAACCCCGCCACAACCACGCCGGCGACGAAAAGACGCGGCACCGATGTCTCCAGCGTCGCCGGATCGTGCCGGGGAATCCCGGTCACTGGATCGATCTCCACGCCGGTGGCGCGCAGCAGGTCGACATTGGGCGCGAAGCCGGTCATGAGATAGACGTGGTCCGCGCGAACACGCTCCTCCTCGCCGTTCTCGCAGCGGAGCACCACCCACCCCGGCTCGATGCGGGTGACGCGACGGTTCCATCTGGCGGCGATACTGCCCTCGGCGATCCGGTTCTCCAGATCCGGGAGGATCCACGGCTTGATCTTCTTGTCGAACGTGGGGCCGAAGTGTGTGAGGGTGACCTCCGCGCCGGCGCGCCAGAGGTCGAGCGCCGCCTCTGCCGCCGAATTCCCTCCTCCCACCACCAGCGCCGGCTGCTGGAAGGCATGGTGGGCTTCGCGATAGGCGTGCGACACGTGCGGGAGGTCCTCACCGGGCACGCCGAGCCGGTTGGGAGAGCCCCAGTAGCCGGTGGCGACCACCACGGCGGTGGCGTGTGTGTCGGTCGCATCCCGGTCCCGCCGCCGGCTGCGCACGGTGAACCCCGATGCGGCCGCCTCGATGGCCTCGACCGGTTCGTACTGTCGCACGTCCAGGCCGAAGTGCGCCACCACGGCGCGATAGTACGCGAGGGCATCGCGCCGGCCGGGTTTGGCGTCGGCCACGACGAAGGGAAGTCCACCTAACGACAGTCTGGGCGCGGTCGAAAAGAACGTGGCGTACGCCGGGTACTGCGTGATGCTGCTGACCACGCATTCGCGGTCGAACACCCGAACGCGGAATCCGGCATTCTGGAGCGAGATCGCTGCGGCCAATCCGCACGGCCCGGCACCGACGACAATCACGTCCACGGCCCCACCGGCTACCGGCCCGCGGTCCGGCGTCACGTCTCGATGATCTGGTCCCGGCGCGTCCCCACGCTGACGTGCCGGATGGGCGCGCCCACCAGTTCCTCCACCCGATCCAGGTAGCGGCGCGCCGCGGGCGGGAGATCCTGCAGCCGCCGCGCGCCCCCGGTCGACGACCGCCAGCCGTCGAACCACTCGTATTCCGGCCGTACATCGTCCAGCTCCGCGATGTCAGCCGGGAACTCCTTGACGTGCTCGCCACCGGCGCGGTATCCGGTGCAGATGGCCACGCGATCGAGCGAGTCGAGCACGTCCAGCTTGGTCACGGCCACGTGGGACAATCCGTTGATCCGCACGGCGTAGCGCACCACGACCGCGTCGAACCAGCCGCAGCGGCGCGGGCGGCCCGTTGTTGCGCCGAATTCGTTGCCCAGTTCCCGCACTCGCGTCCCGAAAGGCTCCTCGAACTCCGTAGGCAGCGGGCCATTTCCGACGCGGGTGGTATACGCCTTCACGACGCCTAACGCCGAGTGGCCGCCTGTGGGGGCCAGCCCCGCGCCGATGAACGCCCCGGCGACCGTGGTGCTGCTGGAAGTCACGTAGGGGTAGGTCCCGTGGTCCACGTCCAGCAGCGACCCCTGGGCCCCTTCCAGCAGGATGGCCGCCCCCGAATCCCGCGCTCGTGAGATGACCAGCCCCACGTCGTCCGCCAGGGCCAGAAGCCGCGGAGCGATTCCTTCCAGCCGGACCATCACGTCGGCCACGTCGGCACGGCGCGCGGACTGAAACCGGGCCAGCTGCGCGTTGGCATGCTCCACGCCCAGCGTCACCAGTTCGCGCAACCGATCGGGATGGCGCAGGTCGCACACCCGCACCCCGCGACGCCCGATCTTGTCCTCGTATGCCGGTCCGATACCACGGCCGGTCGTCCCGATCGCCTTGCTGGCGCTGCTATCGCTGTCCACCATCTTGTGGTAGGGCAGCACCAGGTGGGCGCGGTCGCTCACATACAGCCTCCCTTCGACATCCACCCCGTCCCGCACCATCTCGTCCATTTCCGCAAACAGGGTTTCGGGATCGAGCACCACTCCATTCCCGATCGCGCAGCGGACACCACGGTGCAGAATGCCGCTGGGCACCTGGTGGAGCACGAAGGACCGTTCCCCGATATCCACGGTGTGCCCGGCGTTGGCACCGCCCTGATAGCGGACCACCCAATCCGCCCGCTCGGCGAGCACGTCGACGAGTTTTCCCTTCCCCTCATCGCCCCATTGGGCTCCAACCACGACCACGGTGCGCGTTTGAGAGTCGAACACGGTGTATTGATGGAATGGGACGACGGTGCATGCGACGGCCAACAAAAAACGCCCTCGAGCGGCTCGGCGGGGCGTTGATGAAAACTATGCGGGGGAGCGGAAACCGAAAGGCTTCTCACATCTCCAGTCGTCAGTCGTCAGTCGTCAGTCGTCAGTCGATAGTCTTCGGGCTCACGCTCGCTGCGTGATGCGTTGGACGCACTGGCGGGCCTGGGGCGGACTCGGAACTCGGCACTGGGGCCTCGGAACTCGCGCGAAGCGCTATGATGCCCGCCATGACGCAGACGTACGTCGAGCCCCAGATCGGGCAAGTGGTAGGCCCGCGCCAGTTCACTGTCACGCCGCAGTTGCTGGCCACCT
>DASWGU010000089.1:0-7360 GCA_036393555.1 Gemmatimonadaceae bacterium
ACGTGAACATGGCGCAGAGCACCAACGACACGATTCCAACGGCGATCCGGCTCGCGTGCCTGTCGCAGCTGGACGGGCTGCTCGAAGCGTTCGGGTCGCTGGGCCATTCACTGGCGGACAAGGGCAGACAGTTCGACGCCATCGTGAAGGCGGGTCGAACCCACCTGCAGGACGCCATGCCGATCCGCCTGGGGCAGGAGTTCACGGCGTACGGGGGAACGCTGGAGCGGGGCCTGCGGCGGGTGCGCGAGGCAGCGGACTACCTCCGGGACCTGGGCATCGGTGGCAGCGCGGTGGGTACGGGTGTGACGGTGGAACCGGAGTACCCGGCACTGATGAACCGGTACCTGCGGGACATCTCCGGCCTGGACCTCCGAATCGGCGCCGATCGCGTCCAGCTGATGCAGAGCATGGGCGACCCCGCCGGGTTCAGCGCCGCCCTGCGCGTCCTCGCCCTGGACCTCAGCAAGATCGTCAGCGACCTGCGCCTGATGGTGATGGGCCCGCGAACAGGGATTGACGAGATCCGACTTCCGGCCGTGCAGCCCGGGTCATCCATCATGCCGGGGAAGATCAACCCGTCGATTCCCGAGATGGTGAACCAGGTCTGCTTCCAGGTCGTGGGCTGCGACACCACCGTGTCGATGGCGGCGGAGCACGGCCAGCTCGAGCTCAACGTCATGATGCCGGTCATCGCGCACAACATCCTGCTATCGATGCGCATTCTCACGAATGCGACGCGGGTGCTCGACGAGAAATGCGTGCGTGGCATAGAGGCCAACCAGGAGATGTGCCAATACTGGGTGGAGCGCTCGGCGGCCCTCGCCACCGCGCTGGCGCCGCAGATCGGCTACGCAGCGGCGGCTGAACTCAGCAAGCGGTCGGTGAAGGAGGGTTTGCTGATTCGCGACCTCGTCCGGCGCGAAGGGGTCCTGCCGGCCGACGAAATCGACGAGGTTCTCGACCTCAGGAAGATGACCGACATCGGGATTCCGGGCGGCCGGCATGGCGCGGGGTCGGCCGGCTGATCACCCAATCCCGGCGACCCGGGCAGGCGGCTACCTTTCTCGTCAATGCGCATCACGACATGGGCCGAGTACGGCCTGATCTGCTCCCTGCACCTTGCGCGCCGCCATGGCGACGGCCCCGTGACGGGCCGGGAGATTGCTTCCTGCGAGAAGCTCCCGGCCGACTATGTGGAGCAGATTCTCCTTCGCATGCGCCGGGCCGGCATCGTCAGCAGCATCAGGGGCGCACACGGCGGATACGTGCTGGCGCATCACCCTTCCGAGATCTCGGTCCGGCAGGTGGTCTCGGCGTCGGAACACTCCACGTTCGACCTGCGGTGCGTCACGCATCCCGTCGCCGAAGATCGCTGCTCGGACGCGTCCAACTGCAGTATCCGCCCGGTGTGGATGATGCTTCAGCAACGCATCGATGACGCGTTGGAGAGCGTTCACCTTGGCGACCTGCTGCAGGACGAGCCCGTCGTCCGCTCACGCGTAGGACTTCCCGTGCTGCAGGCCTAACGGACCATGGCCGGCTGGCTCTTCGGGAGGCCGCGTGGCGGAGGCGCACCGTCCGGCCCGCGGGTCCAACGGTATCTCGCGGTTCTCGCCGTGGAGCCCGATGAAGGTGACGTGCATTGGCTGGCTTCCATCGCGACCAGTGGGGACGAGGATCGGGCGCGCTGGGAGCTGCGGTACGCCCGTCGTGCCCTCGGGTTGATCGTCTCGGAGCGCGATGCCCTGGATGACCGCACGGCGTCGCTCGTGGCGCGCGAGATGCGGCAGGCCCTGCAGATGGACCGCAATGTCGCCGCGAACATGGTACGCGTGGCAGAGCGGCAACTGAACGAGCGCCTGCGTGCTTATCGTGCCGCACTCGAGGCGCGAACACTCGGTGAATCGCTGGAGCGGCGGCTGGCGCGCATCCTGCTTGGCGGCGCCGGCTCGGCCCCGGGGGAAGGCGATCTGGAGCGCGCTGCCGCGATCGTGGAGCGATACCTGGCCGAAGCGAACGACGCCTTGAGGGGGTCGTTTGGAGCAGCCGAGCTGCCGCCGAACCAGCGCCCGTCCGACTGGCGCTCCGGTCAGTCCCGGTAGACAAACGGCGCCCCGCGCTGGCGGGACGCCGTCCGGAATGTCTGAGTGCCGAAGGGGGGACTCGAACCCCCACGGGCTGTCGCCCACTGCACCCTGAATGCAGCGCGTCTACCAGTTCCACCACTTCGGCGCAGGGGGGAGGAACGTAACGGGATCGGCCCCACGCCGTCAAATGCTCGACTGGCCGGGCCGGCTTCGCGTTGTACACCGACCTGCCTAACTTGAATCACCCGCGCGCGATCCCGCGCCATCCAGCGGGCCAACCACGGCGGAGATGGCTGAACCGGCGGCAGATCAGAGTGAGCGGCAGTCCATCGCGCGCAATCGCGCCGCTCGTCATGACTACGAGATTCTGGACACGTTCGAGGCGGGCCTGGTCCTCACCGGGACGGAGGTGAAATCGCTCCGCGACGGTCGGGCAAACCTGGGCGATGCATACGGTGTCGTACGAAACGGGGAACTCTGGTTGCTGAATGCGCATATCGCGCCTTACGGTAGCGGCGGCTACGTGAACCATGACCCCACGAGATCTCGCAAGCTGTTGCTCCACCGGCGGGAGATTCGTCGGTTGATAGGGGCGGTCGAGCGCCAGGGGCTGACGCTGGTTCCCCTCGAGCTGTACTTCCTCCGCGGGCGGGCGAAGGTTCGCATGGCGCTCGGACGCGGGAAGAAACTCCATGACAAGCGGGATGCCGCGCGCCGCCAGGATGCGGAACGCGACATCGCGCGTGCGTTCCGTCGCCGATGATTGCTGGCCTTCTGCTCGCGTCGCTCCAGGTCGCCGGTCAAGTCGCCGCCGTGACGGTCCACGACGGCGACCGCAGCGTGTCGGTACCCGTCGTGTTCACGCGGTCGGGCCCCCTGCTGCGCGCCACGGAGATCCTGCCGCCCCTGGGCGGCCGGCTCACCCGCGTCCCGCCCGACCGCGTGATCGTCGAAGTGGAGGGGATCCGCTTCGAGTTCACGCTGGGACTTCCCTTCGCGCGGGTGGGAGAAACCGCTGCGCCGTTGGCTATCGGACCGCTGATCCGCGACGGAGACGTCTTTCTGCCGTTCGCGACCGTCAGCGAACTTCTGCCGAGGTTCGTGAAGGGCTTTTCCTGGGATTCGGCGCGCAGCGCGGTCGTCCGCGTGGGTGCGCGCGTGGTCAGCGCCGGCACCGTTGCGACACCTCGGACGGGAGCCCCGACCTCGCGAACGGCCGCCGAACCCGGGCGCCCGAGGGCCGGCCGTACGCTGGTCGTCGTTGATGCCGGGCACGGCGGGCCGGATCGGGGCATGAGTGGTCCGACCGGAGCAAGGTCCCGGATCTACGAAGCCGACATCACGCTCGCCATCGCGAAACGGCTGCGTGCCGCGCTGGTGGCGCGCGGTATCGACGTCCACATGACGCGGATGACGGATACGCTGATCGCCCTGCGGGATCGGGGCCGCATCGCCAACGAAAAAGAGGCGGTCCTGTTCCTGTCCATCCACGTAAACGCGGCCAACCCTCGCTGGAGGAACCCTCGTTCGGCGCGAGGTTTCGAGACATATTTCCTCTCCGACGCCAAGACGGAAGACGAACGCCGGGTTGCGGAGATGGAGAACGAAGCCGACCGCTTCCTGGACGTCGACGCCCAACCGGGAGATCCGCTCCTGTTCCTCCTCAGCGACATGAAGCAGAACGAATACCTGAGGGAATCGAGTGAGCTGGCGTCGGCGGTGCAGGCCGGGCTCAAGACCGTGCATCCGTCCGGCGTCGACCGGGGAGTGAAACAGGCCGGATTTGCCGTCCTGCTCGCGGCGCATATGCCCGCAGCTCTCGTCGAGGTCGGGTTCGGAACGAACGCGTCGGATGCCGCCTGGCTGAAGAGCGCGACGGGCCAGCAGCAGCTTGCGGACGCTATCGCGAAATCGACGCAACGATACCTCGACGACTATGCGCGTCGAGGTGGAGCGAACCTCGGCGGCAGATGAGCGAACCGGCCGCCGGGTCGCGACTCGCTGTCGAGCTGGCCGGGCTGAGCCTTCGCAATCCGCTGTTCCTCGCCTCCGGTACCGCCGGCTATGGCCGCGAGCTGGACGGGGTGCTCGACCTGGACGCGATCGGCGGTCTGGTGACCAAAGCCGTGAGTCCCGAGCCGCGGCCTGGCGCGCCGGCGCCGAGAGTCACCGAGTTCCCGTCCGGAATGCTCAACGCCGTGGGGCTGGCGAATCCGGGCGTCGAGGCGGTTGTCGCTGAGTACCTGCCGTGGCTCGCGCAGCGCCTGAAGGGTACGCGCGTGCTGGTGAACGTGGTCGGCAGTACTACGGCGGACTTCGCTCAGGTCGTCGACCGGCTGAACGGCGTGCCGGGCGTGCACGGGTTCGAGATCAACGTCAGCTGCCCGAACACGAGGGCGGGTGGCATGGAGTTCGGTGCAGATCCCGACTCCCTCCGCGAGGTGGTTCGTGTGTCGCGCGCCGCCACAGCGCTCCCCATCTTCGTCAAGCTGTCGCCCACGCTGAGCGACATCGCACGGGCGGCGAGCGTGGCGCTGGATGCGGGGGCGACGGGACTGACGCTGGTGAACACGCTGCCCGGATTGCTGATCGATGTTGAGCATCGGCGGCCGGCTCTGGGATTAGGCGCCGGCGGCATGAGCGGCAGCGCCCTGCTGCCGGTGGGAGTGCTCGCCACCTGGAAGGTGTTCCGCGCCACGGGTGCGCCCATCATCGGTGTGGGTGGCATCTCCTGTGCGACCGATGCGGTGCAGTATCTCATGGCGGGGGCGACAGCCTTCGCGGTGGGAACCGCGGCACTGCGCGATCCGCGGCTGCCCGCCCGGCTGCTGCGCGAGCTGGCGTCCTGGTGTGAGGTGCATGGTGTGCCGTCGATCTCCGCGCTGACAGGGACTCTGGAGTGGCCCACTTGACGGCGATCCCGATCATCGCATTGGACGTCCAGGACATCGGCCGGGCGCTGGCGATCGTCCGGGATCTGGGGGACTCGTGCGGATTCTACAAGATCGGGAGCGAGCTGTTCACGGCTGCGGGACCTGCGGCCGCGGCAGCGGTGCGCGCAGAAGGGAAGCGCGTGTTCCTCGACCTGAAGTTCCACGACATCCCGAACACGGTTCGCGCCGGCTGCGCGGCGGCCCGGCAGGCAGGCGCGTCACTGGTGACGGTACATGCCTGGGGAGGAGAGCGCATGATGGCGGCCGCCGTGGAGGGCGCAGGCGACGACTGCGGCGTCCTCGCGGTGACGATCCTGACGTCGCTAGACGGCGATGAGCTGGCGCGGGCGACCGGGCGCCTGGACGTATCGGTGCCGGAGGAAGTCAGCCGCCTGGCCGGAATCGCCCGTCGGGCAGGCGTGCACGGCGTCGTCTGCTCGGGCCACGAAGCGTCCCGGCTCCGCGCCGAGCACGGTCCGGGGCTGGCCCTCCTTGTGCCGGGGATCAGGCTGGCCGCCGGTGCCGCGCACGATCAGAGCCGGATCATGACGCCCCGTGCCGCGGCGGAGGCCGGAGCCACCTACCTGGTGTTGGGTCGCGCGGTGACTGAAGCTGCGGAGCCCAGGCGGGCCATGCTGGAGGTACTGTCCTCCCTTGCAGGAACCCCGTAACGTCTCTATTTTCAGCGTCTTGGCCAATTTGCCTCTTTGTTAGCCACGGAGACGACGGTGAAGGTCCGAACGAGCGTGCAACCCATCTGCGAACACTGCCGGGTCGTGAAGCGGAGTGGCGTGACGCGCATCATCTGCAAGAGAAACCCCAAGCACAAGCAGCGGCAGGGCTGACATGGCTCGTATTGCTGGTGTCGATCTCCCCCGCGACAAGAGGGTCGAGATCGGACTGACCTACATCTTTGGCGTCGGCCGCGCGACCGCGCGCGACATTCTCGACAAGACCGGCGTGAGCGCGTCGCTTCGCGTGCGCGATTTGTCGGACGCGGACGTGAACAAGCTGCGTCAGGCGATCGAAAAGGACTATCGCGTCGAGGGCGCCCTGCGGACCGAAGTCGCGATGAACATCAAACGACTGATGGACATCGGCTCGTATCGCGGCATCCGGCATCGTCGCGGGCTTCCGGTACGAGGTCAGCGGACGCACACCAATGCCCGCACCAAGAAGGGCCCGCGTCGCGCGATCGCCGGCAAGAAGAAAGTGACCAAGTAGCCTTGTTGCGGCAGGCAGGGATGGTCTACGTCCCGTCCCCGCGCTTCCGTCTCACCACTGCCCTCATATGGCGACTGGAAAGAAGTCAAAACGCGTGATCGAGGCGGAGGGCGTGGCACACGTCAGTGCCACGTTCAACAACACGACGATCACCATCACGGACCCGTCGGGCAACACCGTGGCGTGGGGATCGGCGGGCAAGGCCGGCTTCAAGGGCTCCAAGAAGTCGACACCCTTTGCGGCGACCGTGGCGGCCGAGCAAGCCGCGCGCGAGGCGCTCGCCCAGGGTGTGCGGCGGGTCCACGTCCGCGTCCAGGGACCCGGGAGCGGCCGCGAGTCGGCCATCCAGGCACTGGCGTCGGCGGGACTGCAGGTCAAGTCCATCAAGGACGTGACGCCCATTCCGCATAACGGCTGCCGCCCTCCGAAGCGCCGGAGAGTCTGAGCCATGCGCTACACGGGATCCAGCTGCCGGCAGTGCCGCCGCGAGGGTACCAAACTGTTCCTCAAGGGAACGAAGTGCTTCACGGAGAAGTGCCCCGTCGAGCGTCGCCCCTATGCGCCGGGCCAGCACGGCCAGGCAACGGCCCGTCGCCGGAAGGCATCGGAGTACGCCAAGCAGTTGCGTGAGAAGCAGAAGATCAAGCGCATCTATGGCGTTTCGGAGAAGCAGTTCCGGAACACCTTCGAGCACGTGTCAACGTTGCCGGGCATCACCGGACACAACTTGCTGGCTGCGCTCGAGAGCCGGCTGGACAACATGGTCTATCGGCTGGGGTTTGCGTCCAGCAGGAAGTCGGCGCGGCAGCTCGTGCGGCATCGTCACATCGAGGTGAACGGGCGCACGGTGGATATTCCCAGCTACGTCGTGCTGCCCGGCCAGGAAATCCGCGTCCGGACGGGCTCGCGCGAGAACGTCTATGTGCAGCAGGCGATGGAGCATGCCGCGCGCGGCGCGTCACCGTCGTGGCTTGCCGTGGATCGTGATACGTACAGTGGCCGCATGCTGGAACGCCCCTCGCGTCCGAACATCCCGATCGCCGCGCAGGAGCAGCTGGTTATCGAGTTGTACTCGAAGTAGTGAGGAGTGAGGAGTGAGGAGTGAGGAGTGAG
>DASWGU010000090.1:0-19893 GCA_036393555.1 Gemmatimonadaceae bacterium
CCTTTCGTGCCCTGCGCCCTTCGTGCCCTGCGCCCTTCGTGCCCTGCGCCCTTCGTGCCCTGCGCCCTTTGTGCCCTGCGCCCTTCGTGCCCTGCGCCCTTTTCGTTCCCTGCGCCTTTCGTGCCCTGCGCCCCTCTTGCCCTGCGCCCTTTCGTTCCCTGCTCCCTTCCTGCCCCACACAATCCGCGAGCAATTTCGTCCGACGCATCTCGTGGGTCGGCCGTCGTGCACTCCGCACTCAGCGCGCGATCCTGAAGTTGAACATCGGCGTGCCCAGCGCGCCGCAGGCACGACCGGTATCGGTGCTGTCGAGACGTCTGGTGGACATCGACGACCTACACCCAGCCCTCGACCAGATAGAGGTCGCTCATGGCGCGATGCCATGAATAGCCGTAGCCGCGACCGTCCGGCGTCGTGACGAGCGTGCTGAGATTCAGATTCATGATTCCCGCCGGGTCCTGTGGCTTGATGTCGGCCCACGTGTCGCGACGGCCCGTCACTGGATCGACGCGGAACACCGTGCCGGCACCGGCCGGATCCTCCGAGACCAGCAGGCCGCGCTCAATCCATCCAACCACGCGCCACCGGGCGGAGGCGCCCGGCACGCGCCGCGCTCCGCCACCTGCGATGGGAAACAGTTCCACGTCCTGCCCGCTCGACGCCGCCAGCATTGTTCCATCGGGCGAAACCGCCCACTCGGTGTCACCGACTGCGAATCCGTCGGGCGTCACCTGACGCACGCCGCTGCCCCTGACGTCGAGCACGTACAACCGCGCCGGGCCGTCCTGCGCACGCGCGCGGACAACCACATTCCGATCGTCGGGGAGCCATTTGGCGTCAAGCAGCGTGAGTCCGGGGCGCTCCACGCGTAACTCCTCCCCCGGCCCGGTCGGAATCAGGTCGAAGTGCCGTGACGTGCCGGTCCGCACCATCGCCCAGCGGCCGTCGGGAGACAGTGCCACTGCCCGACCGTCGCCCAGCCGCACGGCCGGGGATCCATCCGTGCCACGCAGGTAGGTGGATCCACGCGGCCCCCCGCCGACGCCGGTCTCGGAGAACAGAACCTGGCGGCCGTCCCGCGAGATGTCGGCGAGACTCGATGCGTCGAGCCACGAGAGATCGCGCTCGACCGCTTCGCCGGTCGCGCGGACGGCAATGCCGCTGCGATCGTCGGTCCGCGTAATGAGGAGACGACCGTCGGGTGCAATGTCGTGCACGCTCGTGTTGCCCGGCACGCGCGCCACAATGCGCGCGTCGCCGGACCGGTTCATCGCATAGATGGTGTTGCGAAAGAGCGGCAGCTCGCCCGCCGCGGTGAACCAGACCTCGTCGCCGCTCCACGCGAGCCCGAACACATTGGCGTACCTGGCGGACACCGCCCGCTTCACGCCAGCGCGATCGACGACCACGACGTGGCCGAAGAGAGCACCCCGGGCGCTCAGCTCGAACGCCGCCACGGCATCGCCGCGCGGTGATACACGGGCGAAGCTGAATCCGCCGCCGGGCGCATCCGGTGTGGCCATGACGGTACCCGCGGGGAACTCGAGCTGCTCGCCCGCGCCCACGCGGTGTACGATCGCCAGGTCCCGGCCGTCCGGCGACCAGTCGGCGTACTTGACGTTCTCCAGCACTTCACGTGGCGCGCCGCCACTGAGCGGCACGCGTGCGAGCGTGCCATACGTCATGATGCCGCGGTAGTGCGTCCCTAACGCCAGCGCCAGTTCACCCGAGGACGACACGGCGAGTGGCGCGGCCGGCGGCAGCGCCAGGGCCGACGATTCCGGGCTCTCGGGCCGAACGGAGTACACCCGGCACACGTCTCCGTCCCACAGCGCGCCGTAGTAGATCGTCTGGAAGTCGGGACCGAACCGCGCGGTGCGTATCAGGCCGCGTCTGAACGTGAGCCGCCGGAACGAAGGCGTGACGCGAGGCCGCCCGCGAAACGCCGCGAACCCGCCGCCGAAGCCGGCCGCGAGCAGGCCCAGCGCCGCGCCGCTGGTGATCACTGTGCGCCGGGATATCGCGGCGCGTTCTGGCGCCGAAGACGGCGCGATGCGGTCCAGCACCGCCACCATCTCGGCGGCATCCTCATACCGGTCGGCGGGACGTTTCTCGAGGCAGCGGTGGATGACGGCCGCCAGGTCGGCGGGGACAGACGGCCGCGCTTCCCTGAGCCGCGGCGGCGCCTGCGTCATGTGCGCGGAGACCAGCGCCTGAGGCGTGGTGCCGCGGAACGGCGGATGGCCCGCCAGCATCTCGTACGCGACGAGCCCCAGCGCGTAGAGGTCGGCCCGATGATCGGTGTGCGCGTCGGCGGCGGCTTGCTCGGGAGCCATGTACGCCGGGGTACCCACGGCCAGGCCCGTGTGCGTGAGCGTCGACCCGCCCACCGCCTCCGATACCGCTCGCGCGACGCCGAAGTCCGTGACCATCGCGTGTCGATGGCTCAGCAGAATGTTGTCCGGCTTGATATCGCGGTGCACCACGCCTTCCCGGTGCGCATAGGCCAGCGCATCGGCGACCTCGCGAAACAACTGGGTCGCTTGTGGCACGGGCAGTTCGCCCTGCTTGTCGAGGTGCGAGCGGAGCGATTCACCTTCGATCAGCGGCATCGTGTAGTAGAGCGCGTCGCCGGCCCGACCGGCGGCGAGCAACGGGACGATGTGCGGATGCTGCAGTCGCGCGGCCACGCGAATCTCGCGCTCGAACCGCTCGGCGCTGAGGACGCTTGCCAGTTCCGGAGCCAGCACCTTCAGCACGACGCGCCGGCCCAGCGCGATCTCCTCCGCGAGGAAGACGCGACTCATGCCGCCACCGCCGAGTTCGCGGTCGATGCGGTAGGTGCCGTCGAGCTGGGCGCGCAGGCCTTCTAGCACACCTGACACGGGCGTCTTGAGGCGCGGATGACGATTCTCTGAGTCGAGGAGCGCGAGCGGCACGTCTCACGATGAGTCTCGAGCACCGTACTCCTCATGGAGGAGAGCGCAAGGGGCTCATCTCAGTCATTGTGCACCAAATCTCACCGTGGCGCCAGCCGACGCGAGGGACGTCGGCGTCAAGCCACCACGCGCTGATGGAGACTCGGCACGGAGCGCCAACTGCGTCACCTGACTTCAACGCCATCCTCGCTGCCCCACCACACAGCCGCGCTTCCCGCAGCGTGCCCGCCACGGTGTCTCACATCGGGAGGCGTCCTCACCGGTCTGGTGGGCAGTGTGTTCCAACGGACCTTCCGTGATCCGCCAGCTTGCACTGCCCGTTCACGCGGCCCTGCAGTCGCCAGCGGCTGCCATCCCCCGCCCGTCGATGGCGTGGGGAGGGTGTGTCCCGGCGCGCTCAGTCCACCGAAGTATGGGGTGTGTTGGATGCCTGGCTGTCAGAGCCCAGATCGCGAACAGACTCCGTCTTCCGCCGGGATTGGAGTTCGACCCCGATCCTGGCCCCATCAATCGCCGGCGAATCCGTTGGGGTGACGCGCAGCCAGCTTCGCGAGATTGGCAGCGGCAACCGCCTCGAGGTCGATTCCGCTCCGGCCCGCGACCGCGGCCACACACCAGAGCACGTCGCCGAGTTCCTCAGCGAGCACCTCGCGGTCAAGCTCCTTCGACTGGTAGAGGTACTTGCGCACATGGGCCAGTACCTCCCCGGCCTCCTCCGCGATTCCCGCCGCGGCGTCCAGGAGCTGTTCTTCGTCCGAAAGGCGCGCGTTCAATGTCCGCGCCGCCGCCTTCTGGTACTCGTCAAACGTCACGGCAATCTCACGTCAGGATGTGACAGTCGCCGACCGACTCCGGTCAACCTGACAACAATGGCCCGCTATCCCGCCCGCCGCTACGAGACGTGCACGGGATCTCGCGAACTCCGGGGGCCGCAGGTCTCAGGTCCCAGTGGGCAACGGCAAACGGTTGGCCTGACACCAACCTCGGAGAGACTCGAGCGGTCGTAATCCAGCACGGGTGCTTCAGGGATGTGTTGGGTTACCGGGGCGTTGTGCGCTCCAGCCAGGCGTGAACCTCCTGCGCCAAATCGGCCCGGGACTTGGCGAAATCGCGAAGGCGGGCGCACCGCTGGGCGGCTGGATCAACATCGCACTCATAACGACAACCGCGCTCGCGCTTCTGCTGTCGCGCTTGCCGAGTCGCCTGCGACCGGTCACTCCCAGCCCGCCCCACGATGTGTGAGTAGCCCACTGCGAAGACCATGCAGTCGGGCACTACGTGCGTCGCTCGCTCCCGGTCAGGCTTCTCGAAAGGCTCCTCCAGTTGCTCCCGATTTCGGCGAGGACCCGCTGTGCGGGGTCTCCGTCCCTCGCTCCGGAGTCAATCCAGGATGCCGCCGAAGACGGCCGAGGGGTCGATCACGAGGGGCTCGCTCGCGCCGCCGGGCTGCCAGGTGAGCACATCGATCAGCACCTGCGGTCGGACGTCTCCCGGTCGCCAGCGTTCCACCACCCGGCCGTCAAGATCCACGATCCAGTACTCCGGGATGCCCTCGTACTGGTAGATCGGGCTCGTGACGACTCGCCCGCGCCGTCGAGGGAGAGAGCAGTTCGGCCACCAGCAGGAGTGATGTGACGTCGCGCCAGGATCGGCGCGCTCGATGCCGGGACCACGAAGACGTCGGGCTGCACGAGGCGCCGTGGCGAGAACTCGACGTCAACTGGCGACACGAAGGCCTCGCCAATGCCGCCCTCCCTCGCATAGCGACCAAGCTGCGTGAAAAGACGCCCCACGGCGCGCTGGTGGAGGAGCGACGGGGCGGGGCTCACGAACAGCTCCTCGTCCAGCACCTCGTAGCGTTGTCCGCCGTCCGGGAGGGTGCGCGCCATCTCGGCGGTCCACTGCCTCTTCTGCGCTGGCATGCCCATAGCGTACACTCGGCTCGGCGTGATCCACAAGCGAACATGCCGAGGCTGCGCGACGGCCAGTACACACAGTCATGCGAGCGACGGGACTCCCTTGAGGCCGCTTTGAGCGGGCGGGTAGATCGCGGTGTAAACGAAAGCGAGACTCGCGCGAATTCTCATCGAAGCCCCTCAGAAGAAGCCTTCGCGAGTCCACTCACCGCCGGAGCAATCCATGATCCGTCACCTCGTCCTTGTCTCCACGCTCATCGTGGCTGGCTCGGTTCCCGCGCTGGCCCAGGTGCACCCGCCAGGGCACACGCGCCCGTCACACCCGGCACACGGGCCGGGACATGTGCCACCCGACTCGGCCACGCACGCCGCGCTGCACACCCTTCTCCACGGAGACTGGACGGGAACGCTGACTCACGACGGCATGTCGGGAGCGGTACACCTGACGGTCGCCCACGACAGCCTGCGGAACGTGACGGTCGCCCTCCGCGCCGACCGACCGTTTCGCCTGGGCGCAGCTCACAACCTGAGGCTGGTTGGCGATACCATTCAGTGGATGCAGACCGTCTCCACGAGGACGTGCATGGTGAAGGCATCGCTCAGTGCCGCCACGCCGCTCGCGTCCAGCAATCTGCGAGGCAGGATGACGTGTGGGGACGCGAATATCCCCTTCACCATGCACCGGAACGCCGGCTGAAGCGAGGACTCCTGCACTTGCCTGCGACATTCGCGAGCGCGGTCGCCAGACGCGCAGCGCGTGGATGATGACGAACGCACCGATGCGGAGCTCCTCGCAGCCACCGTGCGCGGCGACGGCGCCGCATTCGGCGTGCTTGTGCGGCGGCACATCCGCGCCGCGACGTTGCTGGCCGTCCAGCTCACCGGAGACCGGGACGACGCCGAGGATATCGTGCAGGACAGCTTCACCGTCGTGCACCGGAAGGCACGTCAGTTCGATAAGGTGCGGCCGTTCGCGCCGTGGCTCTATGCCATCGTCAGGCGGTTGGCGGCCAACCGGAGGGCTCGCCAGTGGCGTCGCGAGCGACTCCTGCGACGCTGGCGCGGCGGCGACACCGCCGATCACTCGCCGGCATCAGCGGCGAACGCGTTGGAAGCACGGCTCGACGTTGCAGCAGCAGGACGCGCGATGGAATCCCTCTCGCCCATGCAGCGTGCCTGTTTCGAGCTGGTAGCAGTGCGTGATCTCCCCGTCGATGAGGTGGCGGCGATGCACGGGATCAGTGAGTCAACGGTCCGGCAGCACGTTTTTCGGGCGCGTGCTGCGCTGCGCGCTGCCCTCGGCGGCACGGGCGCGGCGCCCGGACGCGCCGGATCCGGAGGGTGACCATGCCTGAACTCTTCGATACAGGTCAGATCCGGGATGATTCGGAATACTGGGACGCGCTCGCCGGTCGCGTCACTGCGCACGCGGCGGGCAGCGGAAGCGGTCTCGCCTGGCTTGCCCGCTCCACCGTCGGATGGAGTGTCGGGTCGCTGCTGACGGCAGTAGCGCTGGCAAGCGTGGTGGTATGGACCAACGGATCATCCACGAGACCGCGCGAGGACTGGGTCGACGCCCTCGCTCCGGCGGACACGGTGGGCAGGGCGATCTTCCTCGCGGACGGGCCACCGGCGATCGGCATCCTGTTGTTCGGCGAGGGAGGAAGCTGACATGCGATTCCCCCCCTGGTTCAGCGGAATGCTGTTGCTGGTCCTGACGCTGGGAGCGGGTGTCGCGATCGGTGTCGCCCTCGAGCGGCGGCAACACCCGGTGCCGTACGCCGGCATGGAGTCGATGCAGGTCCTGCACCGGCTCCGGCACGAGCTCGAGCTGGATTCCACCCAGATGGCGGCCATCGCGGCCATCCTGCATCGGCGGCAGGGGGCGGTCGACTCGACCTGGCACGCCATGCAGCCGCACGTGCGGGCAACGATGGATTCGGCCCTGGAGGAAATCGCCCGGGTTCTCCATCCGGCTCAGGCGGAGCGATATCACCGGATACTGGAGACGATGGATCCGGGGCGGGAGCGATGAATCACGACTCCGGGCGTGGTCCCGGCCCTGCAACGCCGCGATGGGTAAAGATCTTCGGCGCTGTCATGCTGTCCGCGATTCTCCTGGTTGCCGCGCTCAAGTTCTTCGGTGGAGGGCAGCACGGTCCGGGACGTCATTTCCGGTCGCAGGACTCCGGTCGGCCAGCGGCGGACTCTGGCCATCGATGATTCTGTCGCCCGGCCTGCGCAAGCTCGCCCTGACGGCGCACGTGACGACCTCGGTGGGCTGGATCGGGGCGATTGCCGTCTTCCTCGGTCTCGCGTCCGTTGGCCTGGCCAGCCCTGACGAGGTGACGGTTCGCGCGGTGTACCTCGCCATGGAACCGGCGGCGGGGCTGGTGCTCATGCCCCTGGCGCTGTCGTCGCTCGTCACGGGACTGGTTCTGGCATGGGGCACGTCCTGGGGACTCGTCAGGCACTACTGGGTCCTCTTCAAGCTGGGGATCAATGTGTTCTGCGTGGCCCTGCTCTGGATGTACATGGAGACGTTCCGGGTTCTGGCGCGCGCTGCCGCTGACCGTACCATTGACCTCGACGCCGTTCGCAGTGCGTCGCCGGTACTGCACGCCGTGCTGGCGCTGGCGCTGCTCCTCGTTGCGATGGTCCTGGCCGTGTACAAGCCGAAGGGAACAACACCGTTCGGTCAGGGAGGCTGATCGCGGATTTTGCCCGCGATCGTCGTTCTGCGCGCCACGGCAGCCGCTGGCTCGGCCTCGTACCGTGCCGCGGACGTCAACCGGAAGTTCACGGAGCTGTACAACGTCCAGCGCCGGACGGGGAACACGATCATGGACTCGAGCCGGGTCGTCATCTCGACGATCCAGCGAGTCTACTCCATGCTGAAAGGCGAGCCCGAGTTCGATCCCACGTTTGCGACGTCGGCACCCTCGTGCCTTAGTTCGGAAACTCGACGCGTGTCGGCATTGATCGCGTCGAAGTCGTGCCATCGCCAAGTTCGCCATTCGTGTTGGATCCCCAGCAATAGAAGTCCCCGCTGAGGGTGACCGCGCATGCGTGGTTGTACCCGACGCTGATGGACGACTGTTGGTGACCGCCCCCAATGGCCGTGGGAATCAGGCGATTGACCGACGTTCCATCACCAAGCGCATTCGCGCCATTGAATCCCCAGCAGTAGCCCGCCGCGGATGTCGTGACCCCGCAGGTGGTCGCCGAACCGACGGCGATCGAACGCCAGGTGTGATTCCCCGACACCAGTGTAGGCGTAAGCCGCGTTGCCACCGTCCCGTCGCCAACCTGTCCGCTGGCGTTCTGGCCCCAGCAATGTGCCACTCCCGCTGCCGTGACTCCACACGACGTCCCACCGCCGAATCCGTTGACGATCCGGGCATTCGAGCTGACACTCACAAAGACCGCGCTGCCCGCGACGCGGGTAGGCGTGGACCTATCGACGAAGCACGCCGCGCTGAGACTTGTGCAGGTCGTCGTCCCATCGCCAACCTGCCCGGTATTGTTTCGTCCCCAGCAATAGGTCTCGCCAACCGTGGCAATGGCGCAGATCGTGTGGGCCGCGCCTGCCAGGACTGTGTAGCGGCGACCGCCGTTCACGGAATCGGGAGCCACGCGAGACGCTACCGTAGTGCCGGATCCCGACTCGCCGTTGCCGCCCCCACCCCAGCAGTACGCAACACCTTCCGCAGTCAGGCCACAGGTGTGCGCCCGCCCCGCCTGGATTGTTCCGAACGTCGGCACGCCAACAACGCGTGCAGGCGCCACGCGGTTCATCAGCCCGCCGTCGCCAACCTGGCCTCGATCGCTGTTCCCCCAGCAGTACCCCTCTCCGTCGAACGTGACGGCGCAGGTGTGGCCTTGGCCCGCAGAAATGAGTCCAAACCTCAGGTTGCCCTGCACCGCCACGGGATTCAGCCGCGTCGTGGTTGATCCGTCGCCGAGTTGTCCCGTGTTGTTCCGCCCCCAGCAGAATGCCACGCCGTCTACCGTGAGCGCGCAGGTATGGTCGAAACCAGCACTGATCTGCGGCAGGCCACCCGGGATGGACACCTCGACGGTGGCACTCCCGGACACGCTTCCCGTTGTCGCGGTGATCGTCGCAGAGCCATTGCCGACTGCTGTGACCAGACCAGATCCGGTGACCGTGACGACGGCGATGTCGGACGACTGCCAGGAGTAGCTGCGCCCCGACACTTCGGCACCGTCGCCGGTTCGCGCGTTGGCCGTCAGCTGCGTTGTTTCTCCCACAGCGGTCAACGTCACCGTTGCCGGGGACACCGACACGGTTGCCACGACGGGATCGGGCGCCGCCGGATCATCGCCACAGCCAACGACTAAAAGCGCGGTTCCGGCGGCAAGGATCCACGAGCCCGTCCAGCGCGTCGAGTCCATCATTGGAGTGCAACCTCGCTTTGGCTGTTGTATTACTTCGCGTAACCGGAGGGGGACGTGGACTGCCCCGGGTGTCGATGGCTGAGTGTCCTCACGGCGGACCAGAGCGCCCCGCGGGGCTCGCGATGAACGCGCCACTGCGCGTTCCATGCAGTATGCTGTTCATCCCCGACACGTAGACGTTCGTGGGTGAACTTCCCCACACGCTGAGCAGGTTCTCCGTGGTCCCGCTCGATTGGAGGCGCCACGTGGCGCCGTCGTAGTGGAGCACAGTCCCCACGTCACCGACGGCGAACACGTCCGTCGAGGACGATCCCCAGATCGCGTTGAGGTGGCGCGCGGAGCCGCTGTTGTTGATGGACGCCCAGCTCGTTCCGTTGAATCGACGGATCGTCCCCGCGGCACCGACAACGTAGATGTCGGTGGCCGACGTACCCCAGATGCCGCTCAGCCCGGCTGTCGTCCCGCTCACGACAGATGTCCAGGCTGTCCCGTCGTAGCGGAGAATGGTACCGCCAACACCAACCGCATATACGTTGGTCGGCGACGTGCCCCAGACACCGCTCAGCGTCTGCGTCGTGCCGCTCGCCTGCGGAGTCCAGCTGGTACCGTCATAGTGGACGATGCTGCCGCCGAACCCGACGGCAAAGACATCCGTGGGCGATGAACCCCAGACGGACAGCAAGTACGTGGCTGTGCCTGAGAGCTGCGTCGCCCAGCCCGTGCCGTCGAAGTGCATGACCAGGCCCGTGCCGTTTCCATTGAACTCGGTCCGACCACCGACCGCGAAAACGCTGGTTGGCGAGCTGCTCCACGTATCGGAGAACTGTTCGTTCGGCGACGTGAGGTACGTTGTGCGCCACCCGGTTCCACTGCCGCGCAGGATCTTCGAGCCGGTCGGCCGCTGGGGGTACTCAATCGTGCCGGCTCCAACGGCATGCAGACTCGTCGCGGAGGTTCCGGACAGACCCGAGAGGACCCAGCTCCTCCAGAGCGTCTCCGCCGTCCAGCCGCTGCCGTCGTAATGCAGAATCCGACTGTCGCCGGCGACGGCAAAGACGTTGGTAGATGAGCTCCCCCACACACCCAGGACCAGAGCCGCGTCGTCGCCTCCTGTGTGCAGGAGCGTCCACGACGTACCGTCAAAGTGGTACACAGTTGGATCCGCACCGCCAACCGCGAACACATCCGAACCGGAAGTGCCCCAGATGCCAGTGAAACCCTCCGTGCCGACGTGCTGCGGAGTCCAGGTCGTTCCGTCGAAGCGCACGATCACACCAGCGTATGGAAACCCGACGTTGGGATCCTTCCCGCCTGCTACGAAGACATTGCCTGCCGAGCTGCCCCAAATGTCCCAGAGATCCGCAAACGTCCCGCTGTTGAGCCGGATCCACTGCGCTCCGTCGTAGTGCACCAGCACGCCGTCGTCACCGACCGCATACACATTGTCAGATGCCGTCCCCCAGACCGCTCGCAAGTCCATCGTCGTGCCACTCTGCTGCGTTGCCCAGTTGATTCCGTCGAAATGCAGGATGGTCCCCGCTTTGCCGACCGCGAATACGTCGGTGGCGGAACTCCCCCATACGTCGTTGAGTGGCTGGCCCGGCACGTCCAACACGCTCGTCGCGGTGTTGCCATCGTAGCGCAGCACGAGGCTTCTGATCTCGGGTCCCGGACCGGACGCCTGGCCGACGACGTACACGTTGGTGGCGGAGCTGCCCCAGAGACCTATGAACGCCCTTCCGGCGCCGTCGACGTTCAGCCGGATCCAGCCGCTTCCGTCGAAGTGCCAGATGCCGCCGACCGTCACCGAACCGCTGGTCGCCTGACCAACCGCGTACACATCCGTCGCGGAGCTTCCCCAGATTCCGTGGAACCCGACGCCGCCGTGCAATTCCTGCACCCAGGTCAGATCGTTGCTCGGTTCCTGAATCGATACGGTGATGAACGCCGAGCCCGAAGCACCGCCGCTCTCCGTTGCGGTGATGGTGGACAGTCCGTTTGCCACAGCCGTCACCAGACCGGAGTTGCTGACCGTCGCGACGCTGTTCTGGCTCGATGACCACGTGACCGGTGCCCCTGGAACGATGTTGCCCTCGGCATCTCGCACGGTCGCGGTCATCTGCCGGGTCTGCCCCGCAGCGGTCAACGTCGCCAACGCGGGACTGACCTGAACCGTCGCCGACCCACTCACCGCCGTAACCGTAATGCTCGAGGTGCCGGTGACGCCGTCCACCGTCGCCGAGATCGTCGCCGATCCCGGTGCGATCCCCGCAATCAGGCCGCTCGACGTAACCGACGCGACGTTACTCGCTGAAGTGGACCAGGTAACAGACTTGCCGGTCATCAGACTCCCACCTGCATCACGCAGGTCGACCGCCATCTGGCGGCTGGCACCGACGGACAGGACGAATGTCGCCGGCGTAACGGCGACCGTCGTCACAGCCTGGGCAACCGTCACGGTCGACGATCCGGCAACACCAGTGCCGGATCCCGTTCCTGGCGTGCCGGCGCGGATGGACGCGCTGCCATTGGCAACCGCCGTGACCATGCCCGATTCGTTCACCCTCGCAACCGCCGAATTGGAGGAGGACCATGCCAGGCTCACGCCCGTGACCAACGAGCCATCCGATGTTCTCGCAGTGGCAGTGAGGTGCGTGGTCGCGCCCAGCGCCGTGAGGGTGACTGTCGTCGGTGAGACGGTGACTGATGCCGGCACTGCGTCTGGTGTTGCGGGAGCGTCGCTGCAGCCCCAGACGAGCGCCGCGGATGCGACGAAGCGGGCTCCGGCATCGCACAGGGAGCGTTTCACGACAACCAGAGCGTCGTTCGCCGTCCGAATGGAGTGCCTGGCACCGACCGAGTGGATCGCGTCACCGCGCCAGAACGCAGCCCTGGGCACTCCCTAGATCTTCCTGAACACGAACGTCGCGGACCCCAGTTCCGGATCCGTGACGGTGGCGGTGAGCGTTTCACCGGAGACCGTTACCGTGAAGCTGAACACGTCATCGACTTCGCCGCCGCACCCGGGCCCCGAGAGGCTGGTTGTCCTCGACGTGACTCTGTTGCCGGACACCGTGTATGTTCCGACTTCAATGCAATCGCCGTTATCGGAGTTTGCGGAGATCGTCGTCGGAGTGATGATCCAGGTGAGCGTGCCGGCGGGCGCCGCTATGCCGTCGACCGAGACGAGCGCCCATGTCCCAACGAGATCGCGCTGGACAGGCGAGGTGCTGTCACTGCAGCCGACAAGGAGGAGGGCTACCGTCGACAAGGCGATCGCGCGACGCCATGGACTGAGCGCAGATGCGGCGGCACCGGGATTATGGCTGGTGATCATGGATCCGCTCCAGCAGTTCGAGGTTCGCACGCGGTCCTTCGAATCGTGAGCGAGTGTGCGCCAGTATATGCCGGACGCAGCGGGGATCGCGTACCTAACGAGCAATGACCGCCACACCCAGGCGCAGTCCGGCACCGTGGTTCGCGGTCCAGGTGGGCTGGGCGAAGGACCGGACAACGCTCGCAGCAGGTTGATGCCGTGCCACGGCTCCGTGATCCGGCGCGCTTTGACGCTGCAGGGCGTTGAAGGTCGCGATGGAACGGTCGATGTGCCCCCGGGTGATCAGGGATCCCACGACGCTGAGGCCAAGGGACCCCAATACAACGGTCACCCCACGGCTCCCATCGCGCGACGAGCCTTTGCCGGACGAAAAATCGTCAACCTGGCCGAGCGCGTCGGACGAGATCATGTAGAAGCCGACGGCCACGCCCAGAATGCCCGCGAA
The DNA here is from genome assembly GCA_036393555.1 of Gemmatimonadaceae bacterium. GTDB lineage: Bacteria > Gemmatimonadota > Gemmatimonadetes > Gemmatimonadales > Gemmatimonadaceae > JABWBJ01. The sequence goes on from DASWGU010000090.1 coordinate 13,057, forward strand.
GCTGAGCAGCAACCCGGTCGAAGCCTTTGCGCCTGCTCCAGTGCTTCGGGGTGACGACCGAGGACATCCCGGAACGACTGGTGCAGCGAGAGCCCCAGCCAAGGCTCGATCACTGGCCGCTCCGGCAGCGTGCCCGCAACGTACCGCAGGCCGAAGAAGCGGCGTGTGATTCGAACCGTGTCCGTCGCATCAAGCGTGGGTGCCGACTGGGCGACCAGGTCGGACGCGAACAGGAGCGTCGCAACAACCAGGGCCAGCCGCGTCGCGGCCGCCACGAAGGTGAGCCGGGGAAGGGCAAGTCGACGCATGAGAAAGTGCAGGCGAGTGATCAAAAGGAAAGGGGGCGTGGGAGGAAAGTCCTGTCCCTCGAGGAAAGTCCTGTCCCTCTATGTACAATTCGTGCCACGGCGCGGCAGACGTCGGGATCCTGCGCATTTTCGATAAGTCCGTGCGAGGTCGGCGATTCCGCCCACACGACTCCCGGGTTTACTCGCGGACGATCAGTTGCCCGTTTCCAGAAGAACACCAGGAAGCCGGTGGTGCGCCCGCCATCGTTTCCTTTGGGCAACATCGACTGCCCCGCTGCTCGCCTGCCCCGTGTTGGCCACAGGAAACGGCACGTCATGGCGGTCGGCCGATGGCCCGGGTGTTGCGGACGAGTCGAGCTATCGCCTGGACGTGTCGGGTGACAGATTGGCCGCAGAAATCCGGTGTTCAGCCCCCAGGTCGGACAGCGTGACCCGTCGAGCGTCTTACCGATGGCCCGGTCAGCAGCTGACGTCAGCGTCAGGCGGCGCGTGTGGACGCGGTGTCGCGCGACGCGGGCTGGGCGCGGCCTTCTCGATCCTGGTGCTGGCAGCCTGCGGCTTCTCCGGGAACGAGCGCGATCCTCGAACATTCCCACGCCGGATTGAGGTCCGGGCCGTGTATCCGGCCAATGCGCATGCCTTGGACATCGATGGCGACGGGATTGACGAGGTCGTGGCGCAGACGCGTCCAGGGGTGCACGCGGCCCGTCCCGGCCTCGAGTCGCTCGTGATACTCGACGCTATTGGCCGCTACATCGAACAGGTCAACATCTACGCGCGACTGCTCCCACCTTTGCCACTCGATCTCGATGGAGACGGCACGCAGGAGATCGCGGTACCGTTCATACGCGTCGACTCCCTCTTCGTCTCGGCCATCGATATCCACGGCAGCCATCTCTTTACGTTCTTTCTTGCGCGCGGACAGGCCCGGGAGGAGCCGACCGGAAACATCCCATGGGATCCAACAGTGGCTGCGTTCTACGCGCAGGACGTGGACGGCGACGGGAAGCGAGACCTCGTGTCGGTCATCACGACGGGATATGCGAGGTCGCCGCGGGGCGTGTACGTGCATCGCATTCCTGACGGTCGTCTCGTCGGGCAGCTCCTGATCGGGGCCGGCATCGTGCGAGCCCACCTAACGGACTTCGACGGAGATGGATACGGAGAAGTCCTTCTCGAATGCCCCGCAACGCACAACGGTGCCAGCGCGGGCGGCTTCGACGACGCCCATGCTTATGCCATCGTCGTTTCGTTGCGCGGCCAGCCGGCCGTCCGCTTCCAGCGGGAGCTCGGGGCGCCCGCAAGCACCACGGTCGTGTTCCGAAGGGGAGCCGGATCTGGGCCGCCTCAACTCGTGATGGTCGCTTCCCGACAACCGCCCGACGGCCACGCCACCGAGATCGAGGTGGTCGATCCAATCACGTGGACTACAGACCGGCGCCTCGTGCTTCCTTCGCATTTCCGCCTGGCTGTTGCCGGGGAGTTTGATTCACGGGCAGGACAGGAGATTGCCGTTGGCAGCGCCCGAGGCGAGGTGATCATCCTGGATGGCGATTTGCGGGAACTCTCGCGTCGACGAACCGACCTGCGTGCACCTGCCGGCGTGTTGGGCGTTCCGGATCTCGACAGCGACGGCTTCGATGAGATCGTCGCCTTCACCCAGTCCCCGTGGCGCCTGCTTGGATCGGATGGTCGAACGAAGGCGATCTTCCCGGAGGGTCCGTTCCAGCGGTTCGACGACGGGCAACTGCGGCATCGGCGCACGGACGGCCAGGGAGGTGTGGAGCTACTGGTCCGGTCGAGTGACGGCTCGACGACCTTCGCCCTCGCCCTCGTCCCCAATCGCTGGTACATGGCCTACCGCTACGGGGTGCCAGGGGCCGCGGCGCTCCTGGCGTTCGGACTGCCCGCGCTCGGCGTCGGTCTCACTGGCCTGTATCGGCGCAACCGACGGCTGCACGCGGTGCAGACCCTGGCGCTCGACTCGGCGCCGTTCGGATTCGTCCTGCTGCGAAGTACCGGTCGTATCGAGTGGCTCAACGGAACACTGCGCACCTGGCTGGACGTCCCGGCCGCTGCAAGGCTGAACGCACCTGCAGCGACCCTGTTTCCCGCTCATGGCGACCTGGTCGGCTTCTGCGGCGAACTGCTGGCTGCCGACGTTGCGCGACCGCGGGAACGCCTGGCGCAACTGTCGATTCGCGGACGGGAGCAGCCGGTCAGACTGATGGCGATGCCGTTCACGCACCAGGGAGGCAGGGCCGACTGGCTGATTCGAGTGGTGGACGCTACCGAGGAGGTCACCGACGTCGAGTGGCGGACGTGGGCACTGCTGGCACAACGTGTCGCTCATGACCTCAAGAATCCGCTCACCAGCATTCTGCTGACGCTGCAACGGATGCGCGTGGAGTATCGCAAGCAGGGACACGCCGCCAGCGGTAGCCTGGACGAATACAGCCGGCGGATCGAGGAGCGCATCGGCCACCTGCGCCGGATGACGGCCAACTTCATGAAGCTCACCCGGGCAGACGACCCGGATCGGCGACCAGTGAACCTGGGTGAGTTCCTCGAGTCGCAGCGTTCCACACTGTCTGCCGGGCTGCCGCCGGACATCGAGCTCGAGATCATTCTGCAGGCGGACGCCCAGGCGACGCTGCTCGTGGATCCCGAGCAACTCGCCTCCGTGCTGGAGAATCTGGTCGCCAACAGCGTCAACGCGCTCCCCGAGGGCGGCGCGATCACCGTGTCCGCTGGCACCGTGCGGGGCATTCACCTTGCCGGCAACGGTGCCGGCGACTTCGCGCTGCTCGAAGTGGCCGACACTGGCGTGGGGATACCACGGGAGCTCCACCAGCGGATTTTCGACCCTGGTTTCTCGACCAGCCGTCACGGATCTGGTCTCGGGCTGCCGATCGTGCGCAAGATCGTCTCCGATCATGGTGGAGACGTCGCCATCGAGAGCCATCCCGGCAGTGGAACGGTGGTCTCCGTGTACCTGCCGCTCTTCGGCGAACCTCGCAACGAGAGCGGCCCGGAGGCCGGGATCCCGGATGTCGATTAACACGCCGGCTGGCTCGCGCCGGCCGATCACGCTCGTGGTCGATGATGATCCGCACATTCGCCTTGCGCTCCGTGAACTGCTGGAGGACGAGGGCGTGACCGCCGTGGAGGCGGGCGACGGCAAGGTCGCGCTCGAGATAATCGGTCGCGGCGGCATTGACCTCATCCTCCTGGACCTGGAACTCCCCCGAATCTCCGGCATCGACGTGCTTCGGCACGTCGCCGAGGAAGCGTCCAGCATCCCGGTGGTGATCGTCAGCGGTCGGGGCACAATCAGGAAGGCCGTCGCGGCAACGAAGCTTGGCGCGTTCGATTTCCTGGAGAAGCCGGTCGACCGTGACCTCGCAATCCAGGTCGTGCGCGAGGTGCTCGCGCGTACGGCCGCCACACGCGCCGCGTCAGGCTTGCGGTCGGGCCTTGCCGACTCCTGTGGCATCGTAGGCTCGAGCGAAGCCATTCAGCTGCTGCTCGGCCAGATCGCGCGCGCCGCGCCGACGGACGCCAAGATACTGCTGATCGGCGAGAGTGGCACGGGGAAGGAGCTTTCGGCCCGGGCGATCCACGCCAACAGCGCGCGACGCGCCGGACCGTTCGTGGCCGTCAACTGCGCCGCCATCCCGGAATCGCTCATTGAATCGGAGCTGTTCGGTCACGAGCGAGGGGCATTCACAGGCGCGCATGGGAGACGACGAGGGAGGATCGAACAGGCGCATCGCGGAACGTTGTTCCTGGACGAGATCGGCGATATGTCGCTGATGACGCAGGCCAAGATTTTGCGTGTGCTCGACGACGGATCAATCCAGCGCGTGGGCGGTGAGGAGGACGTGGTCGCCGACTTCAGATTGGTGGCGGCCACCCACCGCGACCTCGAGCAGGCGGTCGAACTCGGCGACTTTCGCCGCGACCTGTTCTACCGCCTGAGCATCATTCGCATCGATCTCCCACCGCTGCGGGCGCGTCGTGACGACGTCCCGCCGCTGGCCGAGAGCTTCGTCCGCGCGCTCTGTCTTCGCGAGCGGATCGGATTCAGGCCGCTTTCCCCCGCTGCGAGCGCTGTCCTGATGTCCCACGACTGGCCGGGAAACGTCAGGGAGCTCCGAAATGCCGTCGAGAGACTGATGGTGCTGGGCAACGAAGGCCCAATCGAAGCGGGCGAGGTACGGGAAGTGCTCCGGGTACCAGTGCCACCCGAATCCGATGGACCGTCAGCAGGACTCCGGGCAGCGCGGGCAGAATTCGAGCGCACCTTCATCCAGCGCTCGCTGGCCGCCCACAGCGGTCACATGCAGGAGACCGCCGACGACCTTGGCATCGATCGCTCGTACCTGTGGAAGAAGATGAAGCGACTGGGTATCCCGTAGGGGAGGGAAGCAGCGCATCCACTCACCACGCGAGGCCAGGTCGCTGAGGGCTCAGTACTGGATGCTCGAGCTGGGTGACACGTGCTGGCGCTGCGGTTTGGCTCAGCAACAGCTCCAGGACCAGGAAGCAGGTCGAGCATCAAGCACTCACGACTCAGGCCGGCTCTCTGAACTACGAGACCCGGAATGTCCTGAGCAAAGAAGGCGCGACGTTCCTGGCAAAGCCGTCGCGGTAGCGTCACCGATATTGCCACGCACCGTACCAGGGAAGCTCTGCGGAACTGGATTCGGGAGGGCGTCGCGGCTACCGACAACGAGAAAAGACTTCAACACGGAGTTCACGGTGGTCACGGAGGCAACCCGAGTCCCGGCAGGCTGAGCGTGCTCAATTGGCGACGCGTTTGATGCCGTCGCGCAACCGGGCCACGTGGAAATTGATGAGAAGCCCGGTCGGCATCTGACTCAACCGGAGATACGAGAGGAGCTGGGCGTGATGGACGGGCAGTAGCTTCCGGACCGTCTTCAACTCCACCACGACACAATGCTCGACCAGCAAGTCGATCCGATAGCCAACATCGATCACCAGGCCGTCGTAGACAATCGGAACGGGAATCTCCGCCTGCACCTGTACTCCGCGCTGTTGGAGTTCGTGCGCGAGACACACACGGTACGCGCTCTCAAGCAGGCCCGGCCCAAGTATCGAATGGAGGCGCAGGGAGGCTTTGATAATCTGACCCGTGACCTGCTCGTTCTTCATCTGCCACGTATTACTGATCGCCGTCACCGCAGCGTCACTTGCGGCGATTTCTCGAGCCTGAAGCCGCAGATCTCCGTGACCCCGGTGTCCTCCGTGTTGAAGTGTTTCTTTCGCGTGATATCCGGTCCAGGAGTGGCCTGGCAGTCCTCCGGTCAGCTTGAGCTCCCGGGACGTCACGGCTTCCGCTCCCACTCGTGGGGCGACACGATGGACCGACAACGATCCGGTGGGCGCCAAGGCGCCGCGGCGAATGGCAAAGCCGCCGGGCGCGATCGTGAGGGGGAGCTTACCTGCCATCGCTTCGTGTGCCAGGCTTCTCAGCCGCGTTAGGCGGGATGAAAACCGGCCGCCACAAATAGCGGTCCGGGACGCTTGACGTTGGCGCGGACCGCGTGGTCCTTCGCCGCCATGAGCAACGTCTGGAGCGAATCCAACCAGCAGCAGGTTCTCGCGTTGGGGCGCCTGGGTGAATCGGCTGTCGTGCCAGTCGCCGCCTTGGTCAGGCCTTGCCCACGCGAACCGCTGACTCCGCTTCCCTGAAGAGAAGCCAGAACAGCCAGAGGATCCACGAAGCCCAGGAGAGCTTCTGGACCATGGGCATGAACTCGTAGAGCAACTGGCCATACCACATGATCGCGGCGGTCAGTGTCAGGGCAAGGCACGTGAGACCCGCGCCCAGTAGCCCGACGCGCCGCTCGAGGTAGAGTCGATGGAAGATGGTGAGAATTGCGGTCACGAAAAACAGCAGGGCGACTCCGATGAGCACGTCGTGCATCGGCGTCACCACGAGCGCCGCGTAGATCATGGCACCGATGCCCCCGATCTGGACCGCCTTCCTGTGGTATCGGGAGGGACCGCGCTTGGCGATCGTGTTGAAAACGATAGCCATACTCGCACAGAAGACGACCACGGCCAGGGCGGCGATCGGTTGCGCCGTGTTTGGTGCACCGTTCCGGGCGTCAGGCTGGAACAGGCTCGAGATCGATTGATACTGCCAGTCGTAGCCACCCGGGTACCGCCCGGCCGCCACCATGAAGAGGACGGCAGACAAGAGGACACCTAAGACCGGGAGCGTGCCTCGCTTCATGGTCCGCCCGGCTGGCTCGGCCCGCATGCCGTCCGCCACGCCGTCAGGTCCGACTCGATGGTGTTCTGTGTCGCGAGCACGAGCACCCGCGCCCGCGGCGCATGCCGCAGGACGAACTGCAGCACGTGCTGAACCACTGGGAGGCGCTCACGCGTTTCCTTGATGACGGGCGCCTGCGCCTGGACAACAACATCACGGAGCAGCAGATCCGCGACATCGCGGTAGGACGGAAGAACTATCTCTTCGCCGGCTCGCATGCAGCCG
>DASWGU010000091.1:0-3127 GCA_036393555.1 Gemmatimonadaceae bacterium
GACCTGCTTCCTGGTCCTGGAGCTGGAGCCAAACCCCAGCGCCAGCTTCACTCTCACTCTTCACTCTTCACTCTTCACCCTTCACTCTTCACTCTTCACTCTTCACTCTTCACTCTTCACTCTTCAGCACAGGTGTACCCCCATCGCCTTGAACGTGGCGAATACCTCGGTACCTTCGCGGAGTCCCATTTCCTGCACCGAGCGCGTGGTCACGGCGGCCACCAGGGGGGTCCCGTCGATGTCGAGGGTGACCCGCGCGAAAGCACCTGACGCCGCGAGCTCGATCACCCGGCCGCGGAACAGGTTCCGCGCGGAGGTGGACTGTGGCTCCAGCGAGAGCACGACCTCCTCCGAACGCACGACGGCATAGCAGGGGCCGTCGCCGGAACTGCCGACGGTGTAGAGCGTCAGCGGACCGCTGCGGAACTCGATCGCATGATATCCGTGCGACAGGCCGGGCAGATCGCCCTCCAGCCAGTCCGGCGCCTCCTCGGCGAGCACGCGCGCCGTACCGGCGAATACGTTCTCCGCGCCAAGGAACTCCGCGATGTACGGGGAGGCCGGCTTGCGGAAGACCTGCTCCGGGGGACCGCACTGCAGCACACGGCCGGCGTCCAGCAGGACGGCTACGTCACCCAGCAGTCCGGCTTCGGTGAAGTCATGCGTGACCTGCAGCGCCGTGAAACCCCACTCGCGGTGCAGGGCGCGCACCTCACGCCGCGTCCGCACGCGTCGGCGCGGGTCGAGTGCGCTGAATGGCTCATCCAGCAGCAGGATCGACGGACGCCGCGCCAGGGCACGCGCCAGCGAGACCAGCTGCCGCTCGCCACCGCTGAGCGAGTCGACGTGCCGGTCACTCAGGGAATGCAGATCCAGCCGCGCCACCAGCTCCGGCACCGTGGTCGCGTCACGCACGCCGTACCGCAGGTTGTCCAGCACCGACAGGTGCGGGAACAGGTATCCGTGCTGGTAGACCAGTCCCACGTCGCGCTCGTCCGGGGGCGTGCGTGTCATGTCGCGCCCGCACAGGCGCAGGTCGCCGGCGCGGTACGGCACGATTCCGGCGATGGCCTCCAGCAGCGTCGTCTTTCCCGAACCCGCCGGTCCGATCACGACGCCGTACGCGCCGGCCGGTATGGAAAAGCTGACGTCGCGCAGCTCGAACGTGCCGACCCGTGCGGCCAGCCCGTTGACGTCGATCATTGCGGGACCCCGGCGATCCGTTCGTAACGAAGGGCCCGCAGGACGGTGAGCGGAATTAGCGCGAGGATCGCCATCACTGCGGCAACCGGTAGCGCCTCGTCCAGTCCGAAGGTGGTGTAGCGATCGTAACTCAGCACGCTGACCACCTTGGGGTTGTACGTCAGGATCACGATCGCCCCGAACTCGCTCACCGCGCGCGCCCACATGACCACCGAAGCCGCAATCATGCCGCGGCGGGCCAGCGGGAGGGTCACTCGCCGGAAGGAGCGCCAGGCATCGTCGCCCAGTGTGCGTGCCACCGCCTCGAACCGTGGATCCACCCGGGCAAACGCTTCGCGAGCACCACTGATGTACAGCGGTGCTGAGACGAACAGCATGGCGCAGGCGATTCCTACCGGCGACCCCACGACACGCAGCCCCAGCTCCAGCAACGCCGAGCCCGTCGCGGACTGACGACCGAACACCAGGAGCAGCGCGATGCCCGCGACCGGGTGGGGAATGAGCAGGGGCAAGTCGAGGACAGCAGACAGCACGGCGCGCCCACGGAAATCCGAGCGGGACAGCAGGTAGGCGATCGGCGTTCCGCACACGACTCCGACGGCGGTGGCGGACGTGGCGGTGAGCGCGGTCAGCACCAGCGCGTCCCGCAGCTCCGCGTCGCTGGCCAGCCGCCTGATACCGCTGACACCGCCGGCGGTGATCAGCTCGAACACCGGCGCCGCGAGGAACAACAGCAGCAGTGACCCGCCCGCGGAAACCAGCACCGTGAGCACGCCGTGTCGCATCCGCCACTGTCCCCTTCTCATTCGCGCATCTCTCCCCTCCTCACGCGTTCCTCCCGCGTCCTCCATCATCCCTGGCATGCCCACCCCTATATTGCCTCACTTCCCTGTCCGCTGCACCCCGTGATGAGCGAACCCGTCGTCGACATCCAGTCGGTCGTGAAGCGTTATGCCGGTCACACGGCAGTGCGCAACGTGACATGGCAGGTCCCCCGGGGCACGGTGTACGGCCTTCTCGGTCCCAACGGCGCGGGAAAGACCACCATCATCCGCATGCTGCTCAACATCATCGTGCCGGATGAGGGGCGTATCACGCTGTTCGGAATGCCCAACAAGTCCAGGGGACTGACGGACCGGATCGGGTACCTGCCCGAGGAACGGGGGCTCTACCGGAAGATGCAGGTGCGCCGGCTGCTCCGCTTTCTTGCGGAGCTCAAGGGCGTGAGCCGGCGCGTCGCTGACGGACGCATCGACCACTGGCTGGAACGGCTCGCCCTGCGTACGCCGGACAAGGACTGGGGCACCGCCAAGGTGGACGATCTGTCGCGCGGCATGCAGCAGAAGGTGCAGTTCATCGGCACCCTGTTGCACGATCCGGAACTGGTCGTGCTGGACGAGCCCTTCAGCGGCCTGGACCCCATCAACGCCCAGGCGCTGAAGGACACGGTTGTCGATCTGCGCCGAGCCGGCAAGACCGTCATCTTCAGCACGCACCTGATGGACAACGCGGAGCGCCTGTGCGACGCGGTCTGCATCATCGCGCGGGGCGAGGTCGTGCTCGATGGGCCACTCGCCGAGGTGAAGGCGCGGCATGGCGGCCGGCACGTCGCGGTGGCGCTGGAGTCCGGTGACGGAATCGGCGAGATTCTGGAGGATCGGCGACTCGTCAGGCGGGTGGATGATTCGAACCGGTACTTCGAGGTGGAGCTGGCGGACGACGCGGATCCGCAGGAGCTGCTGCGCCGGATCGTGGCGTCGGGCGCGGCGGTGCAGCGGTTCGAGCTGGTCCAGCCCTCACTGCACCAGATCTTTCTCGAGCGCGTGGGCGCGCAGGGGATCGAGGAGGGGATGACGGGTCAGGGGTGATACGGCTGAGTCGTGAGTGCTGGGTGCTAGGCCTGGGTCCTGCGAGCTGGGGCTGG
>DASWGU010000092.1:0-23884 GCA_036393555.1 Gemmatimonadaceae bacterium
GCGGCCCCCACTGCTGAATGGACGAGCCGTCGGTACTGCCGAAGGTGGTTCCGACCTGGAGCGGGATTCCGTTCGCGCGCGCGATCTGAATGATCCGCTCGCGCTCCGCACGCGGGACGATGCTGGCGTTGTCCACCCCGCGCAGCACCGGGCCGCTGCCTAACGGCGCCAAGGCGAAGTGCGGCCGTTCCTTCGGCGTGTCACTGGACACGAAGGTGTCGACGCTGTAGACGCGGCGCAGGTTCCGACCATGGCGTTCTCCGAAGAACCGCGCGCCGTTCAGCCCTCCCTCCTCCTGGACAGACCAGACGAAGATCACCTTGTGCCGGAGCGAGTCGGGGTTCATGCGCTGGATGGCGAACAGCAACGCGGCAGTCCCCGTGCGATCGTCGCTGGCGCGGCCTGTTATGCGGGTGCCCAGCAGGCGATCCGCCCGCTTGTACGCCGTCAGACTGAGACCGGGCTTCACCCCGCGAGCCACCATCTGTGCTGAATCGAGCCCGAACCACGCGGTCAGGCTGCCGGGTGAGCGCGTGCGCCCTTCCTCGCGCGGGACAAAGACGCCGCGGAGCGGCGGTAGCGGCGCCGCCGTGCCGGACGGGTCGAAGTGAAGGTACGCCGGTACGCCCTCCCACGACGGGATGACGGCCCCGCCCCGCGTCCGGAGGGTGACGCGCCCGTCGCCCAGGAGGCCCGTCACCTCGAATCCCACTTCGTCCATGTGGGCGATGAAGGCAACCGAGTCGCGATCCGGTCCCAGGGCGACGATCACGTTGCCCAGGGAATCGACGACGGCACGTGATCGGGCCCACTCCGGCAGCGCCTGCATCACCGCCGCGCGCAGGTGATGCTCATGGCCGGCCACACCGGGAAGGTCCGACAACGCCATCCATCGGCGCTCGATCTGGCCGAGCATTCCCCCACGTGGCGGTAGCACGAGGGCGGAGTCCAGCGCCGGCGACACCCACGCTGCCGACGCACCGAGCGTTACACCTGCCGCCTCGGCCACCGATGCCAGCAGCTCGCGAGCCTGGTTCTCGTGAATCGCCTCGACCATGCTGCGCGCGTGGCGCACACGTGGTGTTATCACGCGAATGGAGTCGGCGGTTGCGACGCGCGGCATCGGTGGACCGCCCCGTCCACCGCCTCGACCGCCAGCGCCTCGACCACCGCGCCCGGACGCGAGCGGTCCTTCCGGCGCTCCGTCGGCGACGATCGCCAGAGACCGGACTCGCCCCAGTTCCGTCATCAGCCGCGACAGACCGAGCCAGCTGTAGCTCCGTCCGGCGCTGATGACAAAAACTGTCTCACCCGAGCCAACGCGACCGTTCGACGCCGTGGCGACGGCGGCGCATCCTGCGCGTGCCCCGGCGGCCGGTCCGGCAGCATGGCCCTCGAAGGTCCATGCTGGTCGATCGATGGCCACGGGGTCCAGCAGCGAGACGCCCGCGCGTGCCACCTCGTCAGGCGAGGAGGCCCCGATATCGACCCAGAGGTCGTCCATCGAGCTGGCAATCGTGTCGGCGCGATGTTGCTGCGAGAAGTGGCCATTGGCCACTGCGACGACGCCCGGCAAGCGTCCGTTCGGCGTGAAGACTGCCACGCGCTGCGCTTCGTGAAACTGGTCCCAGAGCGGATGCGTGGGATTGCCCGTGCGCCGGAGCCTGAGATATCCCTGCGCCGTCACCTGACTGACGACGTAAGCCGGAACGTCCATGCCACAGGCCACGACTCGTCGCGGCGTGCCTGTTCCGACGCGCTTTACCAGGTTGCCGTGGCGATCGGCGGTCCAGCCGGGCAGCGATGCAAGCAGAGACGCGGCCGTGACCTCGTCGGCACCGGGCGGTGCGATGACGTGGATCCAGGCGCTCAGCGCATCAGCGACAGGATCCCTCGGCGTTGCAGTCTGGGCGATAGCGGTGCTGGCAACGCCGGACATGCACGCTGCGGAAACAACGAGAGCGTTGAGGAAACGCATGGTCGGGCCGAGTCGAAGGTTCGACCAGCATCGCAGCGAGAGAAGGCCGGCGCAAGACTTCGGCCGAGTGTCAATCGGAGAGACGAGGGGTCAGCTCGCCTCGGAGTTCATGACCCGACCACTTCCGCGCGTTTCTTGATGCCTCGGAGCATCCCCCGCTCCATGACGAAGTGTGCCGGTTCGATGGCGAGCAGTCCGATGGGGGCCATGGGAACCGCCAGCACGCTGGGTCGGCCGTCTCCACGCATCCTTATGTGCAGGATCGAGGTGCCGGCCACCTGAGCAGCCGAAACCCCGCGAGTACGAAACCCATTGCTGCGGTCCACCAGCGGAACGCGATGGGTTCGGTTGGTCCAGTACCAGCGGCCCACATTCCCGGACCGGTGTGCGCCAGGCCGTGGAGAACAAGGCCGGCACCAAGCAGCGTCCGAGGGCGCATTTTGCTCACCTCACCAGTTGCACCATGAGGATCAGTGAGGCGGCATCCGGGGCGCATGGGGAGATTGGTGGAACGCGGGTTGGGCGCACCCTCACGGCGCCGCCCCGTCCGGATTTCAGCAGGGGCTTGACCCGGCGTCGGCCGAGGATATCATTCAGCTATGAATCAATCAGACGGATACGGTTCGGACCGGGACGTGACCATGGCGCTGATTCTCGCCGCTCGACGGGTCGAGGATCGGATCGAGCGAGCTCTGGAAGAACACGGGCTATCGCTGGCCAAGCTCAACGTCCTCACGATCCTGGTAGAGTCCGGCAAACCGTTGAGCCTGGGTGAGGTAGCGGGCCGACTGAATTGCGTGCGATCCAACGTAACGCAGTTGGTTGATCGACTTGAGGCCGATGGCCTGGTTCGGCGCCAGCCGGACGCGGAAGACAGGCGCAGTATCAGCGCTGTTGTGACGGCCTCGGGTCGGGATCGCCAAGTGGCTGGGTCGGTTGCGTTGGCGGCCGTGCAAGGTGAGATATCGCAGACGCTTGCAGGTTTCGACACCGGGCATATTGACCACGCGTTGCGATCGTTGTGAGCCGTATTTTTTGTGGCTATACCCTTCAGTTATGTATTGTCGATATATAGATAGTCCGCCGCTGGTTTAGGAAGCGGCCGGTGAAGTCATCCAACCACACAGAGGGAGCGAGCACCATGAACACAGCATTGAGTTCGACACTGGAGAACGCCGCCCCATCCACCAAAACCTGGAACCTCGATCCATCGCACACGGCGGTCGAGTTCGCCGTGAAGCACCTGATGATCGCCACGGTGAAGGGACGGTTCTCCGGGGTCACCGGCGCCGTCACGCTCGACCCGGAGCACCCTGACCCTGATTCGTCCACGGTCGACGCCACCGTCGACGTCGCCACCATCGATACGCGCGACGAACGGCGAGACACGCACCTGCGCTCGGCGGACTTCTTGGACGCCGCCCGGTGGCCCTCGATGCGGTTCGTCGGGAAGCGCATCGAGGGAGACGTCACCCGGCGATTCAAACTGATCGGTGATCTCACCATCCGGGACACCACACGCGAGGTCGCGCTGGACGTGACCAACGAAGGACGCGTGACCGATCCATGGGGTGGCGACCGCATGGGCTTCACCGCCACAGGCCGGCTCAACCGCGGCGACTATGGCCTCACGTGGAACGTGGCCCTCGAAGCGGGCGGCGTACTGGTCGGCGAGGACGTTCGCATCACCATCCAGACGGAACTCGTCAGACAGAATTGAGGGTCAGTCAAGGGTCAAGGGTCGAGGGTGGCGCGCGAGACCCTTGCCCCATCACCCTTGACCTACCACCAGGAACCGTCGGCGCGCACCTGAGGCTTGCCGAAGATGAACCGGCGTTCGGATAGCTGATGATCGGCGACCGCGCGCGCAATGTCCGAAGTGGTGACGATGCCAAGCAGACGGTCGCCGTCCATCACGAGCACACGATGGATGCCGTTCCGCTGCATGTACTCTGCGGCACGAGGCACGTCGGCGTCAGGCGGCAAACTGCAGACGCTGCGGTTCATCGCTTCGCTCACGGTATGTTCCTGCAGCACCCTTCCACTCGGGAGTGTCGGGCGCTTCGGAGCGTTCGACCACGGGTGGCCATTCGGTGGCGAGGGCGGAACGGTAAGCGGCGCGACATCACGTTTGCCGAGCTGTCCCGCGCGTCAAGTCGATTCGCCAACGTTCTCGCCCGTCTCAGGATCCCTGCCGGGGCATGCGTTTTCTCGCTGCTCGACCGCGTCCCCCGATCTCGACATTCGCGGCCCTGTGTGCGCTGAAGGCACGCGCGGTCTTTCGTGCGAGACAATGCCAGGCTCCCCAAGACTGTGGAGTCCATGGCAAGGTGATCCGCCTCGACATGGGGCGGGAGACGGGAGCAGGGTGTAGCAGATAAGGGAAACCACCACACCCATAGGGGCGGCTCCGCTTGGCGATTTCACGGGGAGCGCCAAACTCCGTGCAGGGCGTGGTCTCGTGAACCATGACAGCAGAGGATGCCGTGATTTCCGTCGAGACGAAGGCAGGCTCGACCGAGGCGCCGGCCACGCCCTTCGTGCGCTCTGGCGCGTTCACCGTAGACATTCCCCGGTCATACCGGGCCGACATGCGCGTGCCCGCACGGATCTTCGCGGACGAAGAGTTGCTGGAGGGGATCGCGGCAGGGCAGGCGATCACGCAGCTCGTGAACGTCGCGACTCTGCCCGGCATCGTCGACTTCGCTTACGGGATGCCGGACATGCATGACGGCTACGGTTTCCCGGTGGGTGGCGTCGCGGCGATGCTGCTGCCGGACGGTGTCGTCTCGCCAGGGGGAGTAGGGTTCGACATCAACTGCGGCGTCAGGCTGCTCTCGACCGGACTGACGCGCTCAGAGCTGGGCGACCGGCACACCGATCTCACGCACGAAATCTCGCGGAGCGTTCCCTCCGGTACCGGCCGCGGAGGCCGATGGGTTCTGACGGATGCGGAACTCGACGGCGTGCTCGCCGAGGGCGCGCGCTTTCTCGTCGCCGAACGAGGGTACGGGGTCGTGGGTGACCTGGCGCACGCCGAGTCGGGCGGGAGCCTGGCTGAGGCGGATCCGTCGCTCGTTTCAGCGCGCGCACGCGCGCGAGGGCGCGCACAGCTCGGCTCCATCGGTGCCGGCAACCACTTTGTCGAACTCCAGGTCGTCGAGGAGGTTGTCGGCCGGGACGCCGCTCGTGCAATGGGGCTGGCAACGGGGCAGGTCACCGTCCTGATCCACACGGGCTCGCGCGGCCTGGGGCACCAGGTGTGCACGGACTACGTGAAGCTGATGACGTCGCGTCAGGCGGAGTACGGGTTCGACCTCGCGGATCCGCAGCTGGCCTGCGCTCCGGTCTCGTCGCCCGAGGGCCGGGACTACATGAAGGCGATGGCGGCCGCGGCGAACTTCGCGTGGGCCAACCGCCAGCTCATCACGCACCGGGTCCGGGACAACATCCACCGGATGTTCGGCACGGACGCGGGCGACGCCGTCCGTCTGGTGTACGACGTATCGCACAACATGGCGAAACGCGAGCGGCATGGCGGTCGCGACCTTTGCGTGCACCGTAAAGGTGCCACGCGCGCCTTCGGTCCAGGGCACGATGACATCCCGGTTGACTATCTCGAGGTCGGGCAGCCGGTCTTCATCCCGGGCAGTATGGGAACTGCGACCTGGGTGATGGTTGGAACCCGTGAGGCTGAGTCGCGCTCGTTCGGGAGCGCCTGCCATGGTGCCGGGCGCCGCCTCAGCCGCGGGGCCGCGAAGCGGCAGGTGACTGGTCACGAAGTGCGAAAGGACCTGGAATCCCGGGGGATCGCGGTTCGCTGTCCGTCATCGTCCGGCCTCGCTGAGGAAGCGCCGCTGGCGTACAAGGATGTGGAGCGTGTCGCCGAGGTCGTGGAGAAGGCCGGACTGGCCGACCGTGTCGCCCGGCTGCGGCCCATCGGCGTGGTGAAGGGATAGGATCGCGCGCGGAGGGTGATCATGGACCAGAAACAGCGCAGTCTGTCGATCTGGACGGTGTGGATGGCTGTCGTGGGCCTGCTCCTGCTGCAGTCGGTACTGGGCATGCGGGAAGAGAAGCTGCCGTATTCCGACTTCAAGGTTCTCGTGCGCGCCGGCAAGGTGAGCGACGTGGTGATTGAGGAGCGCCGGATCCTGGGCATACTGGACACGACGGGAATCGCCGGGCTGCTGCCCGCCGAGCGGGTGGAAGTGCTGAAGAGTGCGGGCAAGGCGCGTCCCGCGTTCGTGACGACGCGCGTCGAAGACCCCAAGCTCATCGAAGACCTCGAGGCAGCACAGATCGAGTACGCGGGGCGGGTGGAGAACACATGGATGACCGTGCTGCTCAGCTGGGTCGTGCCGCTCCTCCTGCTGTTCGCGCTGTGGAGCTGGATGCTGCGGCGATTCTCACCGCGCGGGGGCCTCATGGCAATCGGCAAGAGCAAGGCCAAGGTCTACGTGCAGGAAAGCACGGGCGTCACGTTCAGCGACGTGGCGGGCATCGAGGAAGCCAAGGCGGAGCTGATGGAGATCGTCGATTTTCTGAAGAACCCTGATCGATATCGACGGCTCGGGGGGAACATTCCCAAAGGCGTCCTGCTGTTGGGCGCGCCTGGTACCGGCAAGACGCTTCTTGCGAGGGCGGTTGCCGGCGAAGCCAAGGTCCCGTTCTTCAGTCTGAGCGGTTCGGACTTCGTGGAGATGTTCGTCGGCGTGGGTGCGGCACGCGTGCGGGATCTGTTCGTCCAGGCTCAGGCCGTCGCACCGGCGATCATCTTCATCGACGAGCTGGATGCGCTGGGTCGGATGCGCAGCGCGGGTTCGATCGTGGGTGGACACGAGGAGCGCGAGCAGACGTTGAATCAGCTGCTGTCGGAAATGGACGGCTTCGACACGCAGAAAGGTCTGATCATCATGGCCGCGACGAACCGGCCCGAGATCCTCGATCCGGCGCTGCTTCGTCCCGGCCGCTTCGACAGGAAGGTCGTGATAGACCGGCCCGATGTGAAGGGGCGGGAGGCAATCCTGCGTGTGCACGCGCGGCGCGTCACACTGCACCCGGACGTCGATCTCGCGAGCGTTGCGGCCCGAACGCCGGGATTCGTGGGCGCCGACCTGGCGAACATCGTCAACGAGGCGGCGCTGCGCGCGGCGCGAATGGAGAAGGCCGCGGTGGACATGTCGGACTTCGAGGAGGCGGTCGAACGTGTCGTCGCAGGGATCGAGCGCAAGTCCAGGGTCATGAGTCCGAAGGAGAAGGAGATTGTCGCTCACCATGAAGCGGGGCACGCCCTCATCGCCGAACTGCGACCCCACGCGGACAAGGTGGCGAAGATCTCCATCATTCCGCGCGGCGTGGCGGCGCTGGGGTACACACGCACGCTCCCGACGGAGGATCGCTATCTCCTCACACACGCCGAGCTGCTCGATCGCCTGGACGTCCTGCTGGGCGGCCGCGTTGCGGAGGAAGTGATCTTCGGCGACGCATCGACGGGTGCGCACGATGACCTGCAACGCGCGACGGACATGGCGCGCGACATGGTCACCCGGTTCGGCATGAGCGACGTGGTGGGCCTGGCCACGCACGAAGGACCTCGTCAGGCGCCGTTCCTGGACATTCCGGTTCCGCCCAGACGGGACTTCAGCGAAGCCACCGCCCGCGCCATCGACGACGAGGTGCGACGCCTGCTGGATGAGGCGCGCGCCCGCGTCCATGCGACGCTCACCGAGCATCGCTCGATCCTCGAGGCCCTCGCCCGGCTGCTCATGGAGCAGGAGGTGGTTGACTCGGAAACGCTGCGTGAGTTGCTCAAGCCGATGCGGACACGGGTCACAGGCACGGACTCACAGAGTCCCGATGTTGCGTCGGGCGGGTCGCGGCGCACGCGGGCGATCGCGTTCAGAGGCCTCCCGTGAGCGCGACCGCGGTCGCGCTGCACCCGATGAACGCCCAGGTCGCCGACCGGCTGGAGGAGGCGGCGCAGTTGCTCGAGCAACAGCAGGCCAATCCCTTCCGGGTGCAGGCGTATCGCAACGCTGCGACGACGATTCGCGAGCTGCCGCGCAATGTCATCGAGATCCTTCACGAGGAGGGACTCGATGGCCTGGACCGACTCCCGACGATCGGACCGGCGCTGGCGCGGGCGATCAGCCTCATCGTGACGACGGGGCGGCTTCCGATGCTGGACCGCCTCCGCGGCGAGGCTGACCCTGTCGCGGTGCTGGCCTCGGTTCCCGGCATCGGTACCGGGCTTGCTGAACGGGTGCATGAGGAGCTGGAGATCGAGACGCTCGAAGAGCTGGAGGCCGCTGCCCACAACGGACGGCTCGAGGCAATGAAGGGATTCGGTGCGAAGCGGGTCGCCGGGGTTCGCGACGCACTAGCCACGCGGCTCGGCAGGCGCCGCTCGCCGCCGTCCAGCGGCGAGCCTGACGAGCGGCCGTCCGCGGGAGAGCTACTCGACGTGGATCGCGAGTATCGCGCGGCGAGCGCGGCAGGACGCCTGAAGCGCATCGCGCCGCGCCGGTTCAATCCAGCGCGCCGGGCGTGGCTTCCGGTGATGCACACCTGGCGGGACGGCCGGCACTACACTGTGCTGTTCTCCAACACGGCCCGTGCCCATCAGCTGGGTCGGACGCACGACTGGGTGGTGATGTACTTCGACGGCCGTGACGGCGAGCGTCAGCACACCGTGGTCACCGCGACGACCGGCGCGCTGAAGGGGCAGCGCGTGGTGCGGGGGCGGGAGGTGGAGTGCGCCGCGTACTACGCAGAGCGTTGACCCTGCCCCCCGATCGATCAGCGAATCCTGCGCATCCGCGTGCCAGTACGGCCTGGACTATCCGGGTTGTGGTGCATTCAACCGAGGTTGTATCAGTGTGCCAGCCTCATCTCAGGTGCCATCGCCGAGGATTGCGTCGATTGCTGCGAACGCGGCCTGGAGCACTTTGTCGCGCGAGTCGTATTCGGGCGCATATGAGGCGACGGCGGCTGCTCCAAGCGCCACATGCGCGCGAATGGCCAGAATACTCTCCGTCAGCTGCTCAACCGATAGACCGCCTGGCACGGGCAAGGAGTTGGCCTGGCCAACCAGCACCGGGTCCAGCACGTCGAGGTCCACGTGAAGGTAGCCGAGCGCGCCAGTCAATTGCGCGCGCGCCAGGACTGTCGGCAAGCTCGTGAGGTCGCAAGCGCTCGGCATTCTGGTGATTGCCGACCCGGCCAGGAAGGCCGCCTCGGGGGGATCGAGATCGCGCACGCCGAACAGGAAAGTTGCTTCGGTTTCCACTGGGCGATAGCCGGGAACGGTCGAACAGAGTTGGTGCCAGCACTCCCCCAGCGCGGTCGCAAGCCCGGTGCCATCCGCGAAACCGGACGTGGTCGTATCGGGCGTATTGCAGTCAGCGTGTGCGTCGAACCAGAAAATTGCGCGGCGTGCCGGCGTGAGACCGCTCAGCGTCCCGACCGCCGTGTTGCAGTTGCCACACAGGACCACGGGGAACTGCCCAGCGGTGCGGGCGGCGCGTACCGCGGCGGCGACCCCGCGCATGAGGTCGAAGGCCGTCGCGATCTCCGCGAGGCTGTGCGCTGCGTCGGGCTCGATAATGCGCACGTCCGCCACAGTATGGCCTCGTGCCTCCAGGTGGGCCGGAAGCCCGGCCCGCACCAGGTGTTCGGGGCCGGCCCCACTTCGCCATCCGCGACGCGCGGTATCGTAGGGAACGAGCAGGAGCGAGATGTCCATGCGTGGCTCGACCAGGCATTAAAGGAAGAGTCTCGATTTAACCGTTCCGCTGTTCATCGCGCGCCGGGCAGCCGCACACCGTAACGAGCAAGGTCCACCTGGAACAACCGGGCGATGCCAAAGCGATCGCTGGTGAACCAGAGCGTGCGGCGGTCCGCGCTCAACGATGCGCCATACTCGTTTCCGAACGAGTTGATCGGCACCGGCAAGAGCTGCGGCTCACTCCACCCTGAGTCGCTCCTGACGGACCAGTACAGATCGTCGCCCCCGTGGGCTGCGCTGCGGCCGCCGCCTCCTGACACGATGAGGAGATCACCTGCGGGGCTGATCCACGCACCGTGTTCATCTCCGGGGCTGCTGGCGGGGGCGCCGAGTGGCACCGGTGCATCCGCTCCGGGGTCGAGCCGATAGAGGTCGCGCCCGCCGAGTCCGCCGGGACGCTGCGACGAAAAGTAGACGGCGCCGGCTGCTGTGACGGTCGGCTGCTGAGCGCCGTCCCCAGCTGCCGATGCCGCGGCAGCATACGGCGTCGGCGTCCCCCATTGTCCCCCCTGCCGCGTCACGATCCAGAGCCTGAACCGGGGCGACACCGCAGTGTCACTCGGCAAGCGACGAGTCGACGCGAAGACGATCCCGGAACCGCCGGGAAGCAATGCGGGGCCGCGTTCGCTTGCCGCGGCGTCCCCCGGAACGGTGAGCGGGCGGATCGTCCAGGTTGCACCCTGCCGCGATGCCACCATCAGGCGCTGCTGTGTAAGTCGGCGACCATGCCGGGTGAATACGACGGTCTCCGCATCAAGCATGACCGGGTACGACTGCCCTGAGTCGTCCGGCGTTGTAACGCCTTCCCACGGACGGACTGTGGAATGCGGGTCGAGCGACACAGTCGGAGCCGGCGAGGTGCGAACGCCGGTATATGCGACCGGCTGACCCAGAAGAACGCGCCCGTGGATCGAGTCTCCGCGAGGGACGAGTTCAAACCCGGCAAACGCCCCACCCATCCGGAAGTCGATTGTGTCGCCGCGGAGCGCGGTCTCAGACATCGCACCGTACACTGAATCCCTGAGCGCAACGGAAATCCGCCCCCAATGCCGACCGTCAAGGCATGTGAGTTCCAGGCGACCCGCAACGGTTTGCGCGCCGACAGAAATCGTGATGTTGTAGCCGCCAACCCGGCGACAGGTCGTGGGCTGAGCTTCGACTGACTGCGGCCGGGCGGCGGGAACGACGGCGAGCGCGATCACGAAGTAGTGCAGTTTCATGCTGCTCCTCGAATATTCGTTCGTCTTGATCCGTCGGCTCGCGAGAGCGAAGTCGGCCAGCGTTGCTGCGCCGACGAGCGCAAGCGGATCCGTGGCAGCGCACACGGAAGTGCTCTCCCTCGAGCCTTGTCCTGGCATCCTCATCGGGCGTTGCTCGTCGCGCCATCACGCTGTTGTGCGCGAGTGTGGTGAGCATTGGCCTTGTCCTCGGCCGCAAGGCAGGCGCTCAGTGTACCGTTGAAGCGAAGCAGCCAGTCGCAGCCCTACGTCTCGCATTGGGCACCCGGGGGCGGCAGAGCAAGATCGATCAGATAGCGAGTGAGATGCTTGGAAACGCACTCTCTGGCCGCATCGGTCGCCCCGCCAAGGTAGACGACGTGACCCGACCCAGGAACAGAAATGGCTACGGATCCCGGAATGTGTTCCAGGAACTGAGTAGTACTCATTAGGTCACTTGCGGCGGTGCCGGCACCCAGAAAGGGGGGCAGAGCGCCATCGGGTAGCGGTGCGGGTGGATTGGCAAGTGGGATGGGCCAAGCCTCGCACGTCATGCCCAGGAGCTTGATTCCGTAGAAGAGTGGTTGCTCTTCTCGGTACCGTGCCATGCGAGCCCGAAATTCCTCGTACCCAGCGATACCCGCTGCGCCGTCCGGACAGTTGAGCGCGACCTCAATCGGCGCTGCCCAGCCTATCAGGTTTCCAAC
This sequence comes from Gemmatimonadaceae bacterium, assembly GCA_036393555.1. GTDB lineage: Bacteria > Gemmatimonadota > Gemmatimonadetes > Gemmatimonadales > Gemmatimonadaceae > JABWBJ01. The sequence goes on from DASWGU010000092.1 coordinate 11,692, forward strand.
CGCCCAATCGACGAATGGTGACGCATCTCCTCGGCGGGCCTGATCGATGTCACGCGATAACTGCACCCAACCGGCGTAGTCTACGCCTGGATTGCGCCATCGACGGGTGAGGAAGTGCATCTGGGCGCCGGACAGACGCCGCTCTCCGAACCGATCTGAGAGCCCAGGGATCGGTGTCCGATTCGCTCCCTCGGTCAGCTTCGCCCAAACCTCCGTCACGTCTTCACCAAACAGCGCGCAACTACGGTTCGCTTCACACCACGCCGCGAACCGTTCGAATTCTCGTTGCTGAGTCTCGGGACCGCGCACAAACGGAAAGTCCGGATGGCTGGCGACGCCATCTACGTATGCCGATCGAATCCGATCCGGGAATGTCCGCGCATAGGCGGCGACGACTACTCCCCCATAGGATTGCGCCGTGAGGTTGAGCTGCTCGACATCCACGGCTCTTCGAATCGCTTCGACATCCAGCGCCTGCGAGAGCCCGTCCAGGTGATCCACCAGGCCGTTCTCGACCGCCTGGCGGCAGCGCTCGACCGCCTCCTTCAGGGGTGCCAGGATTCGCGAGTAGTCCGCAGAGTCATCGGGGAGGTCAAGCACTACGCCTGATGTCCGAGTACACGTTTCGGGAAACGTCCTCAGCGCCAGAGCTGTGCGGGGCTCATGAGCCAGCAGGTCAAAGTGATCCCACACCTCGGGCAGGGCACCCGCAACGCCCGGCAGATCGTCTATACCGGAGCTCCCCGGTCCACCTGAAAGAGCCAGCACGACGCCATTGCCATACGAGGGACGGCGCGCTCTCAATCGGGCCAGCTTCAGCTCGATCGCGGGCCCCGAGAGCCGTGTCCAATCGACTGGGACAGCCAACGAAGCGCATTCCATCTCCGGCATGGCATCCGCATCTGCCGCGTCGCAAGCCCCCCACGTGATTTCAGGCGCCACCCACTCATCCATCGCCGGCTGCGGGCTCGCGTCGCAAGCGGCAAGCACGCCGAGGGTTGCCGCGGCCGCGGCCAGATTCGCAACTCGCACCAGGTCCTCCCAACGTCGGTTCACTCCCACAGCCCGGTTGGCGCTACCTGGTTGAAGCCGCCGGTGCCGAGCGTCACAGCGGAGGGATGGCCGGACTCTGAGGCGCGCTCTTGAATCGAACCTCGCGGGCGATCTGCACACCCAGCGTGGTACGGATCGCGTTGAGATCCACTTGACCACCCTCCCGCTCCTCGGCGGGCAGGACCGCAGCGTCGACGCGCGCCCAGTTTTCCAGGAAGGTGTCGTAAGACGCCATGCTGGGAAAGATCTCGATGATCAGCACGTCCCGGTCGGCGGGATCGGCGGGCCATTTCGTCAGCACGTGATGGTCGAGGACGAAGCCCATCTCCTCGGCGAGCCTGACCTGACGGCTCCAGGTCCCCGCAGGCTGCTGCAGATACGCGTTCTGCTGCCGTGCCATCGCGCCACGGTGCCGACCCTGCGACGGTGCCATCGTGATCACTACCTGCGCTCCATCACCCGGCCCCGAGCCATTACCACGTCGGGATGGCGAAGCGCGGCAAGAGTCTCCAGGGGATTGCCTCGCACGATCAGCAAATCCGCTCTGGCACCCGTGACGATACGACCGAAGGGATCCGAGGTGCCGAACACGATACCGGGATTGACGGTCGCCGTGCGCAGAGCCCGATAGGGAGAGAGACCGGCACGCACGTACGCCGCTAGTTCGTCGTGCAACGAGAGGCCGGGCACGAGCAGCCCGTTTGGGGTATCCGTCCCTGCGACCAGCAGGATACCGGCCGAATCGGCGCGGCGGGTGAAGCCGGCGAGCAGCGAGAGAAAATGCAGGCGCGTTTCGCGGCGCGCGCTATCGGGCCGCGTCGCGTACACTCGCGCGGTCTGCATCCATGCGCTCCCCCAGATCCGCGCCAGGTGCTCCGTGTCGGGGCGCGCGATGAGCGAATCGACCCATGCAGACCCACGCCGGTAGTCGATCTCGAGTCCTGCGAGGGTCGGCGTGAAGGCGGCGTTCGATCCCCGCCACGCGGCGAGGGCACGATCCACCGCCTCCGGCGGCAAGGTCATCACGCCGTCGCGCTGGCGGTGGAGGGCGTAGAACACCTGATCCGTGTGCACGATGAGCCGCTGCCCTGAATGCGTCACTCGTCCGAGGCCAACCGCCATCGGGGCGTGCCCCACGACGAGTTGGCCGACGTTGTCCGCTGCCGCAACGACCGCGTCGTAGGTCTCCGGCGACAATCCGTCATAGACCTTCACGAAATCGTATCCGGCGGACCGCTGCTCGCCCACGACCCGACGCCCTTCGTCCGCGGTGGTCGCCAGGACGAAGAACGGAAATCCGGGCCGCTGGCCCGCGACGACCGGTCCCGTGGTGAGCATGGTCGGGCCGTCCATCGTTCCGTCGCGGAGCTGCGCTCGCCACGTGAGGTGCTCGGGCGTTCCGTGCATCTGCACGATCGTCGTAACGCCGTGCCGGAGCAGCAGTGGAAACTCGGATGGGGACAGATGCACGTGCGCATCCGTCAGACCCGGCACGACGAAGCGTCCGGCGGCGTCGATGACCCGGGCGCTGGCCGGCACACGCGCAGCAGCAGCCGGCCCAACCCATGCAATGCGCTCACCCTCCACGATGACCGTGTGCCGGGCGAGGATACGCTCGGCGTCCATCGGCACGACGCTGGCGTTGACAATTGCCGTGACGCTGCGCTCGCCGGGGGATTGCGCGGTTGCCGGCGCGGCCGCGGCCACGACGCACGCCACCACACTCACCACCGACGGACCTCGCACGCGCCGCGCGCAGGGGCGGGTTTCACGAGGCCGTTGATCGGGCACTGACAACTGCATGCGGCTTCCTTGAGAGGGAGTTACCTGGCGCTCGGGCCACAGGCTTGGACGGGTGTAGCGATGCACGCTGGTCGAGTGCGTCGCCGACGCGCGCTTGCGCATCGCGACACTACATCCGTCCAAGCCACCACCGATCGTGCCGTGCGACGCTGCAAACATGCGCATCCGTACCGCGCACCCCGACGCCCGGCAGCACGCGAAAGAGCGTGCTCCGTGCCGCCGGCTGACCACGTGTCGAGCACGGCGATTCTCCACTGTCCTCCTCTTTAAGAGTTCCGGATCGCTATGACACCGGGTCGACCTCAGCACGTCCAGGTTGCCCGTGGTCCACCAGATCCCATCTGTAACAGGTGAACTCTCGTTATGTCATTACAGTATGCTGGCGCCGCGTCGCCCGTCAAGCCAGGAGTGACTCAGGCGCGCGCGACGCACGCGAAGTCGATTTCCACAGCGCTGATCCCGGCACCAGCGTCGGATATTGCCTTTGGTCGCATCCACAAATGCCCAGCGGCACTCCGGATTTCCGCAGGTCTTGATGCGCTCGGGTCGTCTCTGCACATCCTCGACGAACGACAAAGCGACGCGGGCCCTGACCCACCGCCAGCCCGGACGCACGGGTCGTGACACCACGGTCAGGGTTGCTCCGATTGCCTCGACCGATGGCCGGCTCGGCTCGCTGAGATATCGGTTGAGATCCTGCACATCGACTGATCCGAGCCTCGTGCCGTGAGCCGTCTTCTCCGTGAGGCGCCGGAGAAGCCCACGGAGCCCAGCCAGCTGAGCCACTGCCGAATGGCGCGAGAGGCCTCGGGCGTCGGTCCCCCAGTACTTCAGGAAGCTGGCCACCCAGCGCACATCGTGAAGCTGATCGGTCCAACGGTCGAAGCCGTCGGACATCCGGCTATTGACAAGATCCAGCCAGGGAGACTGCGGACTGAACTGTGAGTCGAGAGGTCGAGGCATCAGATCACACTACCAGCCGGGCACACCGACTGTAAACGATCCATCGGGCCGGCGCGTCTCCCGGGAAGTCCGACGCTCCACCATGCGCCCGCCTGCGTCACGGGGCGGCACCCCTGTTACCGCGACCTACCTGGCCGGAAGCGGGCGCCCCGGGCGCTCGCCCTGCCAGTAGGCCGTGACGATCCGCCAGTCTGCCCCAACCCGCAGCAGCTGGAAGCTCGCAACGCCCCGGTAGAACGGCGCGTCGTTCGGGGACCTGCGAGCCTCAAAACTACAGAACACGTTGCCGACGTTGCCGTACTCGTTGACGCGCAGACGGAGGGGTGTCTCGTACTGCGTGTTGGACGCCAGGTAGGCCCGCGAACTTTCCACGTACTCCACTGGACTGCGCGCAACGATATGAGCGACGGAATCAGGGGACTGAACGGTCAGCAGCTGGCCGTTCTGCGTGAACAGTGTCAGCAGGTTGGTGATCGGCTGGGTACCCGCCTCGCCCGACGCTGCCGCAAAGAACGCCCGAACTGCCTCCTCGGGGGTTGCCTGGGCGTGCAGGCGTATGCACGAAACACCGAGCAGCGATGCGACGACGAGCGCGCCGGTCCACATCCGCTGTCGGCCACTGTCAATTGCCGTATCCATACTGACTCCACACGCGTGCGGTGGTCGCCTGGAGCGCATTCCCGAGAGCCCGGCGCGATGGCACGCCGCCAGGAAGCCTTCGGTGTAATGGCCAATGTGTACTTATCACGTTACGGTACGCGTGCCGCAGATGGCCGTCAAGGCCGCGTTGCCAGCTGTGACAGCGCCCGGTGCGGGGGCGGAAGGTGGAGTGCGACGCGTACCAACCAGCTCGCCGACTCCGTCCCCCGCGATCGTCACCGCGGCGTCGCGCTCGACGCACGGGCCGACGAGGCGACTGCCTCTCCTGCTGCTGCGAAGCGGAGGTAGGCCGCGACCCCGCCCACCGCGTCGAGCCGTTCGGCCGCCACACCCGAGACCTGCTCCACCACTGTGCCGTGGTCGAACGCCGAGCGAACAGCTGCCTCCACGTCGGCAGCATGGTTCGCGAGGTAGCGCAGTGTGAAGTACAGCTCGCGGGCGCGGCCCTCATCGAGGGCACGCTTCGACTCGACGCTGCCGGTGACCCCCGCACCGTTCGCCTCCGACGCGGCGATCGTCCTGTTGATCCGGCTCAGATCGTCGGCATCGCGCAGCTGCGACGCGGACCGGCGCGCGCACTCCGCAATCCGGGAGTCCGACGCGTGCACATCGAGGTCGGCGCGCATGGCGCACCCCGCCAGCGCAGGCGCCAGTCGGGTGAGTGCCGTAGCGGCGACCGTCGGGATCCCTCCGATCACGATCCAGGCGTCCCCTGCGGCGAGCGCCGCGATCCGCGAGCCAGTCTCTGCGAGCAACCGCTCCGTCGCCTTCTGCAACACGGCCTGGGCCGCGTCCGTCCCGGTGGGTCCACGCGTGCCGGTGTGGAAGCCCTGGGCTGAAGGACGGCCCATGTGCCGCGCCAGCTCGATGTCGACATCTGCCGTAAGCGTGTCGAGCACCTGAAGACTGCGGTCCACGTAGCGAAACAGGCGCGCCTGCTTACTGTCGACAATGGCTGCGATCACAGGTCTCGTTTCCTTCAGCACGCGGATGTATGGCGCCACGCAGGCCCCGGTGCTCCACACCGCCATGGTTGGAACCGGCACGGGGACGGCGCCTTCATGCAAGGAACCCTCATCTGTGAAGAAACCAACCCATCCCGGCGCCCCGATCTCCCCCGGAATACCGTCCAGTCGCTCCAGGACCAGACGTCGGCGCGCCGCGAAGGACTCGCGTTCGCCATGCGACGAGTCGCGCAGCCACGACTCGATGTCATCGAGCGAGTGTCGCAGGTCCGCACGCCAGCGCGTGCGGGTCGATGAATCGGCGCCTTCGCCGTTGAGGTACACGCTGAGCACGGTCCGCTCGCGCAGGTCCTGCTCGAGCTTCGCGAGGGCTGGATAGGTCAGCATCAAAGCTCCTCCACGTTGTGAGGCCTGGTGTGCACTCTGCCATGTACACCGATCGATCGTTGTCGGCGATTCGCCGGATGCACAATAAGGGGAACCCTCCTCACGGCGGTGGCTGCCGAGCTGGCCGGCTTCGATGCCAGACGCTCCTGCTGAGGGAATGGCATGAGCGCTCAGGCGGCGCCTGGCCGGCGTGTGCGGCACCTGTTCCGGCGGAACGCCAGACGCGGGAGTAGTGCTGTGAGCCGCAGCCGGCGTCGAATCAGGTGCTCCTACACCGCGAATTCGAGCAGCTCTACGACGTTACCGGCGGGGTCACGCAGCGCGATGTACTGGCCGCCAGGGAAATCCTGCGGCGAGGTGTGAATGAGGTCGACCCCGCTTGCAGCCAGCTCCCTGGCGCGCGCGGCGATATCCGTTTCCGCGATGCCGATCACAGTTCCGCCGCTCACCGGATACTCCATCGGTGACGGCTGTTCAGCCTGGCACAGAATGAGCGCAGTTCCATCGTGCTCGAGTTCGGTGATAAAAGGCACCGGCCTTGCACGCACTCCGAATCCGAGCGTATCGCGGTAGAACGCGATGGCCTTGTCCATGTCGTCGACGTAAATGCTGATGGCGGCAATGTGCGGCATTGTTCACTCAGCAATAGGTGGTTGGCGCCGTGACGCCCCGTGCGACTCTCGGCGGCTGGCAAGGTTACGCCAGGGCCGGCTGACGCGATTGTACAAACGCGACATGCAGTTGGCTGCGAGTCTCTGAGCCTCAGTCGTGAAGGCCGGTCGCCATCCGATTGCGTTCGGTCAAATCGGGGCGGTCGTGGTCGCAATCGTTCTATCACGCTGGCGCGGTTCCGCATATCCTGCCAAATGTTGACATCCAGTCCAGCAAGAGGCGACCGTCCGCGATGCCGACAGGAGGTGATGGCCACGCTGACGGCCTTGCTCCTTGCCTGCGCCGCTCGGACAGAGGCCCAAAGAGCCGCCACTTACACCATTGCGTTCGCCGCCGACGGTCGCTCGGCGACTGTCACGGCGAGCGTTCCGGTGCGGCAGGGTGTTCTGACGATTGCGACCGGTGGCGGCATTGATCACCTGCCCAGCCAATGGGCGACATTCATTCGAGATCTGCGCGCCACCAGCGCCAGCGGCGTCGCGACAGTGCCGCAGTTCAACCAACCGGGAGGTTGGATCATCCCCGGCATGCCGACCGGGACCGTTGACCTGACGTACGCAGTCGATTTGTCGTACGCGCACTCGCCCTGGCCACCCGGCAACGAGCAGGCCGGTCTCTGGAGCGACAACGCGCTCTATACGATCACCAAACCTCTCTTCATCGCGGGCGCTCCCTCGAGCGCACTGGTCACCGTGGTCGTTCCCGACGGCTGGCGCGTCACCAGTCCATGGGAACGCTTCGCGGATCGGCGCAATACCTATCGGGTGCAGAGCGTGGAGGACCTGATCGACAACTCGATCGTGGTTGGGCTCCATTCAGAGCGGATGAACAGGCACGTCGCCCCCTCCGTGCCGTACAGGTTCGCGTGGTACGCATCGGCGCTCTTGATGACGATGTCGGCACGGCCGCAACGGACCGTCTCCCGGTCAAATCGTTCCTGAACCTCGCCGCACTGAACGACAGTGACGCTCGGCAGCTCGTGCCGGTGCCGGGGAATGCGCTGCCCGGGCAGGTAACTGGCTTCAGTGAAGCGGGTGCTTGCGGCGTCGCAGGACAGCCTGCGGTTTCCCCAGGTCACGCGCCACGGCGAAGTCGGCATGGAGAATACGTACGATGCCCACTCCGCCCGGTTTCTGGTGAACTCACGTGGCTGATGGCGGCAGGCCGGCTCTGCCGTGACTTCCCAACGTCCTTCCAGATACCGTGACTGGTCCGGGAAATCGCCCGACACCTTGTCAGGCGGTGCCGTATGGTTGCATCGCGCGCAGTCCGCCATCATGAAAACGCGTCCGCACGGCAGACGATGCCGGGCGGATGTGCGGGATGAGCCCCCGAAGCGCCCAAAGCATCGAGCGTCTTCGGGGGCTCATTGCATCCTCCGACTGCAGGACAGCTTGGGCCTGAACTCGGAACACGTGGGAGTTGCCCGACGAGGATTGGCCGCGCCCCCGACTGCCTTCCAGCGCGAGCGCCTCACCTTTGGAGAGACACCCGAGGGAGGTCTCCATGAAAGCCCGTGATATCATGACCGCCAGTCCGATGACGGCGTTGCCCGGCGACAGCGTCCGGCGCGCTGCGGACATCATGCGGGAGCTGAACGTCGGCGCAGTACCGGTGGTGGAGAACGCCAGGTCCAGCATGCTGCGAGGGATCATCACCGATCGGGACATCGTCATTCGGTGCACGGCTGAGGGTCACGGCCCGACCTGCGCCGTTCGAGACCACATGACCCCGCTGCCGCTGCAAACGGTCCTTCCGGACGACGATGTGCACCAGGCTCTCGCGAAGATGGAACGCTCGCAGGTACGCCGAATCCCGGTGGTGACGAAGGAAGGTGTTCTGATCGGCGTCATTGCGCAGGCTGATGTTGCCACCAAGGTGGGGCCGGAGGAGCCGAAGGAGATCGAGGAGTTGCTGGAGCGCGTCTCGGCACCATCGGTGCCGGCTGTCGCGCATGCCTGAACGCGTCGCTCCTTCGGGCGGCGCAAGCGATCAGGAAGTGCAGTGTCGCCGGTCACGGTGACGACCTGAGGCAGGGTTTTGCCCCAGTTACATCAACACTGAGGGACACGAACGATGAAGAACGACATGAAACTGCGTCAGGACGTCATGGACGAACTGGCCTACGAGCCCAGCATCAGCGCGAACGAGATCGGCGTGGCCGTGAAGGACGGCGTCGTCACGCTGTCCGGCGCGGTGGGCAGCTACGCACAGAAACGTGCGGCGGAACACTGCGCGGAACGTGTTAGCGGCGTCCGTGCGCTGGCCGACGCTCTCGAAGTCAGATTGCCGAATGCGCTGGCGAAGTCGGACACCGACATCGCACGTGCGGCGGCGAACGCGCTCGACTGGGACATCGAGGTTCCGGATTCCATCAAGGTGAGAGTGGAGAATTGCTGGCTCTACCTGGACGGCAGCGCCACGTGGCAATTCCAGAAGGCAGCCGCCGAACGCGCCGTTCGCTACCTGACCGGCGTCCGCGGTGTGACCAACCTGGTGACGGTGAAGCCGTCGAAGAAGGTCTCGGAGTTCGATGTGAGCGACAAGATCCGTGCGGCGCTGCGGCGCACCGCGGACCTCGAGGCCAACAAGATCAGCGTCGAGACCGCGGATGGGAAGGTGACGCTCCGCGGCACTGTACGGTCGTGGGCGGAACGCGACGACGCGGAACGAGCGGCCTGGTCGGCACTCGGGGTCCGCGACGTCGAGGATCGCATCACCATTGGCGCCTGATACCTCGATCGGGGGCGGGGGTCGGCTGCATGGCGCCGGCAGCCCGCCTCGGATCGCACCTGGAGCAAGCCATGCCTGACTCAGACCGCACACAGCACGCGGCGGGTACGCAGCAACCATCGGACGCTCGCGGATCGGCTGACCCGCTGCCACTGGAGGCGCGGTTCATCCACTGGCTGAAGGACCTCTCCCGGGCCGACACGCAGCTCGTCGGTGGAAAGGGCGCGAACCTCGGCGAAATGGCGCGCGCGAGGCTTCGCGTTCCGGCGGCGTTCGTGATCGACATCCAGGCGTGGGCGGGCTTTCGAGAACGCACCGGACTGGGCGCCGAACTGGACGAGCGGCTGGCGGGCATCAACGTCGACAGTCCCCAGGCGCTGCAGGGGCTCTCGCGAACGCTGCGTGAGCTCGTGGAGAGCGAGCCATTGCCCAGCGACCTCGCGGACGAAATCGCCGACGCGTACACCGAGTTGTCGCGGCTGGCCGGCACAGAGGAAACTCCAGTCGCCGTGCGCTCCTCGGCGACCGCGGAAGACACCGCACAGTTCTCGTTCGCGGGCATGTTCGAGAGCTTCCTGAACGTGCGCGGACGCCGCGAACTCCTCGAGCGCGTGAAATCCTGCTGGGCGTCCACCTTCCATGCGCGCGTTCTCTTCTACCGGCTCAAGCAGGGCATGCCGGCAGAGATGCCAGTGGGCGTGGTCGTTCAGGCCATGGTGGACTCCGACAAGGCGGGCGTGATGTTCACCGTGGACCCCGCCACGCGCGATCCCGACCGAGTGGTCATCGAGGCCGCGTGGGGGTTGGGTGAGGTCGTCGTGCTGGGACAGGTCACGCCCGACCGATACGTGTTGTCGAAGCGGTCGCGCTCGATCATCGAGGAATCACCCGGCACCAAGGACTTCATGCTCGTGCGCGATCCCGACAGCGGAGCGACGAAACGCGTCGAACTGGCCGGCGATGCCCGGTGCACGGGTCGAGTGCTGACTGATCCTGAACTCGAGCAACTCGCTGACCTGGCCCAGCACTTGGAAGCACACTATCACTCGCCGCAGGACGTCGAATTCGCCATCGAAGGAGGAACGGTCTACGTCACGCAGTCCCGTCCGGTGACGACGCTGGGGTCAGCGATTGGCAAGGCAACGTTGGCAACCACCGCCGAGGCCGTGCCGATCATTCAGGGCCTCGGTGCCAGCCCGGGGATGGCGAGCGGGCGCGTTCGCGTCCTCACGTCTCCCGGGGAAGCAGGCCGGCTCGAGGCGGGTGAGGTTCTGGTCACGCGCATGACGTCGCCGGACTGGGTTCCGCTCATGCGTCGTGCCGCTGCTGTCGTCACCGATGCGGGCGGCATGACGTCGCACGCGGCGATCGTGTCGCGCGAGCTGGGCATTCCATGCATCGTCGGTGCCAAAGATGCAACCGTCCGGCTGGCGGATGGTCTCGAGGTCACGGTCGACGGGGCGCACGGCACGGTCGTCGCGGGCGGCGGCGTCACCGGAGGAGTGAGATCACCCGCCGATCGCCGGGAACCCGAGGCACCAGCGCGTGAGGCGATCGTGACCGCGACCCGGCTTTACGTCAACCTCGGCGAACCCGAGCGCGCCGGGGAAGTCGCCGATCTCGACGTGGACGGCGTGGGTCTCCTGCGCGCGGAGTTCATGTGGCTGTCGGCGTTCGGCCGGGTTCACCCCCGCAAGCTGATGGCCGAAGGACGTGGCGACGAACTCGTGGCGCGCATGGTCGAACCGTTGAAGCGGTTTGGCGGAGCGTTCGGCTCCCGGCCGGTGATCTACCGCGCGATGGACTTCCGGTCGAACGAGTTCCGCGGTCTCGCGGGCGGTGAGGAATTCGAACCAGCTGAAGAGAACCCGATGCTGGGTTACCGGGGGTGTTTCCGGTACATCAAGGAGCCGGGCCTGTTCGCACTGGAGTTGCGGGCCCTCGCCGAGGCGCGGCGCGAGTGCGCCAACCTGCACCTCATGATCCCGTTCGTCCGTACTGCCTGGGAACTGCGCGAATGCCGCCGGCTGATGGATGGCACACCGCTTGGCGACGATCGGTCGCTCTGGTTCTGGGTTATGGCGGAAGTGCCGTCCGCGGCCTACTGGCTGCCGGAGTACGTGAAGCTTGGCGTGAACGGGATCTCCATCGGCTCGAATGATCTCACGCAGCTCGTGCTGGGCGTGGATCGGGACAGCGCGGCGGTGTCGGCTCTCTTTGACGAGCGCGACGGGGCCGTGCTGCACGCGGTTCGCACCCTCATCGAGGAGAGCCACCGTCTGGGAATCACCTGTTCGATCTGTGGGCAGGCGCCATCCGTATATCCCGAGTACGCCGAGCACCTTGTTCGCTGGGGCATCGACTCCATTTCGGTGAATCCCGACGTGCTGGCGCAGACTCGGCGAAACATCGCGGCGGCAGAACAGCGTCTGCTGTTGGAGCGCGCCCGGCGGTAGCCCGCCGCGAGTGTCCCGGCCGCGGTCGCGTGGCTACCACCGATCGCGGGAAGGTCCGACTATCCCGGTGGTTCTGCAACGGGGTGCACGTACGGATCCGCCGAGTGCGCCTTGACGCGCTTCCTCATCGGTAATGCCGCGCTCGCAGCGAGCTTCGTCGCCAGATCTGCCTCTGCCACGATCCCGATGAGTATGCCGTCGTCGCTCACGACGGGGATGCGCCGCACGTCGGCGTCCTCCATCTTCTTCACGATTTCCATCGCGTCGGCATTGGGGCCGACGGTCTGGAGCGGTACCGGGGTCATCACCTCGGCAACGAGGCATGGCATCTGGTGTCCGCGCGCGACGTGCCGGATGGTGATGTCCCGATCCGTGATCAGGCCCACGAGTTGCGGCCTCGCGGGGTCGTTCACCACCGGAACACCGCCAATGTTCTCGTAGCGCATCAGCTCGGCGGCTTTCACGATGCTGTCCCCCGGTGTGACGACACAGGGCTTGGGT
>DASWGU010000093.1:0-52888 GCA_036393555.1 Gemmatimonadaceae bacterium
CCTGCAGGACGAACCCGGAGATGTGCATGGCGATGTTCTGCTGCGCCCGTTCGATCGTCTCGCGTGAGCGCACGTTCTCGAAGAAATCGAGATCCAGTGTTGCCGCGTGTGACAGGACGTCCGTCGTAACCGCCAGGTTGATGTCGTCTTCGAGCCGCCGCGAGAAGAAGCTGTAGGCCAGCTGCCCGACGCCTTCCAGGAGCGTGAGAGACAGCCCGATAGCCATCCAGGGGTAGACGGCCGAGAAGTCGCTGCCGCCGCCGTTGATGACGTCAACGCAGGCATTGATGATGCCGCGCGCGAAGAGCGCCAGGCCGGCCGGAATCACGCCTCGCATGAGCGTTACCACCACCAATCCGAGCGTGACGCGCGCATTGGTGGCCCAGACGAGCTTGAGCGCCCACCAGCTGTCCGAGAGGAGCCGGCGAGGATCCGCTTCGTCGTCGCTGGACGCGGCTATCGGTGCCGCCGCAGCCATGCGCGCAGAGCGTCGGAGAGACGTTTCACTTTGCCGGGCTTGTGGACATTGAGGCGGACCGGCAGCGACAGCGCCCACCATATCAGATGGCGGGCTCGGGAAGTCTCGTACAACCCGGACGCCCAGAGCCGCCGAGCCGGTCCGAGGAACGTTGGTTCGATCAGCTGGAGCGCAGCGGCGCGTGTCGGGACCCGGGCCACGTCCGGCTCGGACGTGAGAGCCTGCGCGAGGTGGGGAAAGCGTGTTTCGGCTTGAAAGACGACCAGAAACAGCGCCAGGACACTGACACAAATGACCCGTATGTTCTCGTCGCTCCGCTCGGCCAGGAACGGGGCCCACTCGAGATCCGCCTCGATCCTGTCGAGGATCATCCAGAGGTCCACGAAGGAGCGCAGTCGCAAGGCGCCCCGCTCGATATCCTTGAACGAGGACAGCAGGACCAGGGTGAGCAGGTAGTCAGGCGAGAGGACGCTGCAGGTGCGCCCCGACAGCAGCCCCCGTTCGGCCCGTTCCCACACCCGCCGGTAATCGATCCGGAACGATGGGTGGTTGCTCAACTTCCAGTGCAGGTCGAGTCCGACCTCATTTCGTGAGAAGTCGAGGGCGTGGGCCACCGCCAGGGAGATCCGTTCGCCGAACAGCATGGGGGATAGTCGCTGGAACCCGAGGTCGCGCAACACGCGCCGGCATCTGGCCAGATCGTCCTGCCGCACCAGCAGGTCCAGATCCCAGTACGAACGCCGGTCCTCGCTGCCGTAGTACCTGGTGGCGAGAGCGGGACCTTTCAGGACGATGCACGCCACCCCCGCGGCGTGGAACGCCTCCGTAACCCGAACCAGCTCCGCGAGCAACAACTCCCGCTTGCGTGACTCCATGGCGTGGCGCCGTTGGAGTCCGCCGCGCAGCGCCGCCGGCAAGGGCGCTTCGAATGCGGGGTCGGCGACCAGAGTGTGCACGAAACCGCTCAACTGATTGCGCCGGGCGAATGCCCCGAACGAGGCCAGGACCTCGGCACCGGACCGGTCGATCACCGCAGAAACACCTGGGGCATCTCGCGACATCATGGCCACGAGCAGGTCGAGATGCGCGGCAGGATCAGTCACGTGAGGCGGGGACCGCTCCGGACGAGACAAGGTTCAGGTCCATCAGAACGCGCGAAGGGTCTCGATTCCACAACCTTCAAGGTAATGCGTCGCCGGTCGGTTTACCCTGCAGGCGGCAACCCGTGCGCGCGCCGGATGCTCCAGTATCGCTTTCCGGTGCCGGTGGAGGATATCGTAGGACGGCGCGGGGAGGTCAGGCCTCCTGCGGCAACGCGCCAGCGCGCACGATCATGAGGACCGATGCCGGGAGTTTGTCGAGGAGTCGCTGCCGCGTCCGGCGGACCGGATTCCCGACACCGGTCCGCGACTTACCCTGCCTGTCGAAGCTTGTGAGTCCTTCGCCCGCGATCAGCGTGATCATCCCGACCCATCATCGCCCCGCGCTCCTCGCGCGCGCGATCGCCAGCGTGGTGGCGCAGACGCATCGTCACCTGGAGGTGCTGGTCGTGGACGACGGGCCGAGTGAGTCGGCGGCGGATGCAGTGCGAGCTGCCGCCGACGGGCGGCTTCGCTACCTGTCGCACCACGTCACCCGCGGTGCCGCCGCGGCACGCAACACGGGGCTCCGGAGCGCCACGGGAGAGTTCGTCGCGTTTCTCGACGATGACGACACGTGGCTTCCTCTCAAGCTCGTGCGCCAACTGGAGCCATTCGTGACGGGCACCGCCGACCTGGGCGTCGTGTATTGCGCGTCGCTCAAGTACTCGGACATCACGAACCGCGTGATTTCCGAATCGCCGGCCCGTCCGCTGCGCCAGGGCCACGTCGATTTTCTGCGCAGCACGCTGTTCGGAACGTCCGTCCCGCTCATCCACCGTCGCTGCCTCGACGAAGTCGGTCCCTTCGACGAATCCCTGCCGGGGGCGCAGGACCGCGACATGTGGATACGGCTCGCTAGACGGTTTGCGTTCGATTTCGTGCCCGACGTGCTGGTCTGGCACCACATTCACGGTGACCAGATCACGTCGAACCTCTCGAAGAAAGTCGAGGCGCGGGAGCTGTTGCTCGTCAAGTACCGCGCGGAGCTGGAGGCGCATCCCGACATCATGGCGACGTACCTCTGGCGGCTCGGCATGCTCTGTTGCGCGGATGACCGACATCCGGCGGGGCGCCGCCATATCTGGCAGGCCGTCCGGCGCCAACCGGGATTGCGAGGCGCCTATCGCGATCTGCTGCACTCGCTCATCGCGCCGCGCTCCTTCCAGCGACGTTTGCGGGATGGTGTCTTCCGCGGCGCTGACGGGGTTCCGTTCTACTACTGACGTCCAGCACGCCCGTCAGGCGCTGGAGCGTTCCATCGCACGTTCGAGGACGTTCCAGAGCCGACTGATCGAGCGCTGCATGGAGAACTCCGCGCTCACGCGGACGCGGCCGCGACGGCCAAGCATTCCCGCCAGGGTCGGGTCATCGTACAACGTGACCAGGTGTTCCCCCATGCCACGAATGTCGCCCTCCTCCACCAGCAGGCCGGTCTCGCCGTGCACGACGACGTCGGCGATGCCCATGTGGCGCGTGCTCACCACGGGGAGCCCTGTCGCGCCGGCTTCCAGGATCGAGACCGGCGTCCCCTCGGCGTTCCCCTCGCTGTCGCGCACGGAGTGTTGCACGAAGGCGCGCGCCGAGCGCAGGAACGACGCCACTTCGGCGGGTGACTGGGCGCCGGTGAACCGCACGCGGTCCGACAGTCCCAGTGCATCACACAGTTGCCGACACGGATCGAGCAGGACACCTTCGCCGATCATGACGAGTCGGGCATCCGGTCGCCGGCTCGCCACCTCGTGGAACGCGCGCAGCACGTAGTGCGGCGCCTTCTTCTCGACGAAACGGCCAACCGAGACGAAGACCGGCGCTGACAGCTCCGGCACCGCCCCCGCGAACGCGCTGGTGTCCACGCCGCACGGATTGTAGATGATCTTTTCTTCGGGTGCTCCCAGCGATTGCAGCTGGCGGGACATGTCCGTCGACACGACCACGAGCGTGTGAGCGGTGTGGAAGAGGCGGCGATAGGCGTTGCCGTATTCGACCAGCGTGGACCGCTTGTAGGCATCGTAGCCGTGAAAGTGGGCAACGAGCGGAATGCCGGTCGCCTGGCAGGCATCGATGTAGTCCACTGCGACGGGCCCGAACTCGGCCAGCACGACATGCACACCCTCTCTTCTCAGGTACCGGGTGAGTCCGCGCGTTTCGATGCGCCGGCCGAGATGTCCGAGCTCGGCGAGGGCGGCGGCGAGGGCGCGCTCCACGGTCGAACTCACGGGCAGGTCGTTCTTGTCGCGCTTGCATTCTCCGCTGCCGCCCATCAGCCACCGCATCGTCGCAGGAAGGTATCGGAGATGGTCGCGAATGAACGTTTCCGAGATGGCCAGCCTGCGCCGCGACACCACACACAC
This sequence comes from Gemmatimonadaceae bacterium, assembly GCA_036393555.1. Lineage (GTDB taxonomy): Bacteria > Gemmatimonadota > Gemmatimonadetes > Gemmatimonadales > Gemmatimonadaceae > JABWBJ01. Next base: position 3,972 of record DASWGU010000093.1, read on the forward strand.
GGTTCGTGGACTGGGACCGGCGGCGACAGAACGCCCGGTGCCCGGCTGCAGCGCGACGCGTCGCTCCCGCTGGTGGCGGGCGCGAATCTCGCGCAGCGCCTGCCAGGTTGCGTTGACGTCGGGCTGCAGGCGCGCCTGGAGCCGCACCCATTTCGGCGACGCCGTGCGGAGCAGCTGGGGATGAAAGACGGCGCCCAGCGAGACCGGCGTGCCGCTCCCCGTCAGGGCGGCCAATTGCGCGTCACCAGTCCGCCCGAAATCGTCCGGTGCGAACAGCAACGCGGTGCGGTCTCGGTCCTGCCGGCAGGCCTGGACGATCTGGCGAGCATACCAGTTCCACACTGCCAGGGCGCGCGCCAGTCGCCGCACCGGAGCCGGATCGGGATCGACCAGCAGCCGGCGTCGCAGCATCACCCACGCCGTCTCCGCAGGAGGGCGAACGACGAACACCCATCGCGCATCGGGCACAATGTCGCGCCACATGTCGGCTAAGAGGGCCGCCCTGGGATCGAGAATTGCCCAGGAGGTGCGGTCTACGAACTGGGCGCGCAGCAGCTCGCCAGCTCGCTCCCGGTGCGCCTCCTGCGGCCGCACGGGGCTCGCGGCCGGCGTGAGCCAGTGGCAGCCGGCGGACGCCAGGATTTCGTCATGCAGCGCGACGACCGCCCGGTTGACGAACAGACCAACAGCGTCGTTCGTCGTCGGCAGGCCGAGCGGGCCGCCCAGAAAGAACTTCGCGTCAGCGAGTGCCTGGCCGACGACGGACATGCCGGCGTAGGGTGAACCACAAACGAAAAGCTTCATCCTGGCAGGAGACGCGCTGACGCCACGCCATGCTCCCGCAGAACCGCCAGCGCTCCGGGATCGAGCGGATCGCCTTCGGCGATGTTGTCCGCGATGACGGCGCGAAGGTCGTCGGAGTAGTTCGCCAGCGCGTCACGCTTGCAGAACTTCATGTGCAGGAAACACGGCGACCGGGCCGTGATGCGGGCGCGCTGCCTTACATCCCGGTGCTCGAAGGGGCTGGCCAGGCGCTGGGTCCAGCGAATCGCATCGTCGTAGTGTGCCCCGAAACGAGGGAACAGCCGCGGCTCCTTCGCATCCTCCGTCAGGGTCGTGACCCACATGGGCAGGCCCGGAACACTCAGGCGCGCGAGCAATTCGGCGCGATCCGTGACGCGGGGGCGGACGAGGTGCCTCCGGTCGGGATGCACGTTCTGTCCACTGAATACGAGCACCGGACGCGGAGAGGCGCGCCACTCTTCGAGCGCGCTCTCGAACTCGGGGCGCGCGATCATGTCCCCGTCCCACTTGAGGATGAACGGGTGCCGGCACCGTTGCAGCGACCAGTTGTAGTAGGTCGACGACAGGTGAGGGGACGGGCGACGAGTCGGCTGGGACGCGAGATCCCAGTGCTCCCGTCCCACTTTGCGCACCGCGAAGGGATAGGTATGCACCGTGATCTTCGCTGGATATTCGTTCTGAAGGGCGGCGATCACATCCGGCGTTCCGTCCTGACTGAGGTTGTCGATGATGATGATTTCACTGACGTGGTCGGCAACGGACGACACGGCGGCAAAGAGAAACTCCTCCTCATTGCGGACCCTCACCATCGCGGAGAGATGCCGTTTGCTCTGCAGACGCACGCGCCATGAGGCGAACGCGAATTTCAGTCCGGCGCGTGAAAGCCCCATTCAGAGCGTGTCCTCCGTGACGAGCACGTGCGGATGGCATTCTGCTCCAGCAACAGCCAGGCAAACCTGTTGCGCCGACGCCTGGAGCCGCATTCGGGTGAACGGCCCCGTTACGCCCTGGAGACGATGTTGTCGAGCAAGAACTTAACGGTCTCAATTCCGTTGAGAACCATGGTCGCTTCGCTGATCCCGAAACGAATCCGCGCGGGACGGGCCGGCGCGGCGGCGGTCAGCTCGCGTAGAGCTGCAGATCCGTCCCCACGGCGTCCGACATCTCGTAGCAAGTCTGCAGATCCGGATGCCTCACTACGACATACCCGTCACTCACCAGGGTCTGGATCCAGTTCCGGCGTTCGGCGCCGACGGGCAGCAGATCCAGGTGCACGATGTGCTCGCCGAACCGTGCCATGATGCTCTCCAGGCCTTCGATGCGCCCAATGCGGCCCCGCCCCTGCGCGCGCTTGAAGATGTTCGCAACGTTGTACTTCCGCTCGGTCGACATCGAGAACGTCCCCTTGAGGTCGGCCTCGGCGTACCCGTTGAACAGGTCCACGTTGCCCACGAAATTCATCAGATCCACCGTGTGCGCGCCCGGCGGACGCGCAGCGATCTCGCCGAATACGGCCTCCCCGCCCGGCGTGTAGAACCACTCCATGTGCGTGAATCCCGTCCCGAACGCCAGCGCCGTGAGCACCTCGCGCCCCAGCGCGATGCCGGCCTGGATGTCGGGGGGCGACAGGTCGCGCAGGCCGATGGTCTGGGGCGAGATCCACTCCACGCTGCGCGCGATCAACGGATTGGGCCGATAGTAGCAGACGTTCTCGTACACGATCCGGCCGTCGATGCAGATGGTGTCGTAGGTGTACTCCTCTCCCTCAATGAACTCCTCGACGTTGACCTCGTCGTAGGACCGGACCCGGATCAGGGCGGCATCGAGTTCTCCGGCGTTGGCCGCACGGATGGTGTCCATTGAGCCCGCCCCTGCAATGGGCTTCACGATCACCGGAAATCCGAGGTCGCGCGCCGCGTCGCGCACCTGGGCGATGGACGTCGCCGAGGCGTGTCGCGCGCTACGGATCCCGGCCGCGGCGACCTTCTGCTTCATGACATCCTTGTTCCGGAAGGTGACCGCCTGGTCCACCCGCATCCCCGGGGCACCCAGCGCTTCGCGGAGCCTGGCCGCCAGGACGATGCCGGGCTCCCAGAGACAGACCACCCGGTCGATCCGGTGCTGGTTCACCCCGGCCGCGACCGCGCGCACCACGCCGTCTTCGTCGGTCAGATTCGGCACGCGCAGGTAGCCGGAGAGGTGCTCGCGAGCGAGCGGAGGCAGGTCGGCCTCGGGAACGTCACTCAACCCGTACACCTTGCCCCCGTGCTGGGTGAGGCCGCGGCAGAACCAGGGCATCTCGCCAGGATAGCCGGGAGCGATCATCAGGACGTTCATGGGTCAAGCGGTGAAGTGTGGACAACAGGGGAACCGGTACCGGAGCGGGATGAAGGCTGATACCCGAGTGTGTCAGGCGAGCTCGATGCGCATCCGCGAGACGATCTGCGCCACGGCCTGCTCGACCACAGCCGTGTCGGGGTGACGTACGATGACAAAGCCCTCCCCTTCGTAACTCGTCGACGCGGCGGAGCCGACCTCGGGGAGCTTCGCGTCGGTGATCAGATCACGGAGGTCCCGCTGCACCACGTCCCAGCCCTGGATGTCCCGCACCCGTCCTTCGCCCTGTCCGCGAAGGAAGGCGGCGCCTGCGGCATACTTCCGCTCGGGCACCTCGAACTGGTTGAAGATCATGAGCCGCGCCCAGGCCTGCAGGAAATCGGTGTCGGTCGCGCGCGACACGAGCGTGGTGATCTGCGCTCCGGGCGGGCGAGCTGCCACCTCGGAAATGGCGACGCTGCCGTCGGCGCGACGGAACCACTCCATGTGGCTCAGGCCTGTGGTCATGCCGAGCACCTCCAGGGTGCGCTGAGCCGCCGACCGAATGTCGCTGTACCGGTCATCGTCCACCTCACGCGGCAACACCAGGCACCACTGGATCCAGGGATTCTCCAGCACGTGGAGAGGCGTCGGGTAGTAGTGCGTCAGCGAGTGCCAGACGGCGCGGCCGTCGATGGAGATGGTCTCCAGGGAGTGCTCCTCTCCCCGGACGAACTCCTCGAGCAACACGGGACGCTCGGCCGACGGCGGCTGCGTCGACAAGGCGCGACGCAGCTGGTCGAGATTGTCCACCCGGTACGTCTGCTGCGCGCCGGCGCCCGCCGGCGGTTTCACCACCGCCGGAAAGCCCGACAGTTCGACGAACGCGACCGCGTCGTCCACGCTCGGCGCCAGGCGATGACGCGCGCAGGGGATCCCGTTCGCCCGTAGCAGGGTCTTCATCCGCGCCTTGTCCCGAAAATTCCTCGCCGCCTGGACGGGCAGACCCGGAATGCCCAGCGCCTCACGCGCCGTGGCGAGCGGAACCTGCAGTTGCTCGTACGCACCGAACAGCCGGGTGACCGGGCCGAAACGCGCGCCCAGTTCCCGTGTCGCCCACACCAGCTGGCCCACGTTGAGGATGTCGCTCACGCGCCAGTGCCCCACCTGACCCTGCAGGTAACCGAGCCGCTCTGCCGGTTCCTGGGTCACGACGCTCAGTTTCACCTCGGGCAGTGACGCGGCCGCCTCCACCATACGCAGGGCGTTGTCGGAAAGCATGGGGGCGGCGAAGACGACGGACACGCGAGTGAGCGTTGAGTGTCGATTGTCGAGCGGTTCCTTCTCTCGGTCGGCCAGGGGGGTCAGTCCGTGCGCATCGGGATATCGACCGTGGCTTCTCCCAGAGAAACCGGCCAGCGCACCAGGTACGAAACGCCCTGCATCGTCCGGTCCAGCCCGCGCTCCGACTTGGCCACCGTCTCGATCGGATGCTCCCACACCTCGGACTCCGGACTCGGGATCAGCGCATGCGAACGCGACAGCGACACTTCGGTCGTGAACCAGGCATTCCCGGGGAAGGTCAACGCGTGCCAGGTGAAGTTCGCTCGCACCGTGCCGTCGGGGAAGAAGGTCAGCCGCTTCGTGATCCAGCCGTCGGGTGACGCGAGGGCGACCTCGACCGATTCCGCATCGCGCCGCACCCGGGCTGTCAGGTGGAGCCGCGCTGTGGACGCCAGCGGTTCGTAGAGACCGCGCTCGTAGTTCGCGAGCGTCACCGAGGCGGGCAGCACGCGTTCGATGAACAGCGCGCGGTCATCCAGATCAATCGGGGGCATATCGCCCAGGCTCAGGGAATGCTCCATGTCATGGATGCTCGGCGCCGACCCTTCCGCCATGATGGCGACAGACGACGCCCGGACATTGGCCGCCCTTACGGATGCTTCGCGGTGGGCGATCTCGTGATACGCTTCGCGCCGCCGTGTCAGGGTATCCGCCAGGTTCTCGGCCAGCGCAAACCGGGTGAGCTCCTCGACCGCGCCACCGCGCGCCGGGCTCACCAGCGCCGAGAATGCGGCGGAGTGCACCCAGATCTCGTCGTGTCCATCCCAGTCGCGGTCCAGCGTCTCCACCTCCAGGCCTTCGGTCGCCCGCAACTCCTCCTCCGCGACCGAGAGGTTCCGCCAGATTTCCGCGCGCAGGAACGGCAGGTACAGGCCGCCGAAGACGCCATGCCAGTACGCATCGTTGCACTGCGCCTTTCCGATGGCACGTCGTGCGGCGGGCGGGTCACCGCGGTGCCGGCACAATTCCGACAGCACCAGCATCTTCTTGTGCATGCGGTTCGACTCGGCGTACTTCACCTGGAAGTTCCGCCAGTGCGCGCCGCGTACGAGGGCACCATCCACGTCCTTGAGGCGGGCGTCGCCCAGCTCCTCCTGGAGCGCGATGAAACGAAGGGCGGCGGCAGTGGGGAGCGACCAGCCCTCCATCTCGCGATAGCTCCCCGTGGGCAGATAGGCGAGACCGCCGCTGGGCACGTTTGCCAGCGCGTCGTCAAACCGGGAGAGAATCACCTCGCCGCTCTCGATGACTCCACGCATGGCGGCGAAAAACCGGTCGATCCATCCCTTCTCGTAGACCCATTCCCGCGTGCCGGGCCACCCACCGAACTTCTCACCGTCGTCGGCCAGGACCGCCAGCGGCTTCCCCTCGGCGCGCAGCCACCGCAGATACGCCACCGTGTCGTCGGGAGACTGAAACGGGATCAGGTACCGCAACCGCTCATCGATGGGGAAGAGCGCGAGGCTCTTGCCATCGTGCTCCGTGCGATAGGGCGCGTGCAGTGCTTCCCGAGGAAACCCGCTGGCGAGAAAATGGCGATCGTCGACCAGCGCGAACCGCACGCCGGCGTCGTGCAGGTCGGCGGCGAGATCCGGCTCCCACACCCGCTCGGTGAGCCACAGGCCGGTTGCTTCCGCGCCCAGTCGGTCGCGCAACGAGTCCCGCATCCACGCGATCTGCGTCAGGCGATCCGCCCTGGGGAGTGAGGCGAGGATGGGCTCGTAGAACCCGGCGAGCAGCAGTTCCACTCGTCCGTCGCTGGCCAGGTCGGCGATGTCGTCCAGTATCGCCGGATCGTGCTGGTCGAACCATTCGATGAGCGGACCGGAGACGTGGAGTGTCACCGGGAAGAACCGCTGCTTCCGGACGTGCTCGAGGAACGGCCGATACACCTCGCGGACGTGCTGTTCGAAGACGTAGCCGAAGTTTCCCACGGGCTGGTGGAGATGCAGCCCGAAACAGAAGCGGATGGGGGAACTCATCCGTTGACTCCATCGCCAGGTGACTGATCCGCAGCGAACCCGAGCCGGTGATGCAGCAGACGCAGCTGGTCCCGCCGGTCTTCCGGTGCCGCGCGCCATATGCGCCAGAAGGCCGATTGGGCGTCGAACGGCGTGCGAGCCTCGAACTGCTCGAACAGGTCGATGAGATCGGACGCCAGGCCGATCGCCACGGGGTCTTCGTCCACCTCGAGCTTCTCGACGGCCCGGATGAGCGCCACGCGGAGGAGCCCACCCATGCTCGCCGCTCCGGACGTCAACTGGTCCAGCTCATCACGGTTGAGACATTGCGGCAGCAGAGCCCTCCGCAGTACCGCGCGAATGGCGAGGCGGGGGCGCTCCGGGAGATCGGCCAGGGCCAGCGTCTGCAGACTCCCGTTCGTTCCGACGAGCTCGACCCGCAGGTCCGTCGCCGTCCGGCGGGACACCTTCCATCTGAAGTCATGCCGTCTGCCCGTGCGCCGCTCTACCACTCGCACCCAATCGTCGTCGATCTCGATGGTGGCAGACGAAAACCGTTTCCGCTCGGTAGGCGCCACGGCACGCGCCGCGACCGCAGCCGCGGCGTGACGGAGCGCCGCGGGGATCATTGGCCGGACGCTCCGTTCGTATACGTCGCGCCCGGTACCGATCACCGGGTCGTTGCTATCGGCCAGTTGCAGCTCCGACAGCAGCGCGGCCTCGGCGGCGCGTGCGCCGGCACCGGCCAGCGAAATTGCCCGTGCGGCGTACCGGAGATCCTGCCGCGGCTCGATGCCCCCGATGTCGTCGAAGAACCAGCCGCAGGACGTGAACATGCGGAGGGCGTCGCGTTCCATCTCCAGCAGCTCGCGGGCGCGGATCAGGTCGTCGTCGTCACGGGCGGCCGTGGCAACGGACCGGACATAGCGTTCGAGTTCCACCGGTTCCGACGCAACGGCCGAACCATATCCGTCGCGCGCCGACCAGGGATCGGGAATGAGCGCCGGGGCCTCCCGCTCGTACAAGTCGTGCAGCGAGCTGGCCAGCTTCTCCAGTCCCCGTCGCAGCGGCGCCCGCCACGACTGCGATGGAAAGCGCTGCCCGTCAATGCGGCAGCCGCAGTCGCGCAACCAGCGCCCCACGCCGTGTGCGCAGCTCCACGACGTGGCGTCGATGAGTTTCACTTCGTCGGTTGGCGGGTTGCGAGCAAGGAAGGAGGCGAAGCTCTCCAGACGTGCACCGGCGGTTCGCAAATCATACAGCGCTCTCGCCAGCGCCATTTCGCCGAAGCGGTGATGGTGACCGTACGATTCACCGTCGGTGGCCACGGCGACGAGCGTGTCGGATGTCTGCGCGCTGGCGGCAACAGAATGCGGAGTTGACGGCATCGACCGGACGCGCGTGGGCGTCTGCGGCACCGCGCCAGCCGTTGTCGAACCGGTCGCCGACAGTTCGGCGCCGGCCTCGGCGAGCTGTCGGGCCCATGTCATGCCGTCGTGCAGCGCTCCTCCAAACGCCACGGCGTGGGACAGGTCGCCGTCGTACACGCACAGGGCGATCGATCTGCCGCTGGACAGATGGCAGATGCCGGGTCGTCCGCGTGGCGGGCTCTGGATCACCTGATGCGGCGCCACGATGGTGAACCGGATGCCTTCCTCAGCCAGGACCTCGAGGGTCTCGCTGTCGACTGCGGTCTCGGGGAGCCACATCCCGGCAGGCTCACGACGGAACCGGCGCCGGAAGTCGGCGATACCCCACCGTACTTCGGTCCGCTTGTCGCGCAAAGTGGCAAGGGGGAGGATGGAGTGGTGATACGGCTGTGCGATGGCGTTTCCGTGTCCGCCAAGTCGTTCCGCGCTGACGTGATCGGCGGCGAGGATGGCCTCGTAGGTAGGTCGGGCTTCGCGTTCCATCCACTCGAGCAGGGTGGGGCCGACGTCGAATGAAATCCACTCCAGCGTGTTGACCAGTCGCTGAATGCGACCGTCCCGACCCGATACGCGTGCCGCGACAACCGCCCGGTAGCACTCCCGCTCGATGCGCTGGTTCCAGTCGTGAAACGGCGCCGCCGAAGGTTCGGCCTCCACGTCGTCGAGGAAGGGATCCTCACGCGGCGGCTGGTAAAAGTGGCCGTGGATGATGACTGACAGCACGTTAGGTGCGGACGAGTGCCTTGGCGATCGATGGCACGATTTCCCGAAACACATCGTCGCGCCGTTGCTGCTCGCGTGCCATCCGGACGCCGCCATCGACGTCGCCGCCGTTCAGCGCGGCCTCCAGCGCGTCCATCAACGCGGTCGCATCCCTGGCGTGACCGTTGAATCGCCGGATGGCATAGTCCTCCACCTCACCGGTCGATATGATGAACTGCCAGTCCGACGATTGCAGCAGCAGCATGGCTCGCGCTGCCTGGGATAGGATTTCGTGGACCCGATCGTCCGCCAGGGCGCGGGTCGCCAGCGACCAGAATCGGTCCTCCACGCCCCAGATCACCGGCCAGGTCCACTCGACCTGATCGCTCAGCCACATGGAATAGTCGCCGTTGCGACCCCAGGAGCCCGGCGCCAGACGCAAGCCGGTGGGTGAGCCGTGTGCGTCGAGATGGCTCGCCGCCGTCGTGGCACGCAGCCGCGCCAGGGAGGGGAGCCGGGCGTATACGTCGCCCAGAAAGTCCGGGCCCTCGAACCACCAATGCCCGAACAGCTCCGTGTCGAAGGGCGCGACGATGACGTTACCTCCCTGCGCCAGCTGCTCCTCGGCGATCCGATCCATGAGATGTGCGAAGTGCGACGCGTGCGCGTTCGCGTCCCACCGCGCGGTGTCGTAGTCATACGGTTTCTTGTCGCCCAGGTCGGTGCCCGGGGCGCTCACCCGCCAGAGCTTGAGTCCACCCGGCCACCGGATCTTGTGAAACTCGAGGTAGGATGCCGCGCCGGGGTACCCGCCGTGGCGGCTCCACACCTGCATCGAGGATCGCGGATCGCGCACCAGCGCCGCGACGTCCCGTGGTGCGCTGGCGTCGGTCACCCGGTACGCCACGTACGGCGTGTGCGTGGCCGGGCGCTCGCGCTCCCTGCCGGCCAGCCGTTCCGCCTCTCCCCCGAACAGTTCACCGTACACGCCGAGAGGGCTCCCGGCGCGCGCCATGTGGGAGTCCACGAAGAAATAGCGGAATCCGGCCCAGGCCACGTGGGTCTCGATCCCGTGGCGATCTGCGGCCTCGCCGGCACCGGGAATCGGCATCCACCTGCCCGCTGGCCGGTAGGCGCACTCGGGAATCCAGCACCCCTGGGGGTCGCGCCCGAACATGCGGCGGTGCTCCGAAGCGCCCAATGCCAGTTGGAGGCGGATGCTCTCGTCACGCTGCAGCAGCGGCAGGAACGCGTGCGTGGCGCTGGAGGAGGTGATTTCCAGTCGCCCCGCGTCCTGCAGGCGCCGGAACTCCGCGGGGATGGCCCGTCCGATCTCCTGAAAGGCGAGCCGCAGCCGGACCAGGCGCGAGCGCCAGAACTCCACCAGCGGCATGAGATGTCCGTCGCCGGTCGACGCCAGCGAGGCCGGCGCCTCGTCGCAGAAACCAAGCCGCTGGTCGAAGTACGCTTCGAGTTCTTCCACGAAAGAAGGATGCTCGAGCTGGTTTGCCAGGATCGGCGTGAAGCCGATGGTGACCGGCGCCGCGACGTTCATGGCCTCCAGCGCCCGGAATTTCTCCAGGAGCGGAAGGTACGTGTCGATCGCTGCCTCGCAGATCCAGTCGCTGCCGTGCGGCCACCGGCCGTGGTTGAGGACATACGGCAAGTGGCTGTGGAGCATCACCACCACGTCAATCTGGCGCATGGCACTAACGGCGTAGACGGGGCGACGCCAACACGCGCCGGTACACTTCGCGGTACTTCTGCTCGGAGCGTTCCCACCCGAAGTCGCGTGACATGGCCTCGTGCTGCATCTGCACCCAGACGTCGGGATGCTGGTAGTGATCGATCGCGCGGATGCACGCTGCCAGGAACTCGTTCGTGGTGAACCCGTCGAAGAGGAATCCCGTGACGCCATCCTCGATCGTGTCGGCCAGACCGCCGACTCTGCGCGCCACCGGCAGAGCGCCGTAGCGCTGCGCGCGCATCTGGGTGAGCCCGCAGGGCTCGTACTGCGACGGCATGATGATCATGTCGGCGCCAGCCATGAGCCGGTGCTCCTGCTTGGTCGTGAAGTTGGTCTGCACGCCTATCCGGCCCGGCGCACGAAGCGCCAGCTCGGTCAGGATATCCACGTACTTCTTCTCACCCTGCCCCAGGAACAGGAACTGGGCGTCCAGCGACAGGAAGCGCGGGCTGCCCAGGATGAGGTCCAGCCCCTTCTGGTAGACCATGCGTGCGCTCATGCCGAAAATCGGTACGCGCGATCGCTGCGGCAGACCGAAGACTCGTTGCAGGGCCGCCTTGCATCGCTTTTTGCCCGACAGGTCGTCCCGCGTGTACCGGGCCGTGATGATCGGGTCCGTCACCGGATTCCAGACGCTCTGGTCAATGCCGTTGACGATGCCGACAAAGCGGTCCCGCAGCGCCAGGAACGCCTCGTGCAGACCGAAGCCGCCGGCCGCGGTCCGTAACTCGTGCGCGTGCGACGGACTCACGGTGGTCACCGCGTCCGCCAGTGCCATGCCGCCCTTCAGCAGGTTGACGCGCCCGTACCACTCCAGTTGCGCGAAGTTGTACAGCTCCAGCGGCAGGCCGAGTTCCGAAATCACGTCGGTCGGGAAGTGGCCCTGGAAACCCGCGTTATGCACGGTCAGGACGCAGGTGGTGCGGCGGAACAGGTCCCGGTCAGCCTCCCCGTCGTACGCGCGGAGATAGACCGGCGCCAGCGCCGTATGCCAGTCGTGCGCGTGCAGCAGGATGGGTGCGGTCGCGATCCGGGGCAGCGCGTTCAGCGCCGCGAGGCTGAAGAACGCGAAACGCCGGTGGTTGTCCTTGTAGTCGCCGCGGCTGTCACCGTAGATCTGATCGCGGCCGAAGTACGCGGCGTTGTGGACAAAGAGAATCCTCGGCCTGCCCTGCCTCGGGTTGTCGGCGAGCGCCCGGGACTCGTAGAGACACCCTTCCTCGAGCCGCGGACCCACCTGCACGGGGAATGGCTCCCCGACGGGCTGGAGATCGGTGACCACCTCAGCCGCCTGACGATACAACGGCATGATGATGATCACCTTCATGCCCGTGCGTGCCTGGAAATGCGCCAGACTGGAGACCGCTTCGCCCAGTCCCCCGGTGCGCGCGAACGGGGCCAGTTCCGCAGCCAGGTGCACGACGGTGACCGGCTCGTTCGTGGTCGGCGCCAGCAGCGGATATGACCCCGGGGGGGCCGCCGCGACCGGCGCCGCGGCGGGTGAGGCCGGCGGCGTGGCCCGCCGCCGGCGCGTCTCCGTGCCGCGGTCGGTCATGCCACAGGTGGATCGTCCGGCCCGCCGTTCCCGCGCATCGCCGGATCGTAGGACTTGCGCACGTACTCCTCCAGCATTCGCCGGGCCGTGAACTGTTGTCCCGCCACGCGCAGTGCATGCTTCATCTTCTGCACCCACCCGGTGGGAATCCCCCGATCGTCCCGCGCGTAGAACGCCGGCACGACCTGTTCCTCCAGGAGCCGGTACAGCCGCTCCGCGTCCCATTCGTCCGGCGTTGCCCGCGTGGCAGATGGCGGTATGGCCCAGCCGTTCAGTCCTTCATAGCCCTCGTGCCACCATCCGTCCAGCGTCGACAAGTGCGGCACGCCATTCAGGGCGGCTTTCATCCCGCTGGTCCCGCTCGCCTCCATCGGAACGCGAGGCAGGTTGAGCCAGAGATCCACGCCCTGCACCAGGCGGTGCGCCAGGTGAAGCTCGTAATCCTCCAGGAAAGCCACGCGGCCTTCCAGCCGGGCGTCGCGCGTGTTGCCGTACACGGATCGGAGAACCTCCTTGCCCGGTGTATCGGCCGGATGGGCCTTCCCGGCGAAGATGATCTGCACCGGTCGCACGGGATCGACGAGAAGAGCACGGAGTCGGTCGAGATCCCGGAACATGAGGTCGGCGCGCTTGTAGGTCGCGAAGCGGCGCGCAAACCCGATGGTGAGCGCGTCGGGACTGAGCAGGGTCCCCGCCCCAACCACGTGCGTGGCCTCTCGCCAGTGCCTCGCCCAGCGGCGGCGCGCCTCTTCACGAATGAAGCTCATCAGCGCGGTCTTCAGCGCCGTGTGCGCCGCCCAGAGCGTGGCGTCGTCCAGGTCGCGGACGGGCTCCCAGGTCGCCGGATCCGTCATCCGATCCCACCAGTCTGAACCGAGATGCGCGTCGAGCAGGTCCGCGATCTCCCGCGCCATCCATGTCTCTGCGTGTACCCCGTTCGTGATCTGGCCAATGGGCACTCGGTCGGCGTCGCGATCGGGCCACAGGGGCGACCAGATCTGGCGAGAGACCTCACCATGACGCCGCGATACGCCATTCACGTGTCGCGAGAAGCGGAGCGCGGCAACTGTCATGTGGAAGTGCCCGGGCTCCTCGGTCGGGTGCGTCCCGATGTCGAAGAAGGTCTCCCGGCTGATGCCGAGTTCCTCCCACATCGGACCCGAGCAGCGCTCGAGATCCTCGAACGTGAACGTGTCATGGCCGGCTGGCACCGGCGTGTGCGTGGTGAACACGCTCCGGGCGCGTATCTCCCGCACCGCGTCGTCGAACGGCACTCCCTTCACGGTCAGCTCGCGCGCGCGCTCCACCATCATGAAGGCCGCGTGACCCTCGTTGGCATGCCACGCAGCGGGATTCACCCCGAGCACGCGCAACAGGCGCACGCCCCCCACACCCAGGATCCACTCCTGCTTGAGACGGACCTCCGGGCCCCCGATGTACAGTTTCGAGGTGAGATCGCGATCTTCGGCGTGATTCTGTTCCAGGTCGGTATCGAGAAGGTAGACCGGCACGCGGCCGACGAGCATGCGCCATGCGCCGATAAGGACCTCCCGCCCGTTTGTGGAAACCCGGGTCAGGTACTGCTCGCGACTGGGCCCCAGCACACGCTCCAGCGGCGCATTCACCACGTCGAACTGCTCGTCCGAGTCCTCCTGCCAGCCGTCCAACCGCAGCTTCTGGTCGAAGTACCCCCTCGTGTAGAACAGGCCCACGCCGACCAGCGGGATGCCGAGATCGGATGCGGCCTTGCAGTGATCGCCGGCCAGTACGCCCAGCCCTCCGGAGTAGATCGGCACCGAGTTGTGCAGGCCGAACTCGGCGCAGAAGTACGCCACCGGCCGCTCGCGCGGCAGGTCGGGATAGTTCGCCGAGAACCAGGTGGATTCCCACGCCAGTTCCGCCGCGTAGTCTGCCATCATGCGATCGTACGCGTCCAGAAATCCGGGATCGCGGGCGCAGTCACTGAGACGACCCGGGTCGACGCGCCGCAGTATGGCGATCGGGTTGTGACGCGTCAGGTGCCACAGGGACTCGTCGAGCAGCTGGAAGACTCGGCGTGCCCCTCGCTTCCAGCTCCACGACACGTTGGTGGCGACTTCCGCCAGGCCCTCGATTCGCTCGGGCAGGTAGGGGATGCGATTGCGGTCAACGGGCATAGGGGCAGGAAATTAACCTGACAGCCGTTGTCGGAGGTCAGGTCAGAGAGGTCAGAAGTCGCCGCGGCTCATCAACCGCTGCAGGCGCGTCACCGGCCGGACTCTCTGACCTGAGACCTGAGACGTGCGACCCGGGATCTGCGACCTAATGTCCCGTATGCATCTCCCGCTCCACTCGCGCATAGCCGGCCAGTTCGCTGGCACTGGGCGTGAGCACGGAGACGACGATGGCCGTCAGGAATGACAGCGGGATCGTGACCAATGCCGGATTGCGCAGCGGGAACCAGGCGGATTCATGCTTGAGAATGTCCACCTGGATCGTGGGAGACAGGTAGATCAGCGTCAGACTTGACACCGTACCCAGCACCATGCTGGAAACCACGCCCGGCGTGGTGCTCCGTCGCCAGAAAATGGACAGTACCAGGGCAGGAAACGTCGCGCTCGCCGCGATGGCGAAGGCCAGCGAAACCATGTAGGCCACGTTCTGCCCTTTGAACGTGATGCCAAGCAGAACCGCCACCACGCCGAGTATGACGGTTGCCACACGCGCCACGCGGAGTTGCTCGCCGGGTGTTGCATGTCCACCGCGAGCCACATTCACCCACAGGTCGTGGGACAGAGCCGCAGCGCCCGACAGAGTGAGGCCGGCCACGACGGCCAGGATCGTGGCAAACGCGACGGCCCCGATGAACCCCAGGAACGGGGTCCCGCCCAGCGTTTCGGCGAGCAGCGGTGCCGCCATGTTGCCGCCGGCATCCACGCCACGAATCACGTCCGGACCCACCAGGACCATGGCGCCGAAACCGAGCACGAACGTCATCAGGTAGAAGAACCCGATGAGACCGGTCGCGTAGAAGACCGACGTGCGTGCCGCCTTCGCATCCGGGACGGTGTAGAAGCGCATCAGGATGTGCGGTAGTCCGGCGGTGCCGAACATGAGCGCCATGCCGAGTGATACGGCGTCGAGCGGCGTGGAGACCAGGCCTCCGGGAGCCAGCACTCCCTCACCGTACCGGCTGGCAGCGGCGTTGAACAGCGCTACGGGATTGAATCCGAACCTGGACAGCACCAGGAGCGCCAGGATGGTGGCGCCGCCCAGGAGCAGGAAGGCTTTGACGATCTGCACCCACGTGGTGGCAATCATCCCGCCGAAGAGCACATACGCCAGCATCGCGGCACCAACGAGCATGATCGCGGTCTCGTAGGTGATGCCGAACATCAGCCGGATGAGGCCGCCCGCGCCGACCATTTGTGCGATCAGGTAGAAGATTACGGTGGCCAGGGTGCCGAGCGCCGCGCCGATGCGCACCGGCGCCTGCTGCAGACGCGCTGCCACCACGTCGGCAAACGTGTACTTCCCCAGGTTCCGTAGCGGCTCGGCGATCAGGAACAGCACAACGGGCCAGCCTACGAGCCAGCCGGTCGAATAGATCAGCCCGTCGAAGCCGGTGGTGGAGACCAGGCCGGCAATGCCCAGGAACGAAGCAGCGCTCATGTAGTCGCCCGCCAGCGCAAAGCCGTTCTGTCCGGCGCTGATGGTGCGGCCGGCGGCGTAGTACTCCTCCGTGGTCCGGGTTCGCCGCGCCGCCCAGTAGGTAATGGCCAGAGTGGCCGCAATGAAGGCGAAGAAGAACGCCATCGCGACCGCGTTCGGCTCCCCGATGCGGGTCGCTTGTGCGGCGGCCGGTGGCCCGGCCTGCAGGATGATCACGGACGGCCAGCCTTCCGGATCTCGTCCAGCGCGCGGTCGTAGTGCTCGTTCGCCCAGCGCACGTAGTACCACGTGAGCAGCCAGGTGGCCACGATGACAAGGGCGCCCAGCAGGATGCCCACGCTCAATCCCGGCGTGATCAGCGAGCCCATGAACGGCTTGTTGAACGCGATCAGGAGGATGAAGCCGAAGTACACCGCAATCACGGCGGCCGTCAGCGTGATGGCGACCCGCCAACGCCGGCGGGCGAGACGCTGCAGGTCAGAGTCGCGTGCGGTCACGGAATCGGTTGGCGTTAGGCAGTAGTCGCTCTGGAACACGAGCGCCCCAAACCTGTGGGCCGGGACCGGGTCCGGCAACCCGGGACCTTCGCCAACGCCACACCGGAAGGAGCGTCGTCCGGGTCGGGGCACGAACGGGGCGGCGCGTTCCACCCGCCACGCACGACGGCGCCCGGCGCAGAGGCCGGACGCCGCCCGATGACCAACCAGTGCGTTATTGCGTCACGCCCGTCGGCTTCCTGGGCAACTTCTCCGCCCGGGTCGCTGCCAGGTACACGAATGCCGCCACGACGGTCGCGTTGTGCCTCATGTCATCCGCGACCAGCCGGTCGTAGACGTCCATGTTGGAGTGATGCGTCCGCGTGCCGTACTCAACCTCGTCCTGCACGAACTGCCATCCCGGAAGCCCAATGCGGTCGAAGGACAGGTGGTCGGTTCCACCCGTGTTCCCGCCGTTGATGGCCTTCGTCCCCAGCGCATTGAACGGCTGCATCCACTCGGTGAAAACCGACCGGACGCCCTCGTTCTGCTGCAGGTAGATGCCGCGGATCTTGCCCGTGCCGTTGTCGACGTTGAAGTAACCCGAAAACTTCTGCGCCGCCGGCTTGAGCGAATCCGCGGACGAACCGAACGTGCTGGCCACGTATGCCCGGCTGCCGAGCAACCCCTGTTCCTCTCCGGTCCAGAGCCCGATACGTACCGTGCGCTTGAGCGGCAGGCCGGTCGCCTTCAGAATGCGCAGGGCTTCCATCATGATCGCCGAACCCGCGGCGTTGTCCGTCGCGCCCGTGCCCGCATGCCAGGAGTCGAAGTGCGCACCCAGCATGACGACTTCGTCCTTCAGTTGCGGATCGGTGCCGGGGATTTCGGCCAGCACGTTGAACGCGGTCAGATCCTGGTCATGGAACGAGTTCTTCACGTTGGCTTCGATGCGTACCGGAACGCCCTTCTCCACGATTCGCACGATCCGGTTGAAATGCTCGGCGGAGAGGATGATCGTGGACGTGAGCGTAGGATTCAGCGGGTCGCGCGAGCCCGTGCCGCCGGTGAAAACCGTTCCCATCGTGCTCCCGCCGGCCCCGCGCGTCAGGCTGACGCTGCCCGGCTGGAGGATCGCCGCAACGCCCTGCTCGGCAAGGAACGCCGTGCGGAGCCGGTTGAACTCCGCGTTGAATCCGCCCCGACCGCCGCCACGGCCCTGGCCACCTGCGCGGCCACCACGACCAGCACCTCCGGCACGGGGAGTCACCGGTCCCGCCGCCGTCATGCTGTCCAGTCTACCCTCAGTGTGACGACTGGCATCAGGCACGAAACTCGGCGCCAGTGCGATCGGCTGCGCCAGCACGACGAACGCGTTCCGCAGCTTGCCGCGGTATTTCTCCAGGTCTGGCGCGCTGTCAGCCACGATGCGGACCACCTCACCGGTGACAGTGCCGTTGGTGCCCGGAGTCCACGCTGCCGGGTACGCGATCACCGGCCAGGGTGTGGGCGCAATCACGTTCAGGCTGAATCGGTCATTGGTCCAGCCACGGCCGAACGTGCCCCACGGCTCCAGTCTGGCGTTCACCATCCCCCATTCCGTCATCTTCTTCACTGACCACTCCGCTGCGGCCCTGATGTTCGGCGAACCGGTGAGACGGGCCCCGAATACGTCCGTGAGCCAGCTCGCTGTCTCCATGACCGCAGAGCGATCGCTCAGTCCCTCGGCTTTGATCTTCTCGATGGCCGCAGCATCCACCTGCTCCTGGGCGCGGATCGGGGACGCGGGCAGCATGACCGCCAGGATCGCGGCGCCGGCGAACGCGGAGAGCCGCCTCGCGGTGGGCGCGCGGTTGAAGCACAGTTCGGGTGACATCTCCGTCGATCTCCTTGAGAATGCAGTGATTACCCGCGCGGAGCAGGCGCTCTCGAATGGGAATGCCCAAACTCCGTCGGGCGAAAAACTTACGTCCCCGTCCCCTGCTCCGCTGCAGCCCAGGCGAGCTCGGCCTACCGGGCGACAGGCTGCGCGCTTGCGGTCCCCACCGTGAACGGCCAGATATGCTGACACGTAGAATCCGGGGGAAAGAGGTTCCCTTTTGCGCCAGACCCCCTATTGCGGATCCGATCGCCTGTCTTCACAGGAGGCCCCGATGCTGTTGTCTCTCGCTCTGCTGACCGCCGTTGCCGTGCCGATGCAGGGCACCGATTCGGTCAAGATCCAGGAATGGACGGTCCCCTGGGAACGCACGCGACCGCGCGATCCCTCGGTCGACAAGGAAGGAAAGGTCTGGTTCGTAGGACAGGCCGGGCACTATATCGGCAAGCTCGACCCTGCCACGGGCGAGTTCAAGCGCTTCGAGCTGGATCCCGGAACCGGTCCGCACACCCAGATCGTGGGGAGTGACGGGAACATCTGGTACGCGGGCAACCGGGCCAATCACATCGGGAAGGTCGACCCCACGACTGGCCAGATCACCAAGTATCCGACCCCTGAGGGTGTCCGCGATCCGCACACCATGGTCGAGGACAAGAACGGCAACATCTGGTTCACGGCGCAGCAATCGCAGTACGTCGGCCGCTTCAACCCCAAGAGCGGCAAGATGGACGTGATCAAGATGGAAGGCCGCAAGAACCCCTACGGCATCGCCCTGGACTCCAAGGGGAACGTCTGGTTCAACGAATTCGCCACGAACGCCATCGGCAAGATCGACCCCAACACGATGGAACTGACGGAGTATCCCCTTCCCAACGAACGCTCACGGGATCGGCGAATCGCCATCTCGTCGGACGACATGATCTGGTACACGGACTACGGCCGCGGCTTCGTCGGCCGCCTGAATCCCGGGACGAAGAAGGTGGACGAGTGGCCGCTTCCGGGTGGTCCGCTGTCACAGCCGTACGGCATGACGATTGACGACAAGGATCGCGTCTGGATCGCGGAGATCGGAAAGCAGCCCACAGGCGGCGAGGACAAGAAGGTCCGGATCGTGGGCTTCGACACCAGGGACTGCGCCCTGATGAGCACGACGTGGGTGCCCTCCGGCGGAGGCACGATCCGCCACATGATCTTCGACAAGAACTCGCGCGAGGTCTGGTTCGGCACCGACGCCAACACGATCGGCCGCTTCAAGGTTCCCAATTAGTGTCCATCCTGAAAACTCGGAGCGCGTGATGGATTGGGAGGGAAAGCGAGCGACGCATCCACTCACCACTCGGGCCTGATCGCTGAGTGCTCAGTACTGGGTGCTCGAACTGGTGACACGTGCTGGCGCTGGGGTTGGCTCGGCACCAGCTCCAGGACCAGGAAGCAGGTCGAGCATCCAGCACTCACGACTCAGGCCGGCCAGCTTGGTTGATCTGGCGATTTCAGGCCAGGTTGTCACGACAGGGGCGCCAACCGGCGCCCCTGTTCGTTCATGTCGGTAGTCGTGAGCCAGGTGCCCCGCCGCCTTGCGCCGTCGGCCCGCGGCCCGACGTTGACCCGAGACCCGTGGGCTGGCAGTTCTGCATCCGCCTCGTATCCGCGACTTCGAGGATCTTCCACTGGGCGCCTTCCTTCACGAGGAGGAAGTGGTCCACACCGCAGTGGCTCAACGTCGTCCCCCGATAGAACACGTAGTCCGTCCACACGGACGCGAGCGTACCGTCAACGAACACTCGTTCGTTCGACAGCCGTTCGTCCCAGACCTCGTTGCGCGGACGGCCAATGGCCTGAATGAACGGTTCGACCGATTCACCGACCTGCACCGTCGGTTCGCCATTCCGCACGAGAGTCGTAATGAGCCTCGCCTTGTCGTGAAAGAGCGGCCTGACCATGGCACTGTCGCCCTGTCGCATTCCGTCGAACAGCTTGTGAACGACCGCGAGGACGTCCTGCTCCGCGCCCTGCGCGTTACCGGCCGCGGGCAGGACGACCAGGAGAAGTACCACGGCGAGGAGGCGTTTCATGGGCGGTTTGGGGGAAGGAGACATACGCGATCCCGAATCTGGTCGGCAATGCCACGGTCCGGAACGGCAGCGTGGTAAACCGCGAGTCTCGTCGTCCCGGCCGCAGGCCGGCGGTGGGAGCACACCGCCGGACCCGCCTCGCGTTGACTCGGTTCTTGGCGTCAAGACGGCCCGTCGGCCACAAAGCAGGTGATCGGGCGGTCAGCGCCCAACCGCGCACTGATAGGTGCCCATCAACTCGGCCGACGCCAGCACGTGGCCCTCCATGGCGCGCAGGAGCTCGGCCTTGGTGTGTCCATCGCGCAAGCCGAGCGTGCGATCCAGCGCATACAGCTTGAAGAAGTACCGATGCCGTCCGATGGGCGGCATCGGGCCACTGTATCCCCGGCCGCCCGAGTCGTTCCTGCCTTCACGCGCTCCTTCCGGCATCGTCTGTCCGGACACTGCCTCCGGGAGCTGCGTGACCGTCGCGGGAATGTCGTAGACAACCCAGTGGACCCACGTTCGGCGCGGAGCGGCGGGATCGGGCACATCCGGATCATCGACGATCAGGACGAAGCTCTGTGCTTCCCTTGGCGCGCCGCTCCATTCGAGCGGCGGGCTCAGGTCCTCGCCTTCGCCGGTGAAATGTGTCGGCATGGCAGCGCCGCGCTCGAACCCGGGAGAGGTGAGCACGAACATCATGCGGTCGGATCGACTCGGCGGCCGTGAGCCATCTGCGGCCTAACGAGGCCAGTCGGTCTCCCGGCCGCTGGCCGGCATCAGCTCCGCATCCGCCTGCGTGCTGGCCCGGAACGGAGTGACCGCGGACACGACGGACCGGGCCGCCAGGGCGACAAGGGGAACCCCCAACCCCGTACCGAGGAGCGCGAGGTTCACAGCCAGGAAGCCCGACGTCCACCGGTTCACGAAACCGCGGTCCCGCGTGAGGAACACCGTGGCGAGGCCGGCACCGTTGACCAGCACGAACGCCACGGCCGACCAGGTGAACGCGGTCGAACCGACACCATCCAGCCACGACATGATCGTGTCAGGCATGCCACCCTCCGCACCGGGACGCCCGCCGCGCGGCGGTTGGGGTTGGCACCGCCTGCCGGACAGCCGTCCGAGGAAGTCCTACCTTAGCGTCGAACGGTTGATTGCGCGAGAGCAATGCCTGCCGTCTCCGGGCGGACCGGAGCGTTCTCACCCGCGCCACCACCGCGGTTCGCCGCTCTCAACCCTTCCGAAGTCGCTTGCGGCGCCTTCGTGCCTGGCGGGGTGTCTCGCCGAACGCCTGGTGCCGGACTTCGACGTTGCCCAGATACGCGCTGCCGGTAATCCGCAGCACCGGGGCTCCCGGATCGAGATCCCGGTCTCCCGCCTCGACGGCGAAGTTGGCCGCCAGGCCGTCTCCTTCGTTCACCACGCGCACGCCGGGCGGGACGACAATCTCCACGTTACCCAACAGGCAGAAGATCTCGATGACGCTCTCGCCATCGACCAGGTCGGCCTCCCGCAGGTCGAGTTCGGCACTGCCAAAGATCGATACCACCCGCGTCTCCGGTGAAAGGCGCCACGGCCCGGTTCGCTCCTGGCTGCTGACGAACGCCACGATACCCTGCTTGGCCGGCAGGTCCGCGGACTCCGCGGACCGATGAACGACCCGGTGCCGGATCGGTACGCTCAGCCGTCCCTCGGGTTCACGCATTGCGCGCCTCCTCACCTCGCCTTCCAGAAGACGGGATCGTGCCCGCTGAGGGTTCATTGAGTTGCCGCTCGATTTCGTCCGCCCTCGAGGCATCGGGCACCGAACCCTGGGCCAACCGCGGTGACCCACCCCCGCGACCGCCTGCCCGTTCCAGCAGGGGACGCAGGGTTCTGCCGGCGTCGACCCCTGAATCGGCAGACGTGGCCAACAGGATTGACGGGGGATCGTGGGAGACAGCGACGAACGTGACCTTCGGTTTCCCGCTGATCGCGAGCGCGAGCGCCCGGCTGGCGTCCGCGCCGCCGGACTGCCGGCGCTCCACCACGCGGCGGAGGCCGTCGGCGCCTGGTTTCGCATCGCGGTACCTGGACTCGGCGAGGTGGCCGGCCAACGCCTCGTGCAGCCGGCGGGTTTCCGACTGCAGGTCGCGCAGTTGCGCTGCCTGCGCCTCGACCAGGGTGGCGGCGTCGTCGAGAGAGGCGGAATGGGCCCGGGCGATGCGCGTCAGCAATTCGAGGTCACGGCGCGCGCGCGCGATTGCGCGGTGTCCGCACACGAACTCGAGACGGATACCGGATCGCACGCGGTCCTGTCCGCGGAGCAGGACGGGGCCGATCTCGCTCGTGGATCCCACGTGAGTGCCACCGCAGGCGCTACGGTCGACTCCTTCGATGGTCACGATGCGGAGCGTCCCCGCGCGATCGCTGGGCTTGCGCAATCCACCCGCCTCGGCGGCGTCCTCGAACGTCACGGTGACCGGTCTCGACTCAGCCACGAGGTCGTTCGCCCGCGCCTCGAGCGTCCGTATCGTTGCCTCCGACAGTGGGGTGCTCCCCTCCGCCGTCTCTGGTCCCTGGCCTCCTGCGAGATCGAGCGTCGCGCTCTCGGGTCCGAAGTGCACGCTGACCGTCCGCAGGTCCAGCTGCTCGTGGCACACCGCGGAGAGCAGGTGCTGGCCGGTGTGCTGCTGCATGTGGTCGAACCGCCGAGTCCAATCGATTACGCACTCTGCAACGGTCCCGACGGCGGCCACGGCACCAGTGACGACGTGCGCCACCCCATCGCCCTCGTCCACCACGTCGACGACCGGCACGCCGCCTAACGTGCCCACATCGTGTGGCTGGCCACCGGACGTCGGATAGAACGCGGTCCGGTCGAGATACACGCGTCGCCCTTCATCGCTCACGTCGGTGATGCGGGCGGCGAAGGATCGCAGGTGCGCGTCGCGATAGTAGAGTCGTTCCGTCATGCGCCGTCCGGCCTCGACGCGGCCGGCTCCCGGCCGGCCCGGCAGGTGACGCACCGGTAGGGTGCTCCGAGCGCGATGGACAGGCGCCGCCAGGCGGAGCCGTGCAGATGCGTGTTGCACAGGATCCGGCGACACCGATCGCAGACGCCCCCCTGATTCACCGGGAACGGGTGGCCGCACTCGTCGCACTCACTGCTGAAGATCGACTTCCGGAAGATCTGCATGGGACTCATCATGGACCTCCGGAAATGTACGAGGCCGATCGGTCGTATTGCGTCATATCTCGCGGACGAACCAGGCCGTTGCCTCGGCGAATTCCAGGGCGAGTACGTCCCCTGCACCGAAACGGAACCGGGTCGAGCGGGCATGCGGATTCGCCGGATTGTCGGTCAGCAGCATGTCGCCGTCAACGCGGTACACGAGCATGATGGCCTGCTGCAGGGTCCCGGCGTCGAACGAATAGCGCAGTCGGCCGCCGCGGAGGAACTCCATTCTCGCGTTTGGCGCGAAGTCGAGGCTGCCGCCTGCGTGCAGCAGGCGCCAGCGACCCAGCAGGCGGTCCCCGGCTTCGCTCACTGCCAGCGCCCGAGCACGCGTGGCGCGGCGAATCCCGGTGTCACCGGAGTTCGCGACCCAGCCGCGACTGGGCGGTCGTGTAGCTCACCATCAGGATGCCGGCAGAGACGAGGAGGTTGACCACCTCGGCCGGCGTGAACGGTGGCGCCCCGTCACCCTGATCCGCCAGCGCAGCATCGAGCGCGGCAAGGTAGCGCAACGCAATGCCGAGGATCAGCCAGACGATGTTGGTGCCGCTTTCCAGCAGGCCGATGAGCGCCGACCGCGCGGGCCAGCGCGTCACGGCCAGGCCGCAGCCGAAGGCGATGGCGTAGTAGATGAGTTTGAGTCCCGGTTCCTCGTCCAGGAAGGTCGTCCGGAGGTTGATACCTGCCACGAGGTCGAGGAGGACGAAGCCCGGCGTGGCGAGGTAGAACGTCTGCAGCGCACGCTGGGAGACGAGCGCGCGGCGGGGTGCGGCGGGGCTGTTGTCGCGAGGACGCCTGGTCATCGCTCCGGCTGCCGCACCGTCGTCAGGCAGCCGGTCGCAGGGCACCGCGCGGCGGACGGTTGCCGCCGCCGGCGCCGCTCACTTCTTCGACACGCTCTTGAGCCACTTCACGGCCGCTTTCAGGGCCTTGGCCTTGCCGCCGTGTCCGGCGTCGCCGAAGAACGATCGGTGCTTGGGGCGCCACGTCCCTTCCCGGGTCCGGTGGTATCCGACGCGGACGAAGAACCCGTGGGTGCGCGTCGACTCCTGGTCGATGCGGCTGATCCCGGCCGGCAGGTTGCTTCGTTTCCGGGTGGTCTTGCGGGCCGCGCCGCCGCGCGGTGCGGCTTTCGCCTTGCGCTTCGCCATGTGGTGCTCCATTCGGGCCGCGTCCGCCTGACGAGCGAACGGCGGCAGTGGGGAAATGGCGGGTACCGGACTGCCGACCCGACCCGGGACCGCGCCGTGGGGACCCTAACATACTCCGCGCGCCCGCGCACCGCGAGGGGAGATGTCGCTCTCGTGAGGCAGTCGCCGTTAGGTGCGCCGTTCCGGGCACCGTTCGCGCGGCCGGATGCCTGACGACGCCTGACGCGGATGCGGGGTGCTTGCCTGGACTCACGGATCAGGCTGCCTGACGACGCCTGACGATGCCGCCCATGGCCCCGGCTCCGGGCCGCGTGCATCGCGTCAGGCGCTCACGGCGGCGGACGGTCGTCGTCCCGACGCTCACGCCCCCGGCCCCCGTCCGCCGCCCCGCCACCCGACCAGCACGACCCACGCCGCACCCAGGCCTACCACCACGACACCTCCTCGGAATGACACCGGCAGCAGGTACGAGGCGTTGGATCCATCCGTCGCGATCAGGTAGACCCATTCGTCCAGCGCCAGGCCCAGACCCGCCCCGAAGGCGACGCTCGCCGCGTCCAGCCACCGGCTCCGTCCCGCACGGAGCGCCAGCGGCACACCTCCCGCCACGACAAGCAGCAGGCCGGTGAACAGATGATGCACGTTGTAGCCCGCCACGGTGAAGTCGGCGTCCGGAGAACGCCACAACGCCAGTCTGACGACCACGAATGCCGCCAGCAGGCTCGCCAGAACGAGGCGTGCCCGGTGACGATCGCTCATGCGCGTGCCGCCTGACGCCTGGCCAGGCCGGATCGCGCCGCGCTCACTCCACCGCGATCGTCAGAGACGGTCCCCGGTATGCGTCTCCGGTCACCCGGGCAATCCCCCGGACGGCGTAGAGGCCCGACGGCGCGCGGGAACCCGCCTGGGTCGTGCCGTTCCACACGAACGACTGCACCTTGTCGGCCCCGGCCTCGAGTTCCTCCGTCACAGTCTCGCCCACGCACGCCGTGGTGGACGAGTGGACGATCAGACCATCCGAATCCAGGATCTCGATGAACAACAGGCAGTCACTCGGCCCCGTCAGAGTCAATCGGGAGTAGCCGACGTTGCGCGCCGTCACCGTCACGGTCAGGCTCTCGTCCTGCGGGAGCGTGCCCTTGTCGACCTCCAGATAGAGCACGATCGAGCCCACGTCATCCGTGACATCCAGACTGCACGACGCAGCCAGCAGAACCCCGGTCAGAATCGGAACGAGTCGACGTATGCCCACGATGTTGTTTCCTCCGTGTGACCCGCGGCCTGCCCCTGCCCCTCACGTGCCGCCTGCTACCCCTGTGCCACGCTTTCGATCGGGGCAGAACCCGGCAGCTCCGCGGGCGAAACCGCACCAACGCCGGCAACGTCCCCGGTCACGATGCGCCGATGAAAATCCACCTGCCCCAGATGGTACGCCAGATGCGCGGCCAAATGCAGCAGGAACGCTCCCGTGAGCTGCCGTCGGTTCGCCACCGGCAGTGGATACGGCTCCTGGAGCCGCTCCGAGGGAAAGGTGTCCAACACGGCACTAACAGCCGAGTCGGCCCGGTGGATCGCCGCTATCAGCTCCCTCCGAGAGACACCCCGCGTGCTGAACTCCCCGTCACGGTCCCGGACATAGCCCGTATGCCCCAGCACACCACCGACGAAGTGTAGCAGGTTGCCGGCTGCGTGCAGGGCCAGCGTACCGGCGCTGTTGGGCAGGCCCGCCGGCTGTAGCCACACCTGTTCGTCCGAGCCGTAGGCTTGCAGCTCCCGCTCCAGCGCGCGCAGCTCGCGACTGATGATGGCGCCGATCTCCGCTCCGGTCATGGTGGCCTCCGTCACGTTGCTGCCGGCGCGGGTGCCACGCGATCCGCGACCTCCCGGCGGCCGGCTGTTCGTATACTGAGTTCGAGACAGTCAGGTCGGCTGTAGTGACCTGCCACGTCCAGCGACATCTGCTCTCGGCGGACCGCTGCCAGATCCAGGTCCGCCACCAGAAGCTTCGCTTCGTCAAGCACAGGCGGCGCGACATAATTACCATCCGGCCCGATGATCGCGCTGCCCCCACGCAGGACCAGCGCGCTGGCGGCGGGGACCCGGGCCGGATCCACCGCCAGGCCGGCCGGCAGCGACACCGCCCGCAACACCGATCCGGCGGCCAGCACGAAGCATCGCCCCTCGAAGGCGTAGTGCCGGCTGGCGAGTTGCAATCGTTCATGGACCATGGGCCACAGCGCGATGTGAACGTCTTCGCCGGAGTCGTGCAGAGCCTGTCGTGCCAGGGGCATCCAGTGCTCCCAGCAGATCAGCCCACCCAGGCGCCCGATTGGCGTGTCCACCGCGCGAAGCCCTTCGGCATCGCCGTTTCCCCAGACCATGCGCTCCGTATACGTCGGCACCAGCTTGCGGTGGTGATTCAGGAGGCGACCGTCCGGCCCGATTACCAGCAGCGCGTTGTACAGGGTGCCGCGCCCCGGTCCCGCAGAGACGCGTTCGCTGACGCCGGTCACCAGCGTGAGGCCGTGCCGCGCGGCGATCTCGCGCAGCACCAATCCGGCCGGCCCGGACACGTCCACACTGCCGTCGGCGTACCGGGCATACACCTCCTTCACCGGTGCGTGGTCCCAGAGCGCCACGTCGCGACAGACGTCCAGCCAGGCCGGATATCCCGGAATCCACGTCTCCGGAAAGACCACGAGTTGCGCCCCCCGGTCTGCTGCCTCGCCAGCCAGTACATCCGTCCGATGCAGCCCCTCCTCGAGGGAAGGTCCGGCTTCTGCCTGCGCGATCGCGACCCTGATAGTCATGGACGATTCGCGTCAGCTCGACTGCCGGAGGCGGGCGAGCTCTTCTTCCACCAGCGTCACCAGTTCGCCCATGCCGCTCTCATCGAACACCAGCCGCGCACCCGCGGCCCGGTAGATGTCCGGGAGTGACGCCGACCCGCCCAAGGCGAGCGCCTGGCGATAGCGCTGCATCGTGCCGCTGGCATCGGACAGGCTTGACCGCCAGATCTGCAGGGCGCCGAGCTGGGCGATGCCGTACTCGATGTAGTAGAAGGGATACTCGAAGATGTGGAGCTGTCGGTACCAGCGCGCGACGCGCTCGGCTTCGAGGCCGGTCCAATCCACGCCCCGGTCGAAACGGGCGCGGATGTCCAGCCACGCGGCATCCCGTGCGGCGGCGGCGTGCCCCAGACCGCTGGTGTAAATCCACGCCTGGAACGCATCCACGCTGGCGATGTGCCCCAGCGTGACGAGGATGTCCTCGAGCTGCTCGATGCGCGCCGACCGCGCCTCGTCAGGCGCGTAATAGCCGGTGGGCCTCGCCAGATGGGATGCGGTCAGCAGCTCCATGCTCATCGACGCAAGCTCCGCAGCTTCGTGCGTCGCGCTCCGCTGCCACACGTACGGGAGCCGGTGCGCCGCGAAATCATGGAACGAATGACCGGCCTCGTGCACCAGTGTGCCCACGTCGTCGGGAATCCCCACTGCGTTCATGAAGATGAACGGCATGCCGCGCCATCCCAGCTTCGTGCAGTACCCGCCCGGGGCCTTGCCAGGCCGGCTCTCCAGGTCGAGCAACCCCTCGTCCGCCATGCGCCGGAACTGTGCCCCGAGTTCCGGATCCAGGGCATCGAAGACGCGCTTGGCCGGTTCGATCAGACCGGGAACATCTGAAAACGGCTTCAGCGGTGCGGACAGATCCAGTTCGACCTGCGTATCCCAGGGCCTGACCGTCTCGACCGCCAGTCGACTCCGGCGTTGCACCATCAACCGCTCCACGGCCGGTACCACGGTCGACTGCACGGCTGCATGGAACGACGCACAATCCGCGGGCGTGTAGTCGAACCGGTGCTTCGACTTGAATACGTACGCCTGGAAGTCCCCGAACCCTGCGTTGCGCGCCACCTGCTGTCGCTTCAGGTACATGCGGTCGAACAGCTCGGCCATGGCATCGCGCTGATCGATGTATGCCTTGGCCCCCAGTCGAAAAGCCCGCTCCCGCACCGTGCGGTCCCGGTCCTTCAGGAATGGCTGCAGCTGAGGGACCGTCTTGCGTGTGCCGTCCCACTCCACTTCCAGGCCGCCGGCGATCTTCTGGTAGGCAGCCGTCAGCGTCTCCAGTTCGGAGAACAGCGGGACGTTTTCCTCGCGGAAGATCTCGATGTCGGTCAGGAACCGGCGCAACACCGGCTCGAGCCCCGGC
The DNA here is from genome assembly GCA_036393555.1 of Gemmatimonadaceae bacterium. Classification (GTDB taxonomy): domain Bacteria; phylum Gemmatimonadota; class Gemmatimonadetes; order Gemmatimonadales; family Gemmatimonadaceae; genus JABWBJ01. Next base: position 32,474 of record DASWGU010000093.1, read on the forward strand.
TCGGCATACCCTGTTTCGACCAGGCGTGCGGCCAGCCTGACCTGCATCTCGACGGCCTTCGGGAAGATGTCCGCCGTCCAGCGGAGATTGGCGGCTTCCTTGGCGGGATCGGCGGTATCGCACGTGTAGGCGATCATCGCGAGGGTCCCCGCCTCGTCGACGATTTCCTCCAGCTTCGACCATTCCGCCAGCCAGGAGCGAGTGTCCACGACCGGCGCCGTCGCCAACGCCTCGTAGAGCGGTTCGAGGTCGGACCAGGTGGCGTCGGCGAGCGCCTGCGGGGATTCGGGAAGTGAGACGATCACGGTGAACGGGGGAAAGGCCATCGCGCCACCTGAACGGCGCGAATCACGCAACCTATCGGCGCGTTCCGCGCGGGGTCAGTCCCCGCGGCGCGGAGCACGACAGACCGTTAGTCCTGTCGCGCCCCCGTTGGCCGCGTCCCGGTCCGAGCGTCCGGATCGGTAGTCCGGGCCTGCAGCTCCGAGGCAATGATCTGCAGGTGCCCTCGCATCCGGGCCAGCGCGCGAGGTATCTCCTCGAGTAACGACGGTACCCCAACCGACGCGACTGCGGCGCGCGCATCATGCGCCAGGCCCGCGATCGATTCCGCCAGCGGATCGTCCGCACTCATGGAGGGCAGGAGTCGCTCGTACTGGCGCAGTACGTGATCCAGGTCCCGGAACGCCTCACTCAGAACGCGCACGTCCTCCCGAAGGGCCTCGAGGCTGTCGGAATACGTGCCGTTGGCCGGGTCAAACGCGCGCACTCCGTACAGGAGATCGCGGAACTCCTGCTCGTTCTGGCGATCCTGCGCCACATCCCGATAGCTCTCGGCGTACCCTGCGATGCGGGAGCGCTCGTCCCGGATGACCGCCACGCGCACATGGCACAGCCGCATTGCACCGTCCGGTTGGCGCGCCCACGCTTCGCCGACCCACACGGCACGCTCGGCCGCAATACGGTGTGGCTCGGCCTGGTCGAGGCCGTCGAAACGGCGAAGCGTCGTTGCCACCTGGTCTTCCATGGCGCCGCGGTGGCGGTCGAACAGGTTGAGCGCGGAGCTGTTGCAGTCGAGAACTCGGCCCTCGCCATCCGTGATCAGCACCGCCTCGGCCAATGCATCGATCGACGCCGCCCGCCTGACGATCCGGTCGTCCCGACGCGGCTCGGACACGGCCGGCGATTCATCAGTCGCTGCCGGCGTCCGCCGACTGCCCCTGCGCTGGCCGACGTAAAACCCCGCCGCCAACAGAAGGACGGCAGTGACCATCCAGACGATCGGGTTCTGGAGCGTGGCGATCACTGATCAATCGGGACGCGGAAAGGGGTCCGCGAAGCCTCGTCAGGCAACGGGAACTCCTTGAACCAATCGTTCGCTCTTTGGTCGACTCCTGCCGGGCTCCATCGTAACACCGCCGGATAGAAGCATTTATGAAAGTACCCGCGCTCTCTCGGGACCGGGTCGCGGACGAAAAGCACCTCGCCGTGCTCAAGGATAAATCAGGTAGGGCCTCACCTGCTGCAGGAAGTCGCGCGACTCCTGTTCCAGGACCGTCAGGAGTTGATCGACCTTGCCCAGTTCCACGGCCTCGCGGAGTCGGCTCGACCCCGCGAGGCGGTCGACGTGTGACACACGCCACTGGAATTCTCCAGTGTGACGCTGGTAGATCGCCCGCAGCATCTCCAGCCCGACGCGAGCAGGCGACACGGCATCGCGATCGGAGACGACCACCGCGATCATCGGAATGCGGCTGCCTCCCCACTTCTGGCCCTGTTCGACGGTGACCAGCGTGGAGTCGAATACCACCCCCGGAATGCGTTTCGCGTTCAGCTCCCGGGCGATTGCTCCGGCGTCGTGCAGCCAGCCTGCACCGACCAGTTGGAACGGCAGACTGGTTCCCCTTCCTTCACTCAGGTTGGTTCCCTCGAAGAACACCGTGCCGGTGTACAGCAGCGCGGCGTCGATGGTGCGGATGTTCGGCGAGGGACTCCGCCACGGGAGGTGCGTTGCCTCCCACCACATCTCGCGCCGCCAGCCTGACATGGGCACGACGGCGATGTCCGCCGTGATCTGCCTCGTCCCGATCAGGAAGCGAAGCAGCTCGCCGGGGGTGAGACCGTACCGAAGGGCAACCGGGAACTGGCCCACGAACGACCGGAACGCCGTGTCCAGCACGCCGCCCTCCACGCGGTCTCCGCGAATCGGATCGGGGCGATCGAGCACGACGAACTTGCGTCCGGCCTTGTGAACCGCCTCCGCGGACAGCGCCATGGTCCACGGATAGGTGTATACCCGCGCGCCCACGTCCTGGATGTCGTACAGCACGACGTCCACGTCCCGCAGCATCTCCGTCGTGGGGACGCGGGTATCGCCGTACAGCGAGTGTATCGGCACTCCGGTCGCCGAGTCACGTCCCGAAGCGATCCGCTCGCCGGCCTGCGCTTCCCCACGGATACCGTGTTCCGGCGCGAACAACGCGGTGAGGGTAACTCCCGGCACGCGGTGCAACACGTCGATGGTGCTGCGTCCTTCCGGCGTGATCCCCGTGTGGTTGGTAATGAGGCCCACCCGCTTTCCCCGGACCAGGTGGACCGAGTCGGTGAGCAGGACTTCGATTCCCAGTCGGACGCGCCGCGCCGGCGGAGCAGCCTGGGCGCGGAGCGAAGATGACGACGCGACGGCCACTACTGCCGGAAGGAGGAGCGTCGCGGATCGGATGAGGTGGTTCGCCAGCGGTTGCAGGTGCATTTCGAATACCGTGAAATCGAGCGTGGCCCCATGATACCACCCTTCGCGCCCAGGGACACCGGTGGAGTGGGACGAGCCCTCCTCTCCCGACTCCCGTTCCCCCATCTTCAAGCCCATGGCCATCTCCTGGCGACGGGCCCGACGAATCGCGCTCTGGACCGTGTTGGCGCTGGCAGTCACACCTGTGGTGCTGGCGCTGTCCCTGAACGTCGTGCAGCCGCCAACGACCGCGATGATCATCGCGCGCTCCCTGCAGCGTTTGGCCGCAGGAACGCGGCCCGTCTATCCCCGTCGCGACGTGGTGGGACGCGCGGCCCTTTCGCCCCACCTTCGACGGGCCGTCCTCGCGGCCGAAGACGACCGGTTCTACCTGCATGAGGGGTTCGACTTCGAGGAGATAGAGAAAGCGATCGCGGCCAGTCGGCGCGGTGCCCGCCTCCGGGGCGCGTCCACCATCACACAGCAGGTTGCCAAGAACCTGTTCCTGTGGGAGGGACGGTCGTTCATCCGGAAGGGCCTCGAGGTCTATCTCACGCTCGTGCTCGAGGTCTGCCTGTCGAAGGATCGCATACTCGACATCTACCTCAACCTCGCAGAGTGGGGCGATGGAGTCTTCGGTGCGGAGATGGCGTCGCGCACGCACTTTCGAAAACCGGCCAGCCGCCTGTCGCGAGAGGAGGCGGCTCGGCTGGCGGCGGTGCTCCCGGCACCGCGCCGCTGGTCCCCGCATGGTGCCGTGGCGACCCGCCGCGCGGCGCTCATCCTGGAGCGCATGGTCTACGCCGCCCCGCGGGCGACGGACGGCAACAGGCGTTAGGTCACCTTCTCCCCCGGGGGCAGGACCGGAATCATGGTGTCCGGCTGGGCGCCGTTGGTCGGGGACCGGGTGCGGCCCGATGCATCACCGTTTCCACCCTCGCCCAGAAATCGCCCCATCAGCTGCCGGCCCGCCTTCACGGCCGCCGCCGCCGCATACCCGAGTGCAGCCCCGACCACCGTCGGCAGGTCGACGGGCGGCAGCTCTCCGCCTCGACCCAGCGACTCCATGATCTCGCGCCGCATGCGGATGGCGATCGGGCTGGCGAACGTGATGGCGTTGAATCGCTCGTCGTACCGCACCCCGAGCCCCTCGATCAGCGCCGCCGTGCGTGCGAAATACACCATCTCGCTTGGCAGGCGCACGGGCCAGTCATAGAGAGCGGCCATCACCTCGTCGGTCACCAGCTCGACCCGTTCGCGCATCGGCATCTCGACGTAGGCCAGGGTGAGGAGCCGGTCCGCCAGTCCGCGCACTTGCGCGGGGTCCGCCCCGGCATCGATCATGCCCAGCGACTCGAAACCCGCCACCAGTCCACTGGTATCGCGACGGATCGCCGCGAACACCGTGGTCACCAGGCGCGAGCGCAGCTCCCGCGACACCGGAATCACCATGCCGAAATCCAGCACGACGATCCGGCCGTCCGGCGTCACCAGCACGTTGCCGGGGTGTGGATCGGCATGGAAGAAACCGTCCACCAGCATCATCCGGAGGTAGACTTCGAGTACCGCGGTCACGACCCCTCGCGGATCCGTCGCCCGGTCACCGGGGTGACTCGTCAGGCGGTCGACGCGCGTCCCCTCGACGTACTCCAGCGCCAGGACCCTGGGACGCACCAGCCCGTCGATCACGCGGGGAATCACCACGCGGGGGTTCCCCCGGAAATTCCGATGGATCGTCCGGGCGTTCTCCGCCTCATGCACGAAATCCATTTCCTCCCGAACCCGGACCGCGAATTCCTCGATCACAACCCGCGTATTGCGCACGTGGGGATTCGGCACCCACCGCTCCAGCCAGCGCATCACGGGCTTCGCCAGCGCCATGTCCTTCCGGACCAGGTCCTCGACGCCTGGGCGAAGCACCTTCACTACGATGTCCTCGCCCCGGTACTGCGCGCGATGCACCTGACCGAGGGAGGCAGCCGCCAGTGGCTCACGATCGAATCGCTCGAACATCTCCCGAACCGGCCGCCCGTAGGCTCGCTCGATCTCATGTTCGATCAGCACCGTCGGCACCGCTGGCACCTGATCGGTGAGCGTGGACAACGCCCCGACGTAGGGATGCGGTATCAGGTCGGCCCGCGCCGAGAAGACCTGGGCCAACTTGACGAACGAGGGCCCCAGCGCTGCGATGGACGACACCAGCCGTTCGGCCCGCGCCTGGTGGAATCCGGGAGAGCGAACCAGTGGGGATCCGAACAGAAGCCACCGATGCCGGTCCCTCAGGAACGACAGCACCAGGGGAGCGAGGTATCGGAAGATGATGAGGGCGCGCATTCGACTCAGGCCCGGCCAGCCGGCGCCGAGCGCCGGCGGCAGCCATCAGAAGGATGGCAGCAGTGGCCGCGCCCAGGGGATGAAGCCGCCCACCGCCGCGAGGGCGATCCCCAGCCAGATGGATGCCCGCTGGAAACGCTCGGCATCAGTGGCGGCGCGCTTCACCCGGGCCGCGCCGACGTGCGCGGCCACGATCGCGCCGACCATGATCGCCACGTGTTCCACCAGGAAGTACCGCACCGCCGGGTCCCGCATCGCGGCCCCGAAATCCCCGAACGCGCCACGGGTCAGCGGACTGAAGAAGGCATAAAGCATCACCCCGAGCAGCACTTGCAGATCGAGGGCCCCAACGAAGAGGCGGGACGCCATGGCTTCCCGGCCCGTCCAGCCACCTCGCGCGAGCCAGCCGCGCCAGGCCAGGGCGACCGCCCAGACACCAGCCAGTAACACCAGCCAGCGCACGAGGTTGTGGACCCCCAGTACCACAGGATACATGAATATGTGACGGGCCGAAGTCTGCCGGTGGGGGCCAGCGGCCGCGGCTGGCGGCGTGACCCGGTTCGTCCTGATAATCTACCGTAGCACAGCCGTTCAGCGTGATCTTGTTTTCATTCCCTCCCATTCATCCACCGTACACTTTCTTCAGCATGCGACCCCTGCTCCGTGCCGCCTCGATCGGGCTCAGCCTGGCTGCCTGTGCCGGCGAGCAGTTCGATCGGACCGCCCTCGATCCCGCACTCGGCAGCATCACCGGCGACGGTATTCTCACCCACATTCAGCGCCTCGCATCGGACGGCTTCGAAGGACGTGCGCCGGGCACGGCCGGAGAGGACAGCACCGTCGCCTACCTGACCGGGCAATTCAAGGCGTTAGGCCTGGGGCCGGGCAGCCCCGACGGCAGCTACGTGCAGAACGTGGAACTGATCGGCTACACCGGTACCGCGACGGCCGCCGTCCGGTTCGGGTCGCAGAATATCCCGATGCGGCCCCTCCAGGATTTCGTCGCCGTCTCGCGCCACGAGGATCCGGAAGTGAACGTGGCTGACACGGAGATGATTTTCGTAGGCTATGGCGTGGTGGCGCCCGAGTACGATTGGGATGACTACAAGGGCGTCGACGTGCGTGGCAAGACGGTGCTCATCCTGGTCGGCGATCCACCGGTTCGCGATCGCGCGGACACGACCCAGCTCGACACCGCGATGTTCCGGGGCAAGGCCATGACCTACTACGGTCGCTGGACCTACAAGTACGAGAAGGCCAGCGAGATGGGCGCCGCGGCGGCCATCATCATCCACCAGACCGGGCCCGCCGGCTACCCGTGGGAAGTGGTCTCCGGCAGCTGGGGCGGCGAGAACTTCGATATCCCGTCCCCCGACGGCGCGCGTCGGGTCCGGGTCGAAGGCTGGATCACGGAAACCAGGGCGCGCGAGCTGATGCTGGCGTCCGGACGAGCGTTCGATGGCGTAGTTCGTCACGCGGCCAACCGCGAGTTCATGCCTCTGCCAATCCTGAATGGCCTGGCGAGCTGGAAGGTGCGCAACACGGTCCGGCGAGTGCAGTCGCGCAACGTCATCGCAAAGCTCGAGGGATCCCACCCCGCCCTGCGCGACGAATACGTCGTCTACTCGGCCCACTGGGATCACTTCGGACGCAACCCGTCGCTGGAGGGCGATCAGATACTCAATGGCGCGCTGGACAACGCGTCGGGCACCGCGCAGATGCTGGAGATCGCGCGCGCCTTCACCCAGCTCGAGGAGCCGCCGGCGCGCTCCGTACTGTTCCTGGCGGTGACCGCAGAGGAGTTCGGACTGCTGGGCGCCAAGTTCTACGCAACGCACCCGCTCTATCCGCTGGACAGGACGCTGGCGAACATCAACATCGACGGCGTGAATCAGTGGGGACGGACGTCGGACATCGTCGTCATCGGCCTCGGGAATTCCACGCTCGACGACGTGCTCGATACCGTCGCGACCACGGCCGGCCGCACGCTCGCACCCGACCCCGAGTCCGAGAAGGGCTTCTTTTACCGGTCCGACCACTTCGAGTTTGCCAAGGAGGGCGTGCCGGCGTTGTATGCCGACGCCGGCGTCAACTACCTGGACAAACCGGCCGGGTATGGCCTGGCCAGGCGCGATGAATACACCGCGAACGACTATCACAAGCCGAGCGATGAGATCAAACCCGATTGGGACCTGGCGGGAGCTGCCGAGGACGGTCGGGTGCTGTTCGAGGTGGGATATCGCGTCGCGCAGTCGCGGACATGGCCGGAGTGGAAGCCGGGCACCGAGTTCAAGGCGAAGCGCGAGGCCATGCTGAGGAAGGCGCCCTGAGCGCGCAATGCCGTGCTGAGGAACGCGCCGCGTGTTACCTCTGACCTCCGACATCTCAGCGCCATCATTCAGCTTCATCCAACCGTCTCGGCCAGTCCGCTTTCAACAACCGTGACAGCGCGCGGTCGGCAAGCAGTCGGCCGCCTGTCTGGCAGCGGGCGCAGTAATTGGTCTCGTTGTCGGCGTAGCGGATCCGCTGTATCGGTGCGCCGCAGACGGGGCAGGGCTGGCGGAATCGCCCGTGGACAGCCATGCCCTTTCGAAAGGCCGTCACCTTCTCGGGAAACCCGGCGCCGGCCTCCGCCCGCAGGCGTTCGATCCAATCGCCCAGCGTCTCGCGGACCGCGAGGTGAAGGTGCGACACGTCCTCGTCCGTCATGCGTGACGTCAGCAGCAGCGGCGACAGACGTGCGCGGTGCAGGATCTCGTCCGAATAGGCGTTCCCGATTCCGCTGAACAGCCTCGGGTCTGTCAGCGAGCGCTTCACGGTGTGGTTCTCGCTTCTGAGCCGCGCTGCGAATGCCTCGATCGTCGAGTCCATGACCTCCATTCCGCCACGGTGGAACGACGCCAGGTTAGGCCGGCCGGCAACCAGGTGCACTGACGCGCGACGCTTCTTGCCCGCTTCGGTGAGGATCAGCACGCCTGCCGGGAATTCGAACCTGGCCAGCGCCGATGGCCTGCCAACCTTCCCGCCAGGCGGTCGCCACCGCAGCCGCCCCGCGATCATCAGGTGGATGACGAGAAACAGCTCGCCCTCGGCTTCCACCACGATGCGCTTCCCGATGCGCGACACCCCGATGACGCGCCTGCCCACGAGCTGCTGGATGGGTGGCTGCACTGTCCGCAGGACGAATGGATTCGCCACCTCGACGCCGGTGCATGGTTGACCCACGATCCGTCGTTCCAGCGCTTCGAGATAGATCGTGATGTCGGGGAGCTCGGGCATGGTGTCCGCCGGACCGGCGGCAGGATCGCTTCCGGCAGAGTGTACTCGTTGGCCGTGGCTGATGGAGGAACCACGGCGAATTGGAGAATCGTATCACTTCCCGTCGGTCGGGGAATCGTGGTGCCGCCCGGCTCCCGTCCGCCGCTGGCCGGCGCGAACTTCCTGTCGTGACCTCACCCCCTGTGGCCGAATCCTCCGGCCTTCCGATCGATGCGATCATACCTCGCGTCCGAATCGCCTTGCGCGACCGGCGTGCGGCGATCGTTCTCGCACCGCCGGGAGCGGGCAAGACAACCGTGGTCCCGCTGGCACTGCGGCAGGAACCGTGGCTCGGCGGCCACCGTATCGTCATGCTGGAGCCGCGTCGTCTCGCCGCGCGCGCGGCCGCGCGCCGCATGGCCCACCTTCTGTCCGAGCCGGTCGGTCACACGGTGGGGTACCGCACGAGACTCGACACCCGGGTGAGTGCCGCCACACAAATCGAAGTGGTGACCGAGGGAATCCTCACCCGCATCGTACAGCGCGACCCGACCCTGGACGACTACGCTCTCGTCATCTTCGACGAGTTTCACGAGCGAAACCTGATCGCGGACGTCGGCCTGGCGCTGGCGCTCCACACCCGACGGCTGCTGCGCCCCGACCTGCGCATTCTCGTCATGTCGGCCACGCTCGAGGGGACGGCGGTCGCCCGACTGCTGGACGATGCACCCATCATCGCGTCGGAAGGCCGCCAGTATCCAGTGGAGACCAGATACCAGCCGCTGGCGGGTACCTCGCGAGGGCGAGCGGACCACGCGCGACTCACCAGGGCGGTTTCCACCACGATCCTCGAAGCACTCGAAGATGCGCCCGGCGACCTGTTGGCGTTTCTTCCGGGGACGGCGGAGATTCACCGCACACTGCAGCATCTGGACAGCGCGATCGTGCCGGCAAACACCGACGTCCTCCCACTGCACGGCATGCTGCGCGCCGAAGACCAGGATCGGGCCATCGAGCCATCACGGCCGGGACGACGCAAGGTCGTGCTGGCCACATCCGTGGCCGAAACCAGCTTGACGATCGATGGCGTCCGCATCGTCGTGGATTCGGGGCTCGCCCGGCGCCCGCGCTTCTCCCCCCGTACCGGCATGTCGCGACTGGAGACCACTCGTGTCTCGCGCGCCTCGGCCGACCAGCGCCGCGGACGCGCCGGCCGAACGGCCCCCGGCGTCTGTTACCGCCTCTGGGACGAGACCGAGCAGGCGATGCTTCTGCCGTTCGCCCCACCCGAGATTGTTGAAGGCGACCTTGCACCGCTCATGCTCGACCTCGCCGTCGCGGGAGTGGCCGATCCGACCGACCTCGCCTGGCTAGATGTTCCGCCCGCGGCAGCGTGGAATCAGGCCCGTGAGCTGCTGGCTCAGCTTGAAGCCCTCGACGACCGTGGCTTCCCCACAGCGCATGGTCGCGAGATGGCGCAGCTTGGCATGCACCCGCGGCTGGCACACATGGTCCTGCGTGCCATGCTCATGAAATGCGGCTCGCTGGCTTGTGACCTTGCCGCGCTGCTGGGGGAGCGGGATCCCTTCGGCCGCGCGTCGGCAACCGGGACGGTGCTGGATCGCGGGGTCGATCTTCGCGACCGACTCGATGCCTTGCGCGGCCGCGGTGCGCACACGCCGCATGCGGATCGCCGCACTCTCGACCGCATCCGTCAGCAGGCACGCAGCTGGCGCGAACAATTGCACCTGGCCGACTCCCCTTGCGATCATGGCGCCGCCGGACGCATTCTGGCGCTCGCTTTCCCCGATCGGGTCGCGCAGCGTCGTGCCGGACAGGCATCGCGATACGTGCTCCGCAGCGGTCCCGGTGCGCTGCTTCCCGCGACCGATCAACTCGGCGCCGAGCCGTGGCTGGTGATCGCAGAATCTGACGGCCGTGCTCCGGAGGGTCGGATCTACCTCGCGGCGCCCCTCACTGACAACGACATCCGGGACGCCTTCGCGGACCAGATGACTGACGTGGACATCGTCGAGTGGGATGAAGAAACCGGCATTCGCGCAAGATCAGAACGCCGACTCGGTGCAATTGTGCTGACGACGACAGTGGTCCGCGCACCCCGGCCTGAGCTTGTTGCGGCCGCGCTGGGGGACGCGATTCGGCGGCGAGGGCTGGCCATTCTGCCATGGTCCGAACCCGCCGCGCGACTGCGACACCGGCTGGCGTTTCTGCACCGTCACGATTCCACCTGGCCCGACATGTCGGAAGCCGCTTTGACGGAAGCCCTGCTCGAAGCACTGCGCGCCCACCTCGCCACGGTGCAAACCGCTGAGGCACTGCGACGGGTTGATGTCGGTGGGGCACTGATGGACCTGCTCGACGGGGCGCAGCGTGCCCAACTCGAGCTACTGGCACCCATGCGTTTCGTCGCGCCGACCGGCAGCCGCATGCCCATCGATTACTCGGACCCGGATGCGCCCAGTGCCACCATCCGGCTCCAGGAGCTGTTCGGGTGTGAGACGACGCCTGCGGTGTTCGGCAATCGCGTGCCGATTACGCTTCATCTGTTGTCGCCTGCTCACCGGCCGGTGCAGGTCACGCGCGACCTGGCTGGCTTCTGGCGAACGTCCTACTTCGACGTTCGCAAGGAAATGCGGGCACGGTACCCCAGGCACTCGTGGCCCGACGATCCCGTTGCCGCCCGGCCCACGACCCGAACTCGGCGAAAGGGGTAGCCTCCGTGGTCTGCAGCTTCGATCCCTGACCGCTGACCTCACTTGGTGTCCATTCTGAAACTCGGGAGGGAGGGAGAGTGACGCATAGACTCACCACTCAGGCCAGATCGCTGAGTGCTCAGAACTGGGTGCTGGAACTGGGTGACACGTGCTGGCGCTGGGTTGCCTCAGCACCAGCTCCAGGACAAGGAAGCAGGTCGAGCATCCAGCACTCACGACTCAGGATTGCCAGCTGAGTGCTCAGAACTGGGTGCTGTAACTGGTAACGCGTGCTGGCTTCTGCTGCCTGGGCGTGTCGTCACCCGGAATGTCCAAGGCCGCGTCTCATCGCGTCACGCACGATCTGACGCTGACCTCTGACCCCTGACCCCTGGCCCCTGGCCTCTGACCTTCTACGCTCTACCCTCGTTTCGGCGATCTTCCACCACCCACCCGTCGCGCAGCGTGATCACGCGCGAGCCCACCGCGGCGTTCTCCTCGGAGTGCGTCACCTGAATGATCGTGGTGCCGGCCAGGTTGAGCTGGCGGAAGAGATCCATGATCTCTCGCGCCTGCGAAGTGTGCAGGTTGCCAGTCGGTTCGTCGGCAAGCAGGAGTGCCGGCCGAGCGATGACGGCGCGGGCGACCCCCACCAGTTGCTGCTGCCCGCCAGAGAGCTGGCGTGGGTACAGGTCCTTCTTCCCGACGATCTGGAACCGATCGAGAGTATCGGCCACTATGGCGGTGCGCTGGTCCCTCGGAACATTGCGATACGACAAGGGCACGTCGAGGTTCTCGGCGACCGTCAGGTCGTCCAGCAGGTGATACTGCTGGAAAACGAAGCCGATGTGCCGTCGATTCAGCGACAAACGACTCTTGTTGTCGAGCCGGTGTACGGGCTGTCCGCGGAACGTGTACTCGCCCAGCCAGGCACCGTCGAACATGCCCAGGATCGCCAGCAGCGTGGACTTGCCTGCGCCCGACGGTCCCATGATGGTGATGAACTCGGCCGGGGCGACATCGAAGGTGATGCGCCTGAGGAGGTAAATGCGCCCGGCAGGGGAGTCGATGGCTTTTTCGAGGCTCCGGAGTGAAACGAGCGGACCGGGTTCGACCGCTTCTACTGTTTCCGCGAGCGCTGCGGCACTACGAAATGGCCACATCAAGAACGAGGGAGGAGGGAGGGAGACAGGAGAGACCGGCGGAATGGGGCAGTGCCGGGCCCTGAACGAAAACTGGTGCTGGAATCGGTTGCCGGGAACCCAGCACCAGCTTCCAGCACCAGCCCTGACTGACCGCGGCCAACCGGCTCAGTGCGTGCCGACCGGCTCGTCCACGACCTTGCCGTCGAACAGGTTGATGGGCCGCTCGGCGTGGGCTGCGTAGCGCGGATCGTGCGTCACCATGCAGATCGTCGCACCACCCTTGTGGAGTTCCTGCAGCAGGCCCATCACGGCCTCGCCGTTGACCGAGTCGAGGTTACCAGTCGGCTCGTCAGCCAGCAGGATGGCAGGGTCGCCGGCGACGGCGCGGGCAACCGCCACACGCTGCTGCTGGCCGCCAGAAAGCTGCGACGGGTAGTGCTTCATGCGATGTCCCATCTGGACGCGCTCGAGTGCGTCGCCGACGCGCTTGCGCCGTTCCGCCGAGGACATTCCCCGATACGTCAGCGGCAACTCGACGTTCTCATAGACCGTCAGGTCGCCGATCAGATTGAATGCCTGGAAGATGAACCCGATCTGCCGGTTGCGGATCCGGGCACGGTCAGCCGCGGAGAGGTTCGATACCAGCTCGCCACTCAACGTGTAGGTGCCGTCGGTTGGCGTGTCGAGGAGGCCCAGGATGGAAAGGAGGGTCGTCTTGCCGCACCCGGACGGGCCGGAAATGGCGATGTACTCCCCCGGACGGATCTCCAGGTGCACGTCGGCGAGGGCGTGTGTCTCGACCTCGTCCGTGTAAAAGACCTTCTTGATCCCTTCCATCCGAATAAGGGGTTCCATAGCCGGGTTAGCCTCCCTGGGTGATTGCGAAGCAGAGTTCCGGGCGAGCGGTCAGAATGCGGCAACCCCTCTGATCTCTCACCTTCGGCCCTGACCTCTTCAGTTGATCCTGACCTTGTTCACTGTGTCGTAGGTCCCCATATCAGAGATCACGACCTTGTCCCCGACCTGCAGTCCAGCGACGACCTCGATCTGATTCACGGATGCCTTGCCGAACTTCACGTTGGTCCGCACAGCGGTCCTGCCGTCGGACTCGAGTTTGAAGAGACCCACGGTCTGGTCGGCCTGGCCGTTTGCCGGCCGCTGAACGTACAGCACGTCGGGCAGGCGGTCGACCTCGATCGTTCCGTCCACGCTGAGGTCCGAGCGGGCACCCGCAGGCATTTCGCCTTCGAGGGCCACCTCCACCTCCACCGACGCATTCTGCGAGATGGGATCGACCCGAATCACGCTCCCCTTGACGATGGCGGGATGCAGGTCCACGTCCACCTTCTGGCCAACGACGACGTCCTTGGCCTGCGATTCGGGCACGCGGAGGACGGCCTTGAAGCGTCCCGGCTGCGCAACCCGTGCCAGCTCGGTTCCCGAGTTGATCCACTGGCCGAGCTCGAGGTCCATTCGCTGCAACTGGCCGTCGATGCCGGCGGGAACGTTCAGCGCCCGAATGCGATCCTGACGGAAGCGAACGATCGCTTCATTCCGGGCCACATTGTCCTCGGCGCCCTGTATCTGGTCCGCCATCGTCCCGACCATCAGGTCGAGCCGCTTCTTCTCGATGTCGACCTGCGTTCTCAACTGCGAGACGCGCTCGCGAGCTGTCTTGAGTTCGTTCTCGGATGCCAGCCCCTTCCTGGTGGAATCGAGCGCTTCGAAGGTGGCCTGTTCACGGATGGCCACGGCGAGCTGGGATTGCAGCTGCGCGATATTGCTCTCCTGAGCGAGCTTGTTGCTCTCCAGGGTGGATCGCAGCGTGATCAGATTCTGCTGCGCGGCCGAGAGCTGCTGCTGTTCGTTGAGCAGCTGCATCTGCTCGTCGGGATTGCTCAGGACCAGGATCACGGTGTTCGCGTCGACCATTGCGCCCGGCCTCAGGGGCCGGTTCTCGACGCGTCCCGAGGTGACTGCGGCAACGTAGCGGATGTTTTCGGGCACCAACGTTCCCGGGGCGCGAACCTGGCGCACCAGTTCCCCGCGTCGAACGGAATCGATGATGACCTCGGCGCGAGATACCGACGGCGGCCTGGCCTCGAGCTTACTGAGTGCAACCGTGACCATCACGACGGCGACTGTGCCGACGGCGATCATCACGTTTCGCCTGGTCTTCTTGGGCGGTTCCCGCTTGATATCCACGCTGTTCGGTTCCTCTGCGGTCGTTGTTCGACACCCATTACGGTCAGACCGTTGAAAAGGAGTCAACGGTTTCCGGCGTCATGGAGTTTCGCCTCCGGCCAGGGCCATTGGCAGAGGGCGAAACGCAAAGCGCTTGGAAGCAAGGACAGGAGGCGTCGAGGGGGGACGAGATTCCGCGGGAGACTCCAGCTCCGGGTCGCCCGTGACCTGTTTCTGGTCGCCGCGTCCGGCTGAACCGCCCCGGTTTGAGGCGGTCCGGGCCAGACGATGGGAGCGCCCTGGCAGTGCGATAAAACGCTCTAGGTGCCCTCCGCAGCAGGTGACGGGGCTGTGACGCCCTCATCCGATCATGTCGGTCCAATGGCGCCAGGAACGCGGCCGTCCGGCGAGTGAACCCTGCCGCCAAGAACATGATCGCCAGGGGGTTAGATGAATGGACCTGCTCGCTCTCGGAGTCCGGTACCGGGTCGGACGGTGTTGTGTGCAGCACTGTGTTGGGTGGCAGCCGGGTGCTCTGTCAACGAGCCGACACAACCTCTCAAGTCCGGTCAAGGACCGGCCCCGGCCGTCGCCGGGAGTGACGTCTCGCAAGCTGGCGTGAAGCGGTGGAGCGACCTCGATGATGATTCCCTCTGGCAGCACATCCGTGATGTCGGCGGAATCGTTGACGTGGGGCTTCGACAACCGGGCCGGCGCTCGGGCATGCAGCAGGGTCGGGTCCTCCTCTCGATCGCGGAGCGTGGCGCTGGCCGCTCAGCGGTCGACGCGCTGACGGGTGTCGATGTGCTCTCTGTGGATACGCTGCTTCCCATTCTCAAGCTGCGGCTTCGCGATCCCGACGCGCTGGGCAAGTTGCGACGCCTTCCCCAGGTGGAGTACGTGGAACCCGGTGCGTTCAGCGCCGACCCTTCCCGGCGTGGTCTTGACTGGCTCGATGGATCAGGCTGCAGCACGCACCTGTACGACGGCCCCTGGAACAACACCCAGGTCACGCCGGGCGACGTGCTTCCGTGGAACTACCGCCGCATGTGGATCGACTCGGCCTGGGCCTACTCCACGGGTCGCGGGATTACGGTCGGCCTTGTCGATACCGGCATCGATCAGGGCGTCAAGGAGCTGAACGAGAACTTCTCGTCGGGATGGAGCGCCGGCCGGTACTTCGTGAAGGAAGCAACCAAACCGCACTTGGGCGCCTCGGCATTCTGGCATGACACCTGTGGCCACGGGACACGCATGGCCTCGGTGGTGGGTGCTCCCCGCAACGGATGGGGCATCATGGGCGTGGCGTACGGCGCCGACCTGTACGCCGTGCGCGTCGATGACGACGTGGTCCTCACCGAGGTGGAAGCCACTCGACTCGGAATCCGCCGCGCGGCCACCTTTGCCCGCATCGTGACGCTGGCCTTCGGCACCCCGTTCTCCTACTCGTCCATCTCCCAGGAACTGTCCTACTGGTACTACAACAGCGACCGCGTGATTTTCGCCGCCGCTGGCACCAGCCCGTGCTGGGAGCCCATCAAGTCGGTCACTTTTCCCGGCAACCTGAGCACGGTGATCACCGTGACGGCGTTCGACGGAACCGGCAGCATCGCGTGCAACGCGCACCGCGGTTACGAGGTGGACTTCGCGGCCTATACCGACCAACCCGCCCAGGGACTGGATTTGTTCGGACGAGAGCTTGCGGGTCTGTCCGGATCGTCAGGTGCGACCGCGGTGCTGGCCGGCGTGACGGCCCTCTACGTGTCCCGGAATCCAACCGCCACCCGGAGCCAGGTGCTCTCCAAGCTGATCGCTGCCGCTTCGCCAACCGGGGGACGATCGCCCATCTGGGGGTTCGGCATTCCCAACGTGATGTGCCTGATGGGTGAGATGTGTACAGCGTGGATCGAGGGGCCGACGCTGATCCAGACCAGTGGCCTGTACACCTGGCGCGCGTATCAGAGCGGCAGCCCGGGTCCGATCGCATACCAGTGGAGCAGTGGCGAGACGACACAGTCGATCACGCGCTACGTGTCCGTCTGGCCCGGCATGCAGGAATATCTCTTCACACTCAACGTGACCGTGCGCGATACACGCAACGGACGTACCCGAATCGACGCCAAGCCAGTCGTCGTTCGCGATCCCTACGATTGTCCAACCTGCTTCTGACCATGTCCAGCTATCGCGTTCCTCTGATCGTCCTCAGCCTTCAGGTTCTCGCAGCATCGGCTGGCGCAGCACAGCAACTGCGTGAAGCCCCCGACTCCGCCGGTGTGGGGCGGGCTGAGGTGTCGTTGCCGCGGCCCAACCGGGCAGGCGTGCCGGACAAACCGGCATGTGTCGTCCCGTTGTGTGAGCGTGCCGGACCGGTGCCGGCCCAGGACAGCACCAGCGTCAGACGGGGCAACTACGCCTGGTGGGGCCTGGCGATTGGCGTCGGGGCGGGCTGGTTCATCTCCAATCAGGCGTGCCGAAGGGAGGAGTGCTTCGGGACCGGATTCGGACTGATGATGGTAGCCGGCGGCGCCCTGGGGCTGATCGTCGGGCTGCTGGTGTCAGGGTAGCGGATAAGGGATAGCGGGTAAGGGGTACGGGGCAAGGTCACCCGTTACCCCTTACCCGATTTCCCTGATTCTGATGTTCCGGAACTCGATGCGGCCGCCGTGCTCCTGGAGGCCGATGTGGCCGCGCATCGCTTTGGCGTAGGCGGGCCACGCGGCGAACTTCGATTTGGCCACCAACTCCAGCCACCCGGCGCTGCCCAGCTCGTAGTCGGCGGTCTTTTTCCCGTTGAGCCAGTGCTCCACGTGCGCCCCGTGGGCAACGATGCGCGCGGTGTTCCACTCGCCGGCCGGCTTCACGATGCCGCGCTCGACCGGGTACAGTCCATAGGCGGCACCCGCGGACGTACGGGGGTCGCGGCCGTCACGGTGATTGGGATCGTCGAGCACCTGGTATTCCGGCGCGCCGTGGTAGATCCACTCCAGGCCCTCGACGGCGCGATAGAAGATGCCGCTGTTCCCACCCCGTTCGACCTTCCAGTCCAGGACGAGCTCGAAGTCGCCGAACTGGTCCTTCGTGATGATGTCGGCTGCACGGGACAGGCGGGTCAGCACGCCGTCAACAACCTGCCATCCCGAGGGCATGGTATCTGCGCCGTAGGCGCGCCAGCCGTTGGTCGTCTTCCCGTCGAACAGGAGGCGCCAGCCATCGGCTTTCTCCCGTTCGGTCAGCACATTATGAATCCCGGGCATCTGCGCACCTGCCAGCGACGCGGCGAGGATGATGGCGGCAATGGCCGGGGTCGCCCATCTGGAACATCTATGGACCATTCGATCTCCCGGCGCCTCAGAGCGCCCAGCCGCTGCGATACTCGCGCGTCAGGTATTGGTTGGCGTCGGGGACGTTGGTCACCGACATGTTGGCGCCGTCGTATTCGATGCGCTTGTTCTGCCCTGCGCGCAGCGCCACGATGCCCAGCAGCATGACTTCGGTGAGCGGTGCGGCATAGTCGAACGGGCAGGAGGCTTGCACCTCGCCCTTGCAGGCCTGCGCCCAGTTCACCTCGTGGCCCGTTTCCACACGCGGGAACGACTTCGGCACGGCCTCGGCCTCAGCGGCGAGGGCAGCCGGGAAGATCTTCGGGTCGTCGCCGTAGGTCTGGTGGGTCAGATACCCCTTCTCCCCCACGAAGACGGCGCCACCGCCGTCGCCGCCCGGGCGCGGGACATCGGCCAGCACCATGGGTGACAATCCGCCGTCGTACCAGTGCATCGTCACCGGCGGCATGCTCCCTCGCGCGGCGAACTCGTACTTCGTGGCCATCGCCAGGGGATACGACGCCGGGTTGTTGGCCGGGCCACCCCACGGTGTGGAGTAGGAGATGACGCTGGTCGGCAGCGTCAGGCCTAACGACCAGTACGCCTGATCGATGAGGTGCGCGCCCATGTCGCCGATGGCGCTGACGCCGAAGGGTACCCAGCCCCGCCAGCTGAAGGGGTGATACGCCGGGTGATAGGGGAGGTCCTGCGCGGCGGGGCCCAGGAACAGGTCCCATTTGAGGCGATCGGGGAGGGTCCGCGGGTTTTCCGCCATCGCGGCAAGAATGGCTCGTTCCACCGTGCGTATGTTCCAGCTCGGCGGGGCTGGCGGCAGCGCCGGCTGACCGGTCGGCGCCTGGGGACGGGATGGCGCGCCGCCCGCCGGTTGGGTCCCCGGGATCTGAGTGGGTCCCGGAATGCCCTGGGCCCAGTACCGCTGCGGCCGGTCCGTCCAGATGTGCACCTCGCGCACCGGGCCGATGACGCCCGCCTTGATCCAGTCATTGATCCGGCGGGTGCCCTCGCGCGAATGGCCCTGGTTCCCCATCTGGGTTGCCACTTTCGTCTCTGCGGCGACGCGCGCGAGCAGACGAGCCTCGTACACCGAGTACGTGAGCGGCTTCTGCACGTAGACGTGCTTGCCCGCACGCATGGCCGCGACGGCCACCGGCGCGTGCAGGTGATCCGGCGTGGCAATGATCACCGCGTCGATGTCGCGTTGCCGCTCGAGCATCTCGCGGAAGTCGGTGTACCTGGCGGCCTTCGTGTAGGCCTCGTTGAGCCGTATGGAGTTCTGGGAGACGACCCCCTCCCGATTGGGGCGGAGACGGCCGGCGAGCTGGCGCTCGCAGTACGCCGGATCGATGTCGCACACGGCGACGAGATTCTCGCCCGCCTGGAGCAGCTCCGATACGTTGTTCATGCCCATGCCGCCGAATCCGACGACCGCGAAGTTGAGCGTGTCGCTGGGAGCCCGGCGGAAGGGTGTGGCACCGATGACATGACGCGGGATGATCATGGCGCCCAACGCGAGCCTTGCGCTGTCGGTCACGAAGTCCCGTCGGGAGCGGTCGCTTGGCTTTGTCATCGCTGGTAGCTGGTAGCTGGATACGGAACTGGCTGCGGGGCGGGGTACTGGTGAAGAGGCCTGGCTGTCCGATACTACAACTTCGTGCCGCTGACGCCCTGGCGCGAGGGTCTGTCGGGCTCGGCCATGGACCACCTGCCTGTCGGCCCTCGCTTCAACGAACGGCTTCCCTTACCAACCGGCTCGTCGCAGCTTTGGAGCCAGGCGAAAATCGGGCCATGGGGAGGGAGCATGTCGTGTCGCGTGACGTGCAGGCTGCTGCCCACGGCGGTGTTTCCGTTCCTGGCGCCCATGGCGCAGCCCTGGGCGCAACAGGTTCGCGACAGCGCCGGCGTGCAGATTGTGGACAACACGAGGCCGCTCCTCTCGGCGGCGCAGACCTGGCGAGTGGATCCCGACCCGATGATCAGCATCGGCGGCATTTCGCCTGATGGGGACTCGCTCTTCGAGTTCGCATTGATCATGGGGGTGTCCCGCCTCAGTGACGGACGCTTCGCCGTTGGTGTCCAGGGGTCGCACGCGGTGCGCTTCTATGATGCCCGCGGGAGTTTCGTAGGCTCTGCGGGCCGAAAAGGGGAGGGCCCGGGCGAGTTTCAGCAGATCATGGGGACGCGGGTGATACGCGGTGACACGATCTTCGTGTCGGACCAGGGTCAGGTCGAGTACTTCACCGCCGACGGCAGGTTTGCCCGGCAGGGCGCCAGCCGGGCCCGCGGGCCGGGGTTCGTGTGGCCCGCTGTTCCGCTCCACGACGGGTCGTATCTCGGCGTTCACTACGGGCCGCCCAGCGGGACACCTCCTCCCGCGGGGCGATCCCGGTACCAGAGGACGGTCGTCAGGGTCTCCCGCGACGGACAGCAGGTGGACACAGTCGGCAGCCTGGCATCTGAGGAGCAGATCTTCGACGGGCGCCAGGCGTTTGGTACACAGATCGTCTTTTCCCGCGGCGGGGTGCTGGCTGGTGATGAGGAGCGGCTGTTCCTCGGCGACGGCGCCCGCTCGGAGATTCTCGAATACACGATCACCGGAGCGCCGACTCGCGTCGTGCGTCTGCCGCGAAGCCCCAGGCGGGTCACGAACGAGGCCCGCAACGCGTACCGCGAGTACGTCCGTACCAGCCCCGGAGAGGATGGCCGACCCA
>DASWGU010000094.1:0-19166 GCA_036393555.1 Gemmatimonadaceae bacterium
GCCAGGGTGCTGAGCCAGAAAATCGGAAATGCCGGCGACACCGGCGTCGCGGAGGTCCTCGCAGAGCGGTGCGCGCTCGCGAAGGGAGAGGGCCGCGGTGGCGACCCCCGCATGGGCGACGTCATCGAGGGCGCCGCGACGGAAATCATCCACCCGTACCCTGCCTTCCATCGCGAGTGCCCGTTCCAGCACGCGGGTCACGGTCATCTCGCCGGTGAGGTAGGCCGCGCTCCGGTTGTCCGCGGTGACCCGGAGTGCGATGGCGAGCGCCAGGGCGGACTTTCCGACCGCCGTGTCGCCGGCGAGGACGACGAGGTCGCCGCGGCGGAACCCGCCGCCTAACAACACGTCGAGGCCGGGGAACCCGCTGGGCACCGGCTCACCGGCGGCTTCGCCCCGCAGCGCGGCGTGCACCAGCGCGTCATCACGCGGCGAGCCGCTTCCTTTCGTGCGCTTCGTCACACACCGTCCTGCAGCCGGGCGCTGATCCGCCGCAGCTCGAAGCGCGATCCGCCGTCCAGGGCGGGGGTCGCGACCTGCACGACGTCGGTCCAGGCCTCGCTGAGGGCGACGCGATCGTTGTCCGCGCTGGCGTCGATGGTGCGCCCGATGGCCTGGCGCGCCGCGGCCGGCATGGCGATGGCGGCCAGCCAGGTGCGCGCCGCCGCGGCGCGCGTCCGGCGCAGCGAGTCCGGGAGCGGGTGCGCGCCGACCACGCCGTCGATCAGACGGGCCGCCTGCATCACGCCGAGCAGGGTCTCACGCGGTCCGCCAAGACTGGCGCGCGCGGCCAGCTGGGCGATTGAGCGCAGGGGAAAGCCCGGGGCGGACAACGCGAGTGGCGGCGAGGGCGACACAACCGCAATCTGGCCGGTGGACGTCCCCTCGGCAAAGGCGTGGAGGCTCCGCTACATTCGGTTCTATGCCGCTTCCCGCGAAGTACGGGCAGCCGCCCAGGTCGGTCCTCTGGGTTGACGACGAGGCGGACCTGCTCGAGCCGCACCGGCTCTTCCTCGCCGACAGGGGATACGACGTGTCCGTGGCCACCAATGCCGACGACGCCGTCGAGATGCTGCGTCGGCGGTCGTACGACCTGTTGCTGCTTGACGAGCAGATGCCCGGCAAGCGCGGGCTGGATGCCTTCCGCGAGGTCCGCGAAGTGGCGCCGCTGCTGCCGGTGGTCATGGTGACAAAGAGCGAGAACGACGCGACGCTCCGCGAAGCGTTAGGCGCCGAGGTAAGCGACTACCTGGTGAAGCCCATCAATCCGCGGCAGGTCCTCTCGGTGGTGACCAAGCTCCTTGAGGGACCGAACCTCCGGCGCCAGGCGGTGGCCCGCGCGTTCGTGGAACGCTTTCGGGCGCTGGAGCTGGAGCGGGATCGGGTCCTGGACTGGCGCGGGTGGATCGACCGGTACGACGAACTGGTGCGCTGGGACCTGGATCTCGTCGAGTCGGGGGAACGGGGCCTTCACGACTCGCTGCGCGCCCTGTTTCCCGACATGCACCGCGAGTTTGCGCAGTTCATGCGGGTGGCCTACGCGGGATGGCTGGCCGACCTCGAGGGCGACCGCCCGGCGCTCTCGATCGACGTGGTGGGCGAGTTCGTCCTGCCCGTGCTGCGGGCGAACCCGGCCGTCGTGCTCGTCGTCGTGGACTGCCTCCGCCTGGACCAGTGGCGGGTGCTGGAACCGGTGGTGGCCGGCCTCTTCGACGTGGAGACCACCCACTATTTCGCGGTGCTCCCCACCGCGACGCCGTACGCGCGCAACTCGCTGTTCAGCGGCCTCTTTCCCGGGGAGATCGCCGCCCGGTTCCCCGACTGGTGGGGCGAGCGCGACGACGAAACGCTGAACGCACACGAGCGCGACCTGCTGCAGGCGCAGCTGCGCGAGCTGAAGGTCTCGGCCTCGGTGCGCTACGAGAAGATCTCCTCGCCGGCGGACTCGGACGACCTCTCGCGTCGGCTGCAGACGGCGATCGGCCACGAAGGCGTTTCGGCGTTCGTCTTCAACTTCGTGGACCTGCTGACGCATGGACGGAGCGAGAGCGCCATCCTGTATGAGGTGGCGCGTGACGAAATCGCGCTGCGCGACCTCACCCTCCAGTGGTTCCAGCGGTCGGCGTTGCTGTCCGTCCTGCAGGAGGCGGCACGGCGCCGGATCAAGGTCGTCATCACCAGCGATCACGGGTCGATCCACTGCGCGACGCCGGCAACGGTCTTCGCGCGTCGCGACGCCACGGCCAACCTGCGCTACAAGTTCGGCGAGGATCTCCGGGCCGAGCGCGCCGAACACGCGCTCCTCTTTCCCAACGCCGACGACCTCCGCCTGCCGCGCCGCGGACTGGGTGCCAACACGTTGCTGGCGGTGGGCGACACCTTCTTCGTCTATCCCACCAAGCTGCGCGAGTATCAGGGGCGGTATCGCGGATCGTTCCTCCACGGCGGCGTCACGCCCGAGGAGTGCATCGTGCCGCTGGCGCTGCTGACGCCCAGATGAGAACGATGGACGGGGGACGGGACTGTTCTCTCACACGGGTGCTGAACGCGGAAGTGGCTGGCGGCGCGTCATGACGGCTCAGGTCCCGGCCGTTCACCCGGCCGCAACGGCCCGCCGCGGTCTGTACGCGCGGCTCCTGGGGTTTCTGCGTCCCCACTGGTGGCGCATGGCGGGAACGATCGCCTGCAACCTGCTGGCCGCGGTGCTCGACGTCTTCACCATCACGCTGCTGATCCCCTTCCTGAACGCGCTGTTCGGGTTGCCGGCACCGCCCGGTCCGATCACGGCGATTCAGGAACGGCTCATCGGGCAGTTCCTCGACGACGCCGACCGCATGGGATCCCTGCGGAACGTGCTTCTCATCATCATGGCGGCGGTGGTGGTGAAGAACCTGCTGATCTGGGTCAGCAGCCAGCTGGGGGCGTCGCTGCAGGAATACGTGATTCGCGACATGCGGAATGCCCTGTACTCGCATCTGCAGCGGCTGCCGTTGCCCTACTTCACCCGCACGAAGACAGGGCAGCTGCTGGCGCGGGTCCTGAACGACACGCAGCAGACCAAGGCGGTGATCACGGAGCTGGTCACGCGGTCGCTGCAGAACGCGGCCATGGTGATCACCGGTGTGGTGGTGCTGTTCGCGCTGTCGTGGCGGCTCACGCTCATCGCGATCGTCGTCGCGCCGCTCCTGATCGGGCTGCTGCAGCCCGTGCTGAGGGCGCTGCGCCGCGGCCATCGCCGCCTGACGAACCAGTTCGGCGAGATGACGGCCGTGGTGCAGGAAGCGATCAGCGGCATGCGCCTGGTGAAGGCGTTCGGCGGCGAGGAGTACGAGCTGGGGCGGTTCCGCGAAGCAAGCAACCGGTATGCCCGCGGGATGATGCGCGTGGCCCGTCTGTCCCAGCTCGCCATCCCGATCGCCGAGACCGTGGGTACCGGCGTTGCCGTGATCGTGCTTTGGTTCGGGGCGCGCGAGGTGCTGGAGCGCGGTACGCTGGACGCGACGACGTTGATCACGTTCCTGGCCGGGACGCTCCGCCTGCTCCAGCCGCTGAAGCAGCTGTCACAGGTCCCCACGGTGGCGACGCAATCGCTGGCCTCGGCCGAGCGCATCTTCGAGGTGCTGGACGCCGAATCGGAGTACGAGCGCGACCGCGGCACGCAGGTGGTGCCGGCGCTGCAGCGGGCGCTCGAGTTCGATCACGTCACCTTTGCCTACGAACGCGAGCCCGTGCTGGATGACGTCACGTTTTCGGCCCGGCGGGGGGATGTGATCGCGATCGTGGGTGCCAGCGGGGCGGGGAAGACCACGCTGGTGGACCTCATCCCTCGATTCTACCAGCCGACGTCGGGCCGCATCCTGCTCGACGGCGTAGACACTCGGGACATCACACTGCGCTCGCTGCGGTCGCTGACCGGTATAGTGAGCCAGGAGACCGTGGTTTTCAACGATACGGTGCGGAGCAACCTCGCCTATGGGGCGACCGCGGCGTATTCCGACGAACAGGTCATCGCTGCGGCCCGAGCCGCCAATGCGCACGATTTCATTGCGGCGCTTCCCGAAGGATACGCCACGGTGCTGGGCGAGCGCGGCACACGACTGTCCGGCGGGCAGCGGCAGCGCATTGCCATAGCGCGCGCCCTGCTGGTCGATCCGCCCATTCTGATCCTCGACGAAGCGACGTCGGCGCTCGACTCGGAGTCCGAGCGCCTGGTGCAGGAAGCGATCGACCGGCTGCTCGCGGGCCGTACGGTGTTCATGATCGCGCACCGACTGTCCACCATCGTTCGCGCGACACAGATCCTGGTCCTGGAGCGCGGTCGCCTGGTGGAACGCGGCACACACGAGGAGCTTCTCGCGCGACGGGGACCGTATCACCGGCTCCACGCGATGCAGTTCCGTCCCGACGAGGGTGAGGCGGCGTGACGCGACGGGTGAAGGCCGCCCCGCGGCACTGGGTGGTCTACGCGATCGGTCGGGGAATCCTGGCCCTCGCGG
Source organism: Gemmatimonadaceae bacterium (assembly GCA_036393555.1). GTDB lineage: Bacteria > Gemmatimonadota > Gemmatimonadetes > Gemmatimonadales > Gemmatimonadaceae > JABWBJ01. Next base: position 4,497 of record DASWGU010000094.1, read on the forward strand.
CCGTGGTGCCGTTCGGCGCGGCGCGATGGATGGGACGCTGGCTGGGGCGACTGGGCCGGTGGCCGTTCGGCATCCGGAGGCGCGTGGTCGAGCGTCAGATCGCCGGCGCGTTTCCCGGGGCCGATCAGGCGACGGTGCGCCGGATCGCCCGCGAGTCGTACGGGAACCTCGGCGAGGTCATGATCGAGACCGCACGGTTGCCCGGGTTGGGACGCCGGGGCGTGCTCGACCTGTTCGAGGGAGAGGATGGCTTCGAGTCGATCGTGGCCGCGCACCAGGCCGGCCGGGGCATCATCCTGATCACCGGGCACTTCGGCAACTGGGAACTGGCCGGGGCGTACGTGGCGGCGCGGGGCATCCCGATCGAGGCCGTCGTCCGGCGGCTCAACAATCCACTGTTCGACCGGTACGTCACGCGCACGCGTGAGAAGGCGGGCATGCGGGTCGTACGCGACAGGGATGCCGTCCGGCGCACGCCGCGGGCGTTTCGCGAGGGTCACGCGGTAGCCTTCGTGGCCGATCAGGGCGTGCTGGGTCTGGCCTCGACGTTCGTCCCGTTCTTCGGCCGTCCGGCGAAGACACCGCGCGGTCCCGCCGTGTTTGCCATGCGCACGCGAGTGCCGACCCTGTTCGTCGCCGCGGTCCGGCAGCCGTCGGGCAGGTTTCGCTGCGTGGTGACGCCCGTGGAGATCCCCGACACGGGTGACCGTGAGGCCGACGTGGACATGGTGGTCGCGCGGTTCACCAGCATCCTCGAGTCGTGGGTGAGGCGGTACCCGGGGCAGTATTTCTGGCACCACAAGCGCTGGAAGCTGCAACCGCACGGGACCCCGCCCGATCTGCTGGATCCGGTGATGGAACCCCAACGGGTCGAGTCGGGACGCGGTGAGCAGGGACAGGACAGACCGGGACGGGAACAGCCCGCGCCGGCGAACGGTTCGGGCGATCGGCCATGAACCGGCCGGCAGCATCGGGTGACGGCACCGTTGCGCAGGCTCCCGTCGACCTCGACGCGGTGCGCGCCGCCGAATTCCCCTGGACGCAATCCGGCGCCATCGCGTACCTCAACCACGCCAGCACCGGTCCACTCCCCGCGCGCACGCTGCGGGCGCTGCAGGAGTGGGATCGACTCCGGTCGGAGCCGTGGCGCATTGCACCCGGCGACCAGTTCGCGGTTCTGCGCCGGTCACGCGAGTTGTGCGCGGCAATGATCGGCGCCGGCCCTGACGAGATCGCGCTGATGGTGAACACCACCTACGGGCTGAACGTGGCGGCCTCGTCGGTCTCGCTGTCACCCGGGGATGTGATCATCACGCCGGACCGGGAATTCCCCGCCAACGTCTACCCGTGGATGGCGCTGGAGCGTACCGCGGGGATCCGGTACCGGCGCGTGGCAGGCACCTGTGGGCTGGCGGACGAGGAGGCGCTGATTCGCGCGCTGGACGAACCGCGAGTCCGCGCGCTGTCGGTTTCCTGGGTCTCGTTCGAGACCGGGCAGCGGCTCGACCTCGCCCGTCTGGGCGCGGCGTGTCGCGAGCGGGGCATCACGTTCATCGTGGACGCCATTCAGGGTGTGGGCGCGGCGCCGATCGACGTGCGCGCGTGTCACGTCGACTTCCTCGCCTGCGGCGCGCAGAAGTGGCTGCTCTCGCCCTGGGGAACGGGGTTCCTGTACGTGCGGCGCGAGCTCGTCAGGCAACTGGAGCCGCGCACGGTGGGCTGGATGTCGGTGCGCAATTCCGAGGATTTCACGCGCCTCTGCGACTACGAGCTGAACTGGTTCGAGGACGCGCGGCGGTTCGAGGTGATCACGCTGCCGTTCCAGGAATTCGCCGGAATGAACGCGACGCTGGAGCTGTTCGGCGCGGTTGGCTGGGACCGGGTGCACCGTCTCGTGGGGGAGCGTGCCACGCAGATCGCCGACTGGGCGGTGCGGCGCCCTGACGTCGCACTGGTGACGCCCCCCGAGCCGGCGCGTCGCGCAGGCATCGTCTCGCTCCGGTCGCCTCATCCCGAGGAGGCGTCACGACGGCTGCTGGCCGAGGGGGTGCCGCATGCGCTCCGCGAGGGGGCCATCCGTCTGTCGCCGCACTTCTACACGAGCCCGGACGCGGTCGACCGGGCACTGGCGCTGCTGGACTGAGCGTCGCAGGGAGGTGAGCGGAGCGCCTCGCTGCCTCAGGTCAGCTCCACCAGGGCGATGTCCCTGGCGCCTTTCCGGATCAGGAAATACGACCCGGCGACCGCCTCCGTCGCGCCCACGTACTGCTCGTCCGCGCCGAGCCGCCTGCCGTTGACCGTGACGGCACCCTGCTGCAGCTGCCGCCGCGCGTCTCCCCTGGACTTCGCCAGGCCGGTCTCGACCAGCATGTCGACCACCGAGGCCTGCACGTCGTCTCCAGTACCTAACGACACATCGCGAACGGCCGCGAGCCGCCGGAACGGGATCTCGTCGCGCAGTCGGGCGATGACGGACGAACTGAAGGCGCGCGGGTCGGCCTTCCGGTCGAACAGCAGTCGGGACACGTCGCGCGCGTCCCGCGCCTCGTCATCCCCGTGCACCCGGGCCGTCACGTCGAACGCCAGCGCCGCCTGGGCTTCCCGCTCCTCCGGCCGGTCCTTCAGCGCCGCCTCCAGACCCTCGATCTCGTCGGGCGCCATGAGCGTGAAGTACCGGAGGTATTTCCCCGCATCCCGGTCGTCGGCATTGATCCAGAACTGGTAGAAGCGATACGGCGACGTCCGGCCGGCATCGAGCCAGACATTTCCGGCCTCGGACTTGCCGAACTTGCTTCCGTCCGCCCGAGTGACCAGTGGCAGCGTCACCCCATGCACAGCCGCGCCCGCGGTACGCCGCACCAGTTCGGCGCCCGCCGTGATGTTCCCCCATTGGTCGCTGCCGCCGAGCTGCAGTGTGACGCCGTCCCGGCGGTACAACTCGAGAAAATCATACGCCTGCAGAAGCATGTACGAGAACTCGGTGAACGAGATGCCCTCCTCGAGCCGGGACTTCACCGAATCCTTCGCCAGCATGTAGTTGACGCTGTAGTGCTTGCCCACGTCGCGGAGGAAGTCGATCGCGCCGAGCGGCACCAGCCACTCGGCGTTGTTGCGCATGACGGCGGCGAACGGACCAGAGAAGTCGAGGAAGCGCTCGAGCTGGCGCCGGATCCCCGACGCGTTGGCGTCGATCGCGGCGGCTTCGGCCAGCTGGCGTTCCGAGGAACGGCCGCTGGGATCGCCGATCAGTCCCGTGCCGCCGCCCACGAGAGCGACCGGACGATGCCCGGCGCGCTGCAGGTGCATCAGTCCCATGATCGGCACCAGGCTGCCCACATGCAGCGAGTCCGCGGTCGGATCGAAGCCGCAGTAGCCGGTGACAGATCCGGCGGTAATGGCTTCCGCCGCCCCGTCGGTGTGCTGGTACAGCAATCCCCGCCAGGTCAGTTCGTCGAGGAACGGGCGCGTCATGGTCCGGAAGGTAATGGGGAACGAGCGACGGGAGATGGGAGGTATGCGTGAGGCGTCCGCTCCACCGCACGGGCACGCGCCGGCAGCCGGAAAGGGACGGTGATTCGGGCCGGATGACTACCGGGAACAGCGCAGGCCGCTCCGGATTGCAGCGGCCTGTTTGTTTGACCGGCGGCGGCTGCTACCTTCACAGCGAAGGTCCGCCTGACGCGGGACCGACCGTGTCGCGGGCCGCATCCTCATGTCTGAAACCAGGCCTCCCTCCGACCGCCCATCCCCCGCCTCCCGGCCCGTCCGATCCCCCCGATCCCCCCGATCCCCCCGGTTCCAGCGAACCATCCGGGTTCTGGCGGTCGTGGTGACGGCGGTAGGCGCGTTCGGCCTGGGCAGCGCCCTGGCAGCCTGGAACCTGGTGTGCCGAGGGTCGCGTTGCCCTTCGATCGATGTGCTGGAGCGTTACCAGCCGCGCCAGACCTCGCGACTCTACGCGGTGGATGGACGCTTCGTCGCCGAACTCGGGCTCGAACGCCGCACGCTGGCGACCCTGGAGGACATCCCGCAGGTTGTCGAAGACGCCTTCGTGGTGACGGAAGACAAGCGCTTCTATCGACACCGCGGCATCGACTGGTTGCGCGTGCCCGGCGCTACGATCCGCAACGTGATGGCAGGGGCCTTCGAGGAAGGCTTCTCGACCATCACGATGCAGCTGGCGCGCAACGTCTTCCCCACGCAGATCACCCGCGAGCGCCGCGGGCTGACGGCACTCGAGCGGAAACTCAAGGAGATGCGCGTCGCGCGAAACATCGAGCGGCGCTACTCCAAGGACCGGATCCTCGAGCTGTACCTCAACCAGATCAACCTCGGCTCGGGTGCGCACGGGGTGGAGACGGCCTCGCAGCGCTACTTCGGAAAGTCGGTCCGCAACCTCAACCTGGCCGAAGCGGCCACGCTGGCGGCGATTCCCAAGGGTCCGAGTCGATACAACCCGCGCCGGTACCCCGACCGCGCCGTCCAGCGGCGGAATACGATCATTGAACTGATGCGCCGTGCCGACCGCGTCGGCGACGCCGACGCCAGCCTGGGGAAGGCCTATCCGCTGGCGCTTGCGCGCCGGGTGGAGTCTGGTGAAATCGCACCGTATTTCGCGGAATGGGTCCGCGCGACGCTGCACGAACGGTTCGGCGATCGCCTGTACCAGCAGGGCCTGAAGGTCTACACGACACTTGACCTGGACATGCAGACCGCCGCCGAGCGTGCCCTGGAGAGTCAATTGCGCGCCATCGAGGGTGGGCGCTTCGGCGCGTTCAGGCACAGGACGTACGAGCAGTACGTGGCCCGGGGAGAGCGCGAGCAATCCAGCGGCCAGGAGTCGCCGTACCTGCAGGGTGCGTTCGTGGCGATCGATCCGCGCGACGGCGCGGTGCGCGCCATGGTGGGCGGGCGAGACTTCGACGACTCGCAGTTCAATCGAGCCACGCAGGCGATGCGACAGCCGGGCTCCACGTTCAAACCCTTCGTGTATGCCGCGGCCATCCGCTCCGGCAGGTCGCCTGCCATGCTGATCGACGACGCGCCGATCAGCCTCCCGCAGCTCGACGGAACGGAGTGGACGCCGGAGAACTACGACCTGAAGTTCCTCGGGCCGATGACGATGCGCCGGGGCCTGTACGACTCGCGCAACCTCATTGCGATCCGCCTGGGCATGGAGCTGGGCGAGCACACGGTGTCGGAGATGGCGCGGCAGTTCGGCATCACCACGCCGATCCCGCCGTATCCGTCCATTCACATCGGATCCGCCGAGGTGCACCCGGTGGAGCTCATCGGGGCCTACAGCACGTTCGCCAACCTCGGCACGCGCACGGTGCCGAACGCGATCCTCCGCGTGGAGGATCCGGACGGGAATGTGCTCTGGACGAAGGAAGCCGTCGCCGTGCCCGTTCTGGCGACACCCGAGGCATGGATCATGGTGAACATGCTCAAGGACGTCGTCCTGCGCGGTACGGCGTTTTCCCGCGTATGGAATTCGGGATTCCGCGTCCCATCGGCGGGAAAGACGGGAACGACGAACGACGGGGCGGACGTCTGGTACGTGGGCTTCACCGCCGACCTGGTCGCCGGAGTGTGGGTGGGCTTCGACAAGCCGAAGAAGATCATGGTGGATGCGCAAGGCGGGCGGCTCGCCGCGCCGGCATACACCGACTTCATGATCGAGGTCTACCGGCGCAAGCCGGAGCCACCGGACTGGCCCCGGCCATCCATGGTCATCACGCGCAGTGTGGACTCGGTGAGCGGACTCCTGGCCACAGCGCAGTGCGCCGATCGCGCCTACCTGGAGTACTTCATTCCCGGTACCGAGCCGACCCGCACCTGCCGGGACGTCATCTTCCCGGGCATGTCGCCCAACCCGTTCCAGCGTCCGCCGGAGGCACAGCGCCCGGTGCCCTCGCGCCGCAACCCGCCCCGGATACCGGACGAGTGGTGAGCGCCGGGCGGCGCGGTCGCGCGTGCCCGTGATCGTCTACACCGCGCGCTGGGTTCTCCCCGTTTCGCGGCCGTGGTTCGAACACGGCGCCGTGGCTGTGGAGGGCGGACGGATCCGGTACGTGGGGCCGCTCAGCGACGCGCCGCCGGCGCCGCGTGTCGATCTCGGCGAATGCGCCCTGATGCCGGGACTGGTGAACGTGCATTCGCATCTCGAGCTCACGGCCATGCGCGGGTGGCTCGAGGACCTGCCGTTCCGCCGCTGGATCATCCGCCTGACGAAGGCGCGCCAGGACGTACTGGACGAACCGCGGCTGCTGGCCTCCGCCCGCGCCGGCATCGCCGAAGGACTGCTGGCGGGCATCACCACCTACGCGGACACCTCGGAGTCGGGCGTCGTCCACCTGGCGATGCGTGAGATGGGCGCGCGGGGCGTGATGTACCTGGAGGTGTTCGGTCCGCAACCGGAACAGGCCGATGAGTCAATGCGTGAACTCGTCAGGCGAGTAGCCGTGCATCGTGCGTCCGATTCAACGCTGGTCCGAACCGGAATTTCTCCACACGCGCCGTACACCGTCAGCGATGCGCTCTACGCCTCCGCAGCGGCCGTGGCACGGCGCGAGAACATCCCGGTCGCAGTGCATGTCGCGGAGAGCGACGCCGAGCAGCAGCTCGTGGCCAGGGCAGAAGGCGACTTTGCCGATGGGCTCCGACGGCGCGGCTTTCCGGTCACACCTCGCGCGGCGACGCCGATCAGCCTCCTGGAGCGGACCGGGATCCTGAGCGTACGGCCGCTGCTGATTCACTGCGTGCGGGTCACTGGCGACGACCTCGCGCTGATTGCCCAACGCGGATGTCCGGTGGCCCACTGCCCCGCGTCGAATGCGAAGCTGGGGCATGGTGTCGCGCCGCTCGTCTCCATGCTGGCGGCCGGAGTTAGCGTGGGCCTGGGCTCCGACTCCGTTGCCAGCAACAACCGGATGGACATTCTGGACGAGGCCCGTCTCGCGGTGCTGTTCGGTCGTGCCTCAGCGGGCTCCTGGGAGGTTCTTTCCGCGCGGCAGGCACTCGAAATGGCGACGCTGGGTGGCGCGAGGGCATTGGGAATCGACGGCGAAACCGGATCGCTGGATGCAGGCAAGGCGGCCGATCTTGCGGCGTTTCCCCTGGACGGCATGCACGTCACGCCCGTACAGGATCCGGAATCGGCGCTGCTCTTCGCCACAATGGGGAGAGGCGCACGCCTGGTGATGGTCGCCGGGCGTGTACTCGTGAGGGACGGCCGGTTGGACCACGACATCAGCCGTGACCTAGCGACGGTGCGGGAAGCGGCCGAGGCGCTTCGGATCTACGGTGGGGAACCGGCGGAGGTCGGCTGGCCGTCGAGACGGCCCGAAGTATAGCTTTCTCCCGTCCCCCCCAGAGCCCCTCACCCGTCCCACCAAACGGAGACCTGGCATGCAAGACCGTGCCGCTGGCCGAACCGCGAAAATCTGGCGCGACGGTAACCTCGTGAACTGGGAAGACGCCAACATCCACGTCATTTCACACGTGGCGCACTACGGATCGGGCGTCTTCGAGGGCATTCGCGCCTATGAAACGCCGGCCGGAGCGGCGGTCTTCAGGCTGCAGGACCACATGCGCCGGCTCATGGACTCCTGCCGCATTTACCGGATGCCCATGAAATGGACGGCGGAGGACCTGGCTCAGGCGACGGTGGAGACGATCGCGGCCAACGACATGACCGCCGCCTACATCCGTCCACTGGTGATGCGCACTGGAGAACAGATGGGGTTCAGCCCCATTGGCGTGCCGGTCGAGACGTTCATCATCCTGTGGAATTGGGACACCTACCTGGGGCACGAGGCGTTCGAGAACGGGGCCGACGCCTGTGTGTCCTCCTGGCGCCGGCCGGCGCCGGACACCTTTCCCACCATGGCGAAGGCGTCAGGCAATTACCTGAACTCGCAGCTGTCGAAGATCGAAGCGCGGCAGGACGGCTATCACGAGGCCATAACGCTTGACTCGTTCGGCTATGTGTCGGAGGGTAGCGGCGAAAACCTGTTCGTGGTGCGCGATAGGGTGGTGTACACCTCACCCATCTCGGCCGGCATCCTGCATGGCATCACGCGCGACACCATCATCCGTCTTGCCCGCGAAATGGGGCACGAGGTGCGCGAGCAGAACATGCCCAGGGAGATGCTGTACATCGCCGACGAAGTGTTCTTCAGCGGGACGGCGGCGGAAATCACGCCGGTGCGGTCGGTCGACAAGGTGCCCGTGGGGAACGGGAAACCGGGGCCGATCACCCAGGCACTGCAGGCGGAGTACCTCGGCATTGCGAAGGGCCAGGTCCCGGACCGACACGGCTGGCTGACGCCCGTTCCGGTGGCCGCCGCGGTCCGGTGACGGGTAACGGGTAATGGGGTGGACCGCAGCGGGCATTCGAGCCCGACCTGCGACCTCTCCGTCATCCGGCTTGTACAGGCTGCGGCCGGTTGATTAGCTTGCTTGGCGAAGAAAGATCCGCGCGATGGTGGTGTCCCGCCGGGTCAACCCGCCGCGCCGTCCGCACTTCGACTCCCGCCCCCCCACGGCGGGAGTTCACGTACCGGAGCCAGTTGCACCGGGAGGGCGAGTGTGAAGCGCTTCGCCGCCGGGCCGAGTGGCTCCCTACAGCCACGGAGGGCTTGTGATCGTCGGGTGTCTGGCGCTCAACTCGTCATTCGAGCCATTGACAATGGTCCCGCTCAAGCGGGCGCTGCGTCTCGTCATCGACGGCAAGGCAGAGATCGTCGAGGCCGACGTGGCCAAGCCGGTGCGATCGGAGCGTCTGTCCCTGCCGCGGCCGGCCGTCATCCGCCTGACCAAGCTCGTTCACGTCCCACGCCGGTTCCGCCGCCAGGTCACCAACACGTTTCTGTTCGCCCGGGACGGCTATCGATGCCAGTTCTGCGGCCGGTCCGTAGTGGAATTGCGCCCTCGTGAGTCGCTCACCCGCGACCATCTGGTGCCGCTGTCCCGTGGCGGATCGAACGTCTGGACCAACGTGGTCACCGCCTGCAGTCCCTGCAACACCAGAAAAGGGAACCGTCTGCCGTCGGAGATCGGCATGCATCCGCTGGCCCCGCCGGCGGAACCGCACTTCGTGCACCTGAGCTGGGCGGTGCGCCGCCTGACGCCGATCCAGGCGAAGTACATCCGGATGTTCTACGGGTCGGGGGTGCTCCACCAGCTCGAGGATCTCGAACACCGCCGCCCCCGCCCGCGGCACGCGTAGCCGCCTGACCAGCCAGCAGTCCTGAGTCCTGAGTGCTGGATGCTCGACCTGCCTCCTGGAGCTGGGGCTGAGCCAAACCCCAGCGCCAGCTTCACTCTTCACGCTTCACCCAGCAGTCCTGAGTCGTGAGTGCTGGATGCTCGACCTGCTTCCTGGTCCTGGAGCTGGAGCCAAACCCCAGCGCCAGCTTCACTCTCACTCTTCACTCTTCACTCTTCACCCTTCACTCATCACTCTCCACTCTCCACTCTTCACTCTTCACTCTTCACTCTTCACTCTTCACTCTTCACTCTTCACTCATCCCCTCCCATCCATCACGCGCTGAGTGTCAGGATACACACTAACCAGGCACCAGGAAAGTCGGGGAGCGGGTCTGCAGGTTGCGCCTCGCCGCGCCCAGCAGGCGGACGAACAGGCGCCGCAGGCCCCGACCGAGCGCCGTGCCGGGGTTGCCGTCACCACGTACTGCGGGCTGCATCTCGCCGCGCAACCAGCGTCCCACCTCATCCAGGTCGGTCACCGACAGGCTCTCCACCTCGAGGAGAGCGATGTAGTACTGCCTGTCCCGCTGCGGCCCGGCGCGGATGGGAACCCTGGCGCGTCGCTCGACTTCACGCACCATGTCCTCGAACGTTCCGAACTGCCCCGCGGACGTGATCCGGTCGCCGGCTCCCTCCACGCGCACTACCCGGTACCGTTTCCCCAGCGCGTCGTAATAGACGAACACCTCCCATTCCGCGCGGTTCTTCATGGCGTCGAAGATCGGGCCGGCTGACCAGAGCTCCACGCGGAAGTGCAGGCGGGCAGGGAACCCGCTCTGCAGGAGGCCCCGGGTTTCCGCGTCTGACACCACATCTATCGCGCGCAACGACGGCCCCTGCCTGCCGATCACCGCGGGAGCAGGGAGGGTGATTTCCAGGCGCGGTTGCTGCGCTTGGAGTTCCGGCAGGCCTGCCAGCAGGAGCGTCGACAGGACAAGAACGCGCCGCACCGTCTAGAATCGCGGCCTCAGTCGTGCGAAGAAGTTCACCGGCGAGTGCGGCTCGGTGATCGACTTCGCGACATACAGCCCCAGATCGTCCAGCCGGAGGCCGATACCGACATCGGCGTGCCAGGTGGACACAGGAGGGAGCGTGCCGGCGCCGTATTGCAGGTCCCCTCCGTGCGGACCCACCAGCCAACCGCGGCCGGTGTTGGCGAACACCGCCCACTCGGCTCGCCGCCCCCAGCCATACCGGCGGTGACGGCGCTCTTCGTTGAGGAACCCGAAGAAGCGCGACCCGATTTCGCCACGATACTCGATCTGGCCGAGGACAATGCGTTCGCATTGGGCCGGTGTGCCAGTGGGAGATCGGGCGCCGCCCGGCACGTTCTGGTCGCGCGCTCCAGCGCAGGTCAGCCGGTCCGTTCCCGGCCGCACCTCGCGGAAGTCGTACCCGGGCAGCGAGCCGGCGCCTCCCAGCGAGAAGCGGCGTTGCAGCGGCAGATCGTCGCCACTGAGCCAGCCTCCCACCACCAGGCGGACATTGAGCTGCGCCTCAGCGGAGACGCGGTTGTAGCGCCGCACGTCGAGGAACAGCCTGTCGTACACCGTGCGGCCCGTGGGATTGACGTTGCGAATGCCCTGCGTCGTCGAGGCGTAGCGCGAGATCCAGCCGGAGCCGTACTCGTAGGCCCCGGTGACGAACCAGCCTGACCACGGGTCGCGGCGGTCGTTCCGCGTGTCGTACCGCGCCTCGGCGCGCATGAGGTGGAAGCGGCCACGGTCCATTCCCGGATTCGGTCGCCAGCTCTGGTTGTCGCGCAACAACGACCACGGATCCCTCGCCTCGCGCGATCCCCATTCCTCGTCCGACCACCGGATCGACAGGTCGATGTTGTCGCCCATGAAAGCCGCGGCGGTCACGGCGGATCCATGCCGGCTGAAGTAGTCGCGGAAGTCGCGATGCAGGATGAACGAGGCGATGCCGATCTCGGAGTCGGCGAGGTGCCAGTCCTCCACCGGATCGACGACATCGTCGAGCCGGCCCCCCAGCCGGAAACCCCTCTCGCCCCCCACCTCCACCTCGGCGCGCAGCTGGTGGCCCAGGTTCTCGGAGCGGAGCTCGAACCGGTCGGCGCTGCGGAGGATCCCCATCGCGTCGATCGTGACGCGACCCCACGAGTACGCCAGCTTGATCCGGGGACCAAGCAGCAGAGGGAGGCCCTCGACCCGGTTGTAGGTTCGCGTGGTCACCAGCCGCAGCTCGCTGCCGGAGTTCGCGCGCGGTGACATCCAGCGACGATACCAGGCCTCGTCCTCACTTTCGTCGCGCACGACGAGCCGCTCGCCCTCGCGATCCATCCGCACGGGATCGGTGTAGATGCGCGCATCTCCCTCGACGACACCCCCGCCGGGCGTGCGGAGACCACCGCCAATGACGATCAGCGATCCCGCCAGGCGTCCGCCACCCCGAACGACCACATCGCCGTTGATCGCCAGGACCCGGCCGGCGACCAAGCCGTCCACCAGCAGTTCGCCCCCCAGAACGGCCAGGTCAGAGAAAATCGTATCGCGCGCGTGCACCAGCAGGTCGCCCTGAACGAGGCGCGCTCCCGCTGCCGAAAGCACGCGACGAGCCTCGTCCACGATGTCGGGTGGCACGGCACGCAACTCCCGGATTTCCACCGAGTCGGCGCGCTGTGCCCCGACCGGCGGGACGGTCGTTGCCAATAGTGCGAACAGCAGGAGGGGTCGAGTGGTCACCGGAGAGTGAGGAGAGCGCGAGGAAACTCGCCGCTGCGCGTGATCACATCACATGCGTGACAGTCGCATCGCCGACGACACCCAGTCGCTTCATCCGACGATACAGGTTGGGACGATCGGTCTGCAATCGGCGGGCCGCCTCCGCGATGTTCCCACCGGCCATGGCGAGCGCGCGGGTGATCAGCAGCCGTTCATAGTCGTCGAGGAGTTCGCTCAGCGGCGCCTCCAGCCGGCCGGGATCGGGAAGCTGTGTCGGGACCTGCTGCGGGGCCTGGTCGAAGGACAGTACCTGCGCGACCTCGCGAGGAGTGACGGGCTCGCCGCCGTGGAGGATCGCCACTCGCTCCACGATGTTCGCAAGTTCCCTGACGTTGCCCGGCCACGGATACCGCTGGAGGAGGCGGATTCCCTCCACGGTCCATTCGGGACTGGGGCGTCCGGTCCGCACCCGGAAGAGCGACGTGAAATGTGTCACCAGTTCGGGGAGATCGTCCGGACGCGCTCGGAGCGGTGGCACCTCCAGCGGGACCACGTTCAGGCGGAACAGGAGATCGTCACGGAACGTTCCCTCGCGGACTGACCGCATGAGGTTCTTGTTGGTGGCCGAGATGATGCGGACGTCGACCGGAATCGGCTTCGCGCCCCCGACTCGCTCGATCTCCCTGGCCTCGATGGCGCGAAGGAGCTTCGCCTGCGCCTCCGGTCCCAGGTCTCCCACCTCGTCCAGCAGCAGTGTGCCGCGGTGCGCCAGCTCAAAACGGCCGATCCGCCGCTCCACTGCTCCTGTGAATGCACCACGCTCATGCCCGAACATCTCGCTCTCCACCAGGTCGCGCGGAATGGCGGCGCAGTTGACGCGCACGAACGGCCGATCACGGCGCGCACTGCCCGCGTGAATGGCCGCCGCCACCAGTTCCTTCCCGGTGCCCGACTCTCCGGAAATGAGGATCCGCGAGTCTGTTGGCGCGATGCGATCGATGAGTTCGCGGAGCCTCCCCATGGACTGGCTCGTGCCGATCATCTCGCCAGTAAGGCCGAGATCCGCCCGCAAGGCCGCCGCCTCCCGACGTGCGCGTCGCAGTTCCAGTGCAGACGCCAGGCTCAGGAGCACCGTTTCGGGGGTGAGCGGTTTTTCCAGGAAGTTGTGGGCGCCGAGCTGGGTGGCACGAACCGCATCGGACAGTCCGGCTCGACCGCTCATCATGATCACGGGCAGGTCGGGGAGCTTTTCGCGGAGGGCCTGCAGCGTGGCGATGCCGTCCATGGAGCCGGGCATCATCAGGTCCAGCAGCACGACGTCCGGGTCTGCTTCGACTGCCGCGGCCAGCCCGGCCGCGCCGTCAGGCGAGTCCCGGACGTCCCAGCCCTCGGCAGCGAGCAGCGCCCCCACCATCCGCCGGATGTTCGGCTCGTCGTCGATGATGAGCGCGCTGGGCATTCCCGGGAGGACTCAGGGACGGCGCGACTCCGCCGCGTCGCGCTGCACGGGCGCGGCCTCGCGCCCTGGCTGCCATCCACCGACCGGATTCGGCGCGGGAATTCCCCGCAGCTCGGAGATGACTTTGGTCGAGTAGCGCTGGTTCTCAGAGATGCGCTCGACCTCGACGGCTATAGCGTCGACCGCCTGTTCGATCCGATCCAGGCGCGGCGCCAGCTCGGATGCCGGCGCGGCCTGGCCACGGCGGTCCATGCGGCGCGCAAAGGCTCGAGCCAATGGCAGCCCGACAATGATGAACGCGATGGTGGTGAAGAGCGCGACGGTGATGTCGACAGCCTCCCGCGGAATCTCGGGTACGAACTGCTGTGGCACGAGGCTGCCCCCGCGACCCTGCAGGCGGGCCTGCGCGACCTCATCACGGATCTGATCTATGGCGTCGCGCAATTGTTCGCGAGCGGACGCTTGCTGGTCGACGCCCGCCAGCCCGGCTTCAAGGGCCTTTTCCACGCCCTCTTCGATCTTCTGTGCGAGTCGATCGGCATCGATCGGTGCGGTCGGGGCCTGGCGTCCTGCCTCCTGAACCATCGGACTCATGAATTACCTCCCTCGAGGACTCGCCCCGGTGATCGGGGCGGCAGTCGGTCGACAAGCAGGTTTGATGTGAATCGCTGAGACTCGGACATCCTCTCGACCTCGACCGCAATGGCGTCAACCGCCTGCTCAATGCGCAGGAGTCGCTCCTCGACCGCGGCGGGTTCCACTGAACGGTAGTGCTCGCGCTGTTCCAGATAGCGGTAGCGCATCCTCGTCAGGGCCAGGATGGTCCCGCTGACAGTCCCGAAGATGACCGCGGCCAGAGCGACGTCACCAGGGTAAATCGTCATGACAAACTCGTCAGGATGGCTGGCGCGTACGGCCCGCTGGCAGGCCGACTCGCTCCTGCTGATCGGCGAGGAGCTTGGTGACGAAGCGCTGTCCTTCGGAAATCCGCTCCACCTCCACCGCCATGGCGTCGATTGCCTGTTCGATTCGCTCGAGCCGCTGGTTGGTCTCGCCCGACGAGGTCGGCATGGAATCCCGGGCCCACAGCCGGCGCGCGTGGACGATGACTAACGGAATCCCGAGGACCATCACAATCGAGGTGATCATGCCCGCGATCGGTATGATGATGTCTTCGTTCACGAGGCGACTGGATTGGATGTAGCGGATGGCTGGCCGGGGGCGGCCACAGGCAGCACGAACCGGAATTCGGTC
>DASWGU010000095.1:0-4585 GCA_036393555.1 Gemmatimonadaceae bacterium
CGTGCGCGCGCTGTCACGGAAGAAGAAGTAGCCGCCCGGTGAGATACCCCACTTGCGCTCGCCGCTGCCCGGCACCGTCGCCGGGTGCAGTATTGACACGAGCTGGCCGGCGTTCGCGTACGGCAGCGGCCGCAACACCACGGCATCGAGTACGGTGAAGATGGCCGTCGTAGCGCCGATGCCCAGCGAAAGCGTCAGGAACGCGATGGCAGAGAACGCCGGGGTTCGCAGCAGAACGCGTGCCGAACGGGCGGTTTCGCGCGCGAGCGTGGCGAAGAACTCGAAGCGTTGGCGGGTGCGCATGGTCTCCTCGTCGATCTGCCTGGTTTGCCGGTGATAGGCTTCGATGTCACCAAAACGCCGGCGCACTTCGGCCTCTGCCTCCGCGCGCGACATGCCGGACGCCACGAACTGTTCGATGCGCTCCTCGAAGTGAAAGCGGAACTCCTCGCGCAGGGCGCTGTCGATCCGGCGCTTCGATACGGGAAGCTGAACGTCGCGAGGGGTGCCGTGCCGGTCCGGACGGTCGCTCACGAGCTGCGCGCCCCCTGCGCGGCGATCACCATGCCAACGGCTTCAGTGTACCGGGCCCATTTCGACAACTCCGCGGTCAGTTGTCGCCGGCCGCGCGGCGTCAGGCGGTAGTACTTCGCGCGTCGGTTGCTCTCGGAGTATCCCCATTCCGCATCGAGCCATCCGCGCTGCTCCAACCGGTGCAGGGCGGGGTACAGCGCACCTTCCTCGATCTGCAGCCGGTTCTGCGTGACCTGCTCGATCCAGCGGAGGACGCCGAGGCCGTGCATCGGTCTCCAACTGAGCGTCTTGAGGATCAGGAGGTCGAAGGTGCCGCGAAGGAGTTCGAGATCGGAGTCGGCCATGAGAGTCCCGGGTTTTCACGTGGGACACCGCTCGGCCACCTAAGGTTTATAGGTCAGGGCAGAAGGCGCCGAGTCCCCGGGCGATGCCTGCCGGACGGCCGCGACGGCACACAAGCGGGTGCCCAGCCCGCGTCGCCCCAGAGCGTCAGGACGGGCACCGCGGCCCATGACGCGCCCCTGCCGCAGGGCACCTTCCGGGCCCCGGTTCGAACCTGATGGATCAGCAGCGCCCCCTCAGCGGGCGGAGCCCAATGGTGGACCGGCAGGGTAAGTTGCACCGTACGCTTACCGGCATCCGATCCGTGGCCCTGGACCTCGAAGCCGACACGTTGCACCATGCCTATCGAGGAACGCCGGCGCTCGCCGGAGCCTCGGTGCGCGTGCCCGCGGGGACCGTGACGGCGCTGGTTGGTGAAAGCGGGTGCGGGAAGACCACCCTCCTTCGGGCATTCAACCGTCTGGTTCAACCGGATCGCGGCTCGGTTCGCGTCGGGGGCGAGGATGTGCTCACCCTGGATCCGGTGTCGCTTCGGCGACGGCTCGGCTATGTCCCGCAGCACGGTGGGCTCCTGCCGCACTGGACCGTCCGCCGCAACGTGGAGCTGGTCCCGCGCCTGACGGCCATGGCGGACGTCACGGGAGCAGCCGACGACGCCCTCGAACACGTGGGACTCGATCCGGGGCGGTTCGGCGATCGGCTGCCGTCGGAACTGTCCGGCGGCCAGCGCCAGCGTGCCGCACTGGCCAGAGCCCTGGCGGCGAAGCAGGAAGCCATGCTGCTGGACGAACCATTCGGCGCACTGGACGCGATCTCGCGCGGTGAGGTGCACGATGCATTCGACCGGGTGCGACGCGACTTCTCGTTCACCGCGCTGCTGGTCACGCATGACCTGGCAGAAGCCGCGCGCCTGGCGGATCGCATCGCCGTGATGCGGGTCGGGAGGGTGGAGCAGGAGGGAACGGTTGAAGACCTGCAGCGCGTACCGGCAAGCGACTATGTCCGCGACCTGTTCGAGCGTGCGCGAGCGGCCCATGCAAGGCTGGGTTCGCAGTGAGACGCGCGCACCGCCGTTCCCGCATTCGTCCTGCGTGGTTCGCGCTGATGGGTCTCGGCACGCTGCCGCTCACGGCGGTGGCACAGGATTCGGTTGATCGGCGCCAGCCCGTGGTGGTCGCTTCGAAGCCCTTCGGCGAGTCTTACCTGCTGGCCGAACTCTTTGCACAGGTGCTGGAGTCGCATGGCATCGCCGTGGTTCGCCGGCCGGGCCTGGGTGCCACCGAGATCGCCTTCCAGGCGCTTCGCAGCGACGCGATCGACGTCTATCCGGAGTACACGGGCACGGGCCTTCTGGCCATCCTGGGCGACACGCTAGAGGACGCCATGCGCGCGGACGCACGGCGGACATTCGTGCACGTGGCTCGACGCTTCGACGACCTGTACGGCGTGCGTTGGCTGGCACCGCTGGGCTTCCAGAATGGTTACGCGATCGCCGTGCGGCGCGAGACAGCCGAGCGGCTCCAGTTGCGTACACTGTCCGATCTCGCCCGCGTGGGTCCGCAACTGAACGCTGGCTTCACGTCCGATTTCATCGGCCGTCCCGACGGCCTGCCGGGCCTGAGGGCCGCGTACGGATTGCGCCTCGGCTCGGTGCGTCCGCTCGCGCCCGCGGTGAAGTACGCCGCGTTGGCGGAAGGAGCAGTCGACGTCATCGACGGCTACTCCACGGACGGACTGTTGTCGCAACACGACCTGGTGACGCTGGAGGACGACCGGCGCTTCTTCCCGCCGTACGAGGCTGCCGCGCTGATCTCGCCCCGCCTGGCGCGAGAGCATCCCGAGGCGATCGTGGCGCTGAACGCGCTCAGCGGGCGGCTGGACGAGCGCTCGATGCGCGTGTTTAATCGTCGGATCGAAGTGGATGGCGATCCCATTGCCGACGTGGCGGCCGTGGTCCTGCGTGACATCGGTCTGGTGCGTGGTACCTCGGTCGCCTCGGCCTCGACGGGCAGGCCGCGGGCCGGATTCGCCTCCTTCTTCTGGGCTCGACGCGCGGAGACCCTGTCGCTCACGGCACGACACCTGGAGCTGGTCGTCGCCGCGCTGCTTGCCGCGGTGCTGGTCGCGCTGCCCCTCGGGTTGATCCTCGAGCGAGCCCGGCGCAGCGCGGAGTGGGTGGTCGGTGGACTGGGCGTGCTGCAGACGATTCCCAGTATCGCCCTTCTCGCATTCATGATTCCGCTGCTGGGCGTTGGCGTCCGGCCTGCGCTGGTGGCCCTGTGGCTCTACGCGCTCTATCCCATAGCGCGCAACACCTACACCGGGGTTCGGGACGCCGATCCGGAGGCGGTGGAAGCATGCGAGGCGATGGGAGCTACCGCGGTGCAAAGGTTGCGCTGGGTGCGGCTCCCGTTGGCAGCGCCGGTCATCGTGGCCGGCATTCGAACGTCGGCCGTGATCAGCATCGGTGCCGCGACGCTCGCTGCGTTCATCGGCGCTGGCGGCCTGGGCGAGCCGATCGTGACGGGGCTCGCGCTGGCCGATTCCCGACTCATCCTGTCGGGCGCGCTGCCGGCGGCGCTGCTTGCCATACTGGTCGACGCGACGCTCGCGCTGGTGGAGCGTGCGGTTCGGCCGGCCCATCTCCGTACGGGAACCCATCCGGACCCGCGCGGATAATTCGAAGCTGATCACCGTAACCGGAGGCGTCGCATGTGGCATGACCTGGGTCCGGCAGAACGATTCACCGGTCGCCCCCTGACGGCTGCGACGGTCGGGCGGATCCGGATCGTTGTGACGTGGCAGGGTGGCGAATTCGGCGCGCTCTCCGGCGTCTGCAATCACGCGGGCGGGCCGCTCGCCGACGGCCGCCTTGACGGCGAGTACGTTACCTGTCCCTGGCACAACTGGAAATACCACTGCCGCACCGGGCTGGGAGAGCCGGGGTTCGAAATCGACGCCGTGCCCCGCTACGACCTGAAGGTCGAGAACGATCACCTGTACGTGTCGGAGAAGCCGGTCACGAAGCGGACCCGGGGCGTTCATCCGCCGCACCCCCTGGCGCGCAAGGTGGCGCGCGAGCCGGGGGGGATCCGGGTCGTGGGCATTTCCAGCACGAACATGGACGTGGCCAATCCGCGCTACTCCACCAGCGACGCCCTCCTCGCCGAGAGTATGGCGCAGGCCGAATCGTTAGGCTGTGAGGTCCGGACGCTGCGACTGGCGGAACTGAAGTTCCGGCCCTGTGAGGGTTACTACTCCAAATCGGCGCACGCGTGCACCTGGCCCTGCTCCATCACGCAGATGGATCCGGACGACCAGATGGAGCGCGTCTACGAAGCCATTGTGCACTGGGCCGACGTCATCCTGGTGGCGACGCCGATCCGCTGGGGCAACGCCAGCTCGCTCTACTACCGCATGGTGGAACGGATGAACTGTGTGCAGAATCAGATCACGATCGCCAACCGCGTGCTCATGCGGAACAAGGTCGCTGCCTTCATCATCACTGGTGGGCAGGACAACGTGCAGGCCGTGGCCGGGCAGATGCTCGGCTTCTTCGCCGAGATCGGGTGCCATTTTCCGCAGTTCCCCTATGTGGCGCACTCCCGCGGGTGGACCGCGGAAGACATGGAGCGGAACGTCGACATCGTGAAGCACAGCAGGGAGCTGCGCGACGGCGCCCGGGCGCTGGCCGCGCGCGCCATCGACC
>DASWGU010000096.1:0-24722 GCA_036393555.1 Gemmatimonadaceae bacterium
GCGCTCCACCAGGCTGCGAAGAACGGGCACCTGAAGATCGTTCGGACACTACTGGCTGCGGGCGCGAACGTGGACGCCGTGCGCGGCGACGGGTACCGGCCGGTGCACTGTGCCCTGATGCCCAATTGGTTCTTCCAGGTCAGGCTCGGCCCCCGCGAGGAGATCGCTGAGCTGCTGTTGTCTCATGGTTCGCGGTATACGATCTTCGTCGCCGCCCTGCGGGGCGACGAACAGTTCGTCCGCGACGCCCTGGCCCGCGATCGCTCGCTCGCGAACTTCGAGGACACCTGCCATCATCGTGTGCTTTCGGCAGCCGTGCGTCGGCGCGACGTCACGATGACGCAGCGGCTGCTCGAGCACGGCGCGGATCCGAACCTGCCCGAGGAGGGCGCGCCGCGTGGGCTCTCGCTCTGGATCGCCGTGAACGACCGGGAGCGCGAGATTGTCCGCCTGCTGCTGGCGCACGGCGCCGACCCGAATGCCGACGTCGACTCGTGCGGCACACCAATGTCGCAGGCAGCGCACGGAAAGCGGGACACGGAGCTGATCGAGCTGCTCCGTGAGCACGGCGGCCGCCAGCAGACGTCCGAGCGTGATCGCGTCGGGCGTCTCGTAGCGGAAGGGAAGCTGGATGAAGCGGAGCGGCTGCTCCGAGCCAACCCTCAGTGGATCCATGGAGATGAGGCTGAGTGGGGGGACGGCATCCTTGCCGGCCCCGCGAGCGAGGGCCGCCACGACGTCATTGCGATGCTCCTGCGACTCGGCGCACGCGTGCCGCCGGTATCGAAATGGGCGCCGTACTACTACTTCAAGCACGAGGCGACCGCGGCGTTCCTGCTGGAGCATGGGATGGATCCGAATCACATGAATTGGCAACGGTTCACGCTGCTCCATCACATGGCCGCCGAGGGAGACGTGGCAAAGGCGAGACTGCTCCTCGTCCACGGCGCGACCGTTGACGCCATAGATGACGAGTACCGTTCCACTCCACTCGGCGTCGCCGCTCGACGGGGTCAGCGTGCGACTGTCGAACTACTTCTCGAGCACGGCGCGGATCCGGTCGCGGGGGGTGCATCGTGGGCAGCCCCGCTCGTGTGGGCAGAGAGGAAGGGCCACAGCCAACTCGCAGACTTGCTACGGAAGGTGGCCGATGACTCCGGGGCCGGTGCTTCCGGCGTGTGACTTCCGAGGGTGACGCCCTGACGTGTCGTGACAACCGAGAAGCGATCTGCCCGGTGGTTCGACGAGCTGCGCCGGCGCTAGCGCCCCATCACCCGGATGACCTCGGCGCAATCCTCGAACATGCCGAGCGCACCCGCTGCCACGGCCTCCGAGCGATAGTACCTGACCGCTCGCGCGCTGGTACAAAAGGCGAGCTGCACGTCGGGACGTCGCGCCCGCAGCCGGCTGAGCAGATCGAGCCCCGCCCGCTCCACGTACCCGTTGTTGGCCCCCTCGAAACGCCCCATATCCGAGATGACGAACTGGTGTACCGCCGGATCGAACCGCCGGATTGCCTCCGCTGTATTCAGGACGGTCGTGACCTGAATGCCGCGGTCTGCGAGCCGCCGGATCACCGCGGAGTTGTTCTCCGGGTTGTCGTCCACCCAGAGGGCGTGGGCGACGGTTCCCGCGGGGATGCTGGGCAATTCCGGGACCGGATCGCCGCCGGCGCGGAAGCGCCACACTACCAGCGAGCCGACGATGAGCAACCCGACTGTAAAGGCGCCGAGCCGGATCTCGCGCGACGCGGCCGGGCGCCGCCGTGTCGGTGCCGAGGCAGCCGCCGGTGGACGCTGGCAACCGTTCAAGGCATCAAGGAGTTCACCGCCACCAGCGAAACGCCGTGAGGGATCCTTCGCCAGCGCGCGCCGCACCACCGACGCGATTGCGGGATCGAGATCGGCGTGCAGCGCGGCGAAGTCGGGATCCCGGGTCACGATGAGTTCCAGCAGAGCGCGCGGATCCTTCGCGACAAACGGCCGGACGCCCGCCAGCATCTCATACAGGATGACGCCAAGTGCCCAAACGTCGCTCCGCGCGTCGGCCCGCTGGCCGCCAGACTGCTCAGGGCTCATGTAGGCCACCGTTCCCGCCATGCCGGTCGGCCCGCTCATTCGGTGCTCGGCCGTCCGCGCGAGTCCGAAGTCCAGCAGCTTGACCACGCCATCGCGGGTGATGAACACGTTGTCGGGCTTCACATCTCGGTGTACGATCCCGCGAGCGTGGGCGGCGGCCAGCGCCCGGGAGATCTGCGCGGCGATGTCCAGGACCTCCTGGATCGGTAGCGGCGGCCGATCGAGCCGGGACCGCAGCGTCTCACCGTCATAGGCGGGCATAACGATGAACTGCCGTCCATCTTCGGTCTCCCCGATTTCATGGATGGTGCAGATATTCGGTTGGTCCAGCGCCGACGCCGCCCGGGCTTCATCCAGCAAGCGCTGCCGGGCCTGGGGATCGCTGCGGATCTCGGGGGCAATGAACTTGAGTGCGACGGCGCGGTCGAGTCGCGCGTCCCGGGCTCGATAGACCACTCCCATTCCGCCTCCGCCGATCCGCTCGAGGATCTCGTAGTGCGAGACCTTCCTGCCGATCCATGGATCAGGCCCGTCTCCGGCCGCAGCCGCCGCACGCAGGAGCCCCTGCATACCAGAGCCGAGCAGATCCTGCCGCAACCGTCCGACGTATTCCGGCGCTCCATCGGATGCCTCGAGTAACCTGGCGAGTTCAGCGCCGAGCGCTGGATCGTCGCTGGTCTCGCGACTGACGAATTCGGCGCGCTGTGCCACCGGAACCTCAGTTGCTTTTTCCAGGAGCAGTTCCAGCCGATCCCAGCGTGAGCGTGTCACAGGAACGCGGGCTACGAGGCTCTCGCCTCGCCCAGATTGGTGCGGAGCCAGGCTTGCGCCATGGTCCAACCGCGCGTCACGGTCGCCGTGGATAGATCGAGGGCCAGCGCGGTCTGCTCGACCGTCATGCCTCCGAAGAAGCGACACTCCACGATGCGGGCCTGCCTATCACTGAGGACGGCGAGGCGCTGGAGCGCCTCGTCGAGGGCCGCGACCCGGTATTCCCAGGTGGAACCGGACGTCTCCAGTCCAGCGGCGATCTCCTGCTCGCCCAGCGAGATACGCTGCCAGCCTCCACCGCGTTTCTGCGCGCGGCGATCCCTGGCGTAGTTGGTCAGGATGTGACGGATGGCTCGCGATGCCGCCGCGAGAAAGTGCGCTTCCGTGTCCCAGTTCGAGCGGCGCTGGTCCACCAGCTTGAGATACGCCTCGTGGACAAGGGCGGTGGTGTTGAGCGTCTCGTCTCCCCGCCAGGCACGGCGCTGCCGGTGGGCCAGCTCGCGCAGCTCCGCGTAGACCAGGGGAAACAGCTCCTCGAGTGCCTCGCGACGGCCCTCGCGCAGATCGCTCAGCAACCTGGCCACGGACTCCCGGCGGGCGGATTCAGGTGCGCCCGGCTCATCCGTGGGTCGGTTGATCATGATTCTGTCGATTCCGTGTATCCCCTTCGGGCAAGGGGGAGCGCCGCTCCCTCGGGTACGATGCCTCGACCGGAGGGAAATGGCAAGACTGGTTGCCGATCCCCTGCGTTACGCGGCATCCGCTGGAGGATTTCAGGGTCACGCGCCCGCTGCGCGACGGCCCGCGAGCGCGCGTTCACTTCCAAGCCGGGAGACGCACCAATGAAACGTCGGGTCGACTCGATGGCTGCGCCGTTCATCGGCCTCATTCTGTTCGCAGGCGCGGCGCAGGCTCAAGTCAGCTGGTTCGTGGGTGCCATGGGTACCATGCCCGTCGGAGACTACGGAAAGTACGCCAACATCGGTTGGCTGGCGGCTGCGGGGGCTTCGTTGCCGCTATCGGGAGGCAACGCGATACGGATCGACGGCAACTTCGGGATCAACCAGCACGATTCCGAGTTCGACGGTGGCGACGCGAGTACCACTCTGATGGGTGCGCTGGCGCGGTTCATCAAGCCGCTCGGAGGGGGAGCTTCGGGATTCAGCGCGGATCGCTCCGGAGCACGGCCATTCCAGGACGGAGGTGCAGGATCATCCGCGTATCTGCATGCCGGCGGAGGAATCCTCCTGCACAAGTACAATCCTCCTGCGGGGATCGATGGGTCTACTGATACGCAAGTTGTAGTGTCGCTAGGCGCCGGGATGAACTTCGGTCGGTCGCTCTTCGGCGAGGTCGCGTATAATCACGGTCTTGATGAGACGACATACCTCTCCTTCGGCCTGGGATTCAAGTTCGGAAGCCAGTAGGGCGACGGCACCGCGGGAGACCCAATGACTGCTTTCCCCCCTGCGCGACCGCGTGGCGGCGTTGCGTCACGTTGCGACGGTCCGATATCCGGATGGAAACCGTGGGTCGCCATGATTGCAGTGTGCGTCGCCGGAAACTGCGGCGGCGACGGTGGCCAGGCGCCCGACCCCGATGCCATTGCCACGGTCTCGGTGAGCCCGACATCGGCCAGTGTCGACGTCGGCAGCACCACGCAGCTTCAGGCAACTGCGCGCAATGCAGCCGGTGAGGCCGTCAGCGCGACATTTTCGTGGTCGAGCGGCGCAAGTGCCATTGCCACGGTGAGCGGCGTCGGCGTCGTCACTGGCGTCAGCGCCGGGTCGGCGTCCATCACCGCCAATGCGGGCGGTCGCAGCGGCAACGCCACCGTCACGGTCAACGACCCGTTTCCTCCATCGGCTCCATCGGGTGTGCAAGCGACGCCAATGTCCGATACCCAGATCCAGGTCACCTGGACCGACAACGCCAACAACGAAACGGGATTCCGGATCGAGCGTGAAGCCGCTGCCTCGGACTTCGCGTCAGGCACTTCCACCGACATCGTCGTCCTGCCGGCGTATGCACAGGCGGGAACGACGGGGCCCAACGTCACTACGTTCCTCGACGCGGGTCTGACCGCCGGGACCGATTATCGGTACCGCGTGCTGGGATGCAATGAGAACGGCTGCTCCAATCCGAGTGGCGAGTCGTCCCCCGTGTCGACTCTCGACCAGCCCGTGCTGACCGTCCGGAAGGAGGTACAGTCTTACCTGGGCGGTACACCGGACAATCCGGCGGACCCATCGCTGACCGGGTTCGAGTTCGAGGTGCGAACGGCCGGAAGCGCAACCGTGGTGGCCACGATCGTGACCGACGCTGCAGGTGTCGCGCAGGCGTCACTCCCCAGCGGCATGTACGACGTCCGCGAGACTGACGGGAAAGGTCTCGAGGATGTCACGCAGGCCATCAACGGGAAGGGCGTCATCGCGGGCCAGGCCAACTCCGTCTCGTGGGTCAATCGGCAGCCAGCGGTTCCGCTCGGAATCCTCGCAGTACAGAAACAGATCCAGTCTTCCGCCGGCGGCTCGCCCAACAACCCGTCGAATCCACCGCTGTCGGGGTTTGCATTCCAGATCCGCGTATCCGGCTCGTCCATGCTGCTCGCAACGGTCACCACAGGAGCGGACGGGAAGGCTTTTGCCAACGTACCTGCAGGATCGTACGACGTTATCGAGACCGACGCCCAGGGACTGACCGATTTCACGATGCTCGCGGCCGGCGTCGTGGTCACCGACGGGAATGACACCGGGATCGGGTGGATCAATCGACAGGCGCTGCAGGTGTCCGGGACGCTGACGCTGGTGAAGACGGTGCAGGGGAAGGACGGCGGCGCGGCGGTTCCGCCCTTCACGCTCGCGGGCTACGCCTTCGACGTCCGACAGACAGGAACGGCCACGGTGGTCGCGCAGCTTGTGACCGACGCAACGGGCAAGGCGGAGGTCATGTTGCCGGCGGGGAGCTATGACGTCGTCGAAACCGATGCGCAACTGCTGATCGATGTCACCGGCCCGTCCGGCATGGGCAACGACATCCCGATCATGGCCAGCCAGGACACACCCCTCAACTGGATCAACAAGCAGCAACACCTGGTCGGGATGCTCAGGTCCCCGAATCAGCATGCCATCATCCGGAGGACCATAGCGCCGTTCGACGTGGTTCTGTTCCCGCCCCTGCAGGGTTCGATCCCGCCGTTGTTCGGCGGGGCGATGGGCAACGGCAACCTGCTCACCATCGATTTCATCCCTGCAGGTCCCGACAACGTCCTCGTCGCGGAGCGCAATCCGGTTACGGGCGCGATCATCCGCACGTTCACCGAAGACGTGCGAACGATGGGATCTGACCCCTGCTATCAACTGGCCTGTCTCGCCACGCTCCAGACGCCAACGCTGGAACTCGAAGTGTGGCGGCTCGATCCGTTCACGTCGACCTGGACCATGGTCGCGCCGGGGCGCGATGCCACAGTGGTGAACGGCCCCAACGGCGAGACGCAGATCTACTTTGACAACTCGAGCGGCGCGATGATGAAACGCGAGCCGGGGATCTTCCCCGGTCCGTCCGGTGGAGTCGCGGCCGCTGTCGGTCCGGTGACGTTCTCCGGCCTGCCGGGAGGCTTCAACTACTACGAACCCAGCGTGTGCCCCGGAAACGGGACGATCCTGTTGCGGCGGACGCCAGTGTCGATGGGGAACATCAGCGACATCGTTGCTTTCGACCTCGACCTCCAGGCTGCGATGCTGACGAATCAGCGCGTGCTGACCACTGACGGCGGCAGCGCGTTCCCCGTGTGTCTCGACGATTCCGGCATGCTCCCCGAGTACTTCTTCAATCGCGTCATTGCGTTAATGGGCAGTGTCTGGAAGAGCGAGGCCAATGGCACGCAGGTGAGCCTCGGGGACCCCGCCGAGTACAGGCCGTTCCGATGGCGTTAGGTCGGCGGAGCCCGGCGGGCGAGACCGACGTACGAGGTGTAGCGCGTCTTGCTGGCGCCCCGGGAGCCGCCGTCGAAGGCGCTCAACCGGGCGGCACTGCAGCAGAATCGCGCGGTGCCGCATCCATCTGCTCGATCCCCGCCAGCACCCGGGACAGCGCAGCCGCGACAAAGGCCATTGGGTCGGCGAGCGTGGTGGGCGTGCTCCGGAACGCGCGCGACTGATACGCACCCGCGGCTCCCGCGTCGCGTACGGTGATGGTCCAGGCGACCGAGTCCTGCCCCGCGAAATTGAAGCTCGCCGCGATGGACACCATGAGGTCGGCGCGCAGCACGGTGAGGACGGTTTCACGGTTGCGCGAGCGCGCCAGAATCCCGAGCGTCGAGTCCCGCGGTACCTGTACGAACCGCGGCAGGGAGCGAATCGCGACGCGCAGAACATCCATGACGACCGAGCCGGCTTCCTGCACCTCCAGGTTCTCGTGTGGCGGGTGATTCCAGATGATGATCCGCCTCGGAGGTCCCATGTTGCGCGCCCGCTCTTCGAAGGCGCGCACCTCCGGGTCAACCACGCCGGCTCGTGGCGCAAGATCCATGCTGGTCAGGCGGCGCACGGCATAAGCAGCGAGTGAGTCGATCGCGATGCCGATGCTGTCCCTGGGAAGCCGCCGCGAAACCTGGTTCGACGCATATCCGCTGTGGGCGGTGAAGTCGCGCAAGCGAATCTCACCTGCGAAGGCGCTGTCCCGTCGAAGGGTCGCCCGGGGGTACACGCCGACGTCGTAGCCGCCGTCGGTCGCCAGCGAATCGAGCGCGCCCTGGCCGCTCGCGCCGCTCTCGGCCGTCGTGGCCTGGTACCGTTCCGCGTCGAGAAGTCGCGCCACGCGAGCGGCCAGC
The DNA here is from genome assembly GCA_036393555.1 of Gemmatimonadaceae bacterium. Taxonomy (GTDB): domain Bacteria; phylum Gemmatimonadota; class Gemmatimonadetes; order Gemmatimonadales; family Gemmatimonadaceae; genus JABWBJ01. The sequence goes on from DASWGU010000096.1 coordinate 7,681, forward strand.
GCCCGGCTCACGGAATCCGACAGCGTAACGATGAGCGCCTTCCGGCGGGGTCCGAGGTTGGCTCGCCGTTCGTTGAGTCCGGCTCGAGAAACCGAGTTGGGCGAGGGGGGGCGAATCACGGGATCCGTCGGCGCCTGCGTCCGGAGCAGCTGGACGAGGTTCGCGAGGGAATCAACGGCCGACCGCGGGGGTGCGGCGTCAGACCTGCGCGAGATGCCGCCGACCGCCGGAGGTGCGGATGCTCCTTCCCGGCCGGTGGACCCGGCATCCGGTAGAGTCCGTGACGGCGGTGCGTTGACGCCCGTCGATGACAGAGCCCGGGGCGTGCTGTCTGGCGACGCACTGTCTGCAGGAGTGGGCGTAGGCACGGGCGTCGAAGGACGCGCCACCGTCCTGCCGGTATCCCCGGGAGCATTGCCCCAGGTCCGCAAGACGATCGCGGCGATCCACACGAGCGCGAGCACACCCAGCGCAACAGCCGGCACCCATCTGCGCGCGCCCTGTCGCTCTCGATCGTGCGGCTGGTAGTCGCCCGACGGCACGACGATCGCTTCCAGTTCCGTCCGAACCGCCTGCGCGTTGGCGGGTCGGTCGCGGGGATCCTTCGCCAGGCACTGCATGAGAAGGCGCGCCAGGCCGGACGGCACATCGGGGCGAAGCGGCTCCAGCGGTGCCGGATGTCGGGTCAGTTGCGCCGCGAGGGTTGCCTGCGGTGAAGGTTCCGCAAACGCCGGCGCCCCCGTGAGCAACTCGTAGCCCAGGAGTCCAAGCGCATGGATGTCGACGCGATGATCTGCCGCCGGATCGCCGGCAAGCTGCTCGGGCGCCATGTACTGGGGCGTTCCGATGGCCATGCCGCTCGTGGTCATCCCAACGGCGGGCAGCGCCGCGGAGAGTGCCTTCGCGACGCCGAAGTCCGCCACGACCGCGTGGACGCCGCTTCGCAATACGTTGGCCGGCTTCACGTCGCGATGAATCACGCCACGCTCGTGGGCGTGCGCGAGCGCGTCCGCCACATCGTGCAGAATGCCCATCACTTCGCGAGGGCTGAACTTCGACCCCCTGGCCAGCGCATGCTTGAGCGACTCGCCCTCGATGAAGGGCATCGTGTAATACAGGATGCCTTCCGTATCTCCCGCCGAGAGCAGGGGGACGATGTGAGGGTGCTGGAGTTGCGCCGCAAGCTGGATCTCACGACGAAACCGCTCGCGGTTGACGCCGGCGGCAAGGTCGGGCGGGAGCACCTTGATCACGACACGTCGGTTGAGCGCTCGTTCCGTGGCGACAAACACGCGGCTCATCCCACCGCCACTCAATTCGCTATTGATGTCGTACGCCGACTCCAGCGCCGCTTGCAACGCAGCGACCAGGGGGTCGTGTGGTAACGTCATCCTCGGCGAAACGACGCGAGCGCGTTGTAACGAAGTGCCACTGGGTTGCCTGTGCTTGCGGGTCCGATGCCCATGGGTGTAGCGAGAACGAAGTAACGCTGGGCGCCATCCGGAAGTGAGACACTACCTGCGGCGCAGGGGTGTCGCAAGGCGACGGCTCACGCTGCCAGCGCGACGTGCCCTCGACTGCCGTGCGAACCCGGCCCGGCAGGGGAGTCCGACACGCTGCTGCCCGACCGGTAGTGGAGCTTTCGGTTGGGGTGACGTGCGGGGGATGGGAATCGAGTCGGCCTGAGTGGGTGAGTGCTGGATGCTCGATCTGCTTCCTGGTCCTGGAGCTGGTGCTGAGCCAAACCCCGGCGCCAGCACGTGTCACCCAGTTCCAGCCCCAGTTCTGAGCACTCAGCGATCTGGCCTGAGTGGTACGTGGATGCGTCAGTCTCCATCACGCGCTCCGAGTTTCAGGATGGACACTAGCGCGTTCGGCCGAAGCGATCATGTCCGAGCATCGTATAGAACAGGCCTAACGTTCCGCGGACCTGGGCACGGTTGCCGGCTCCGGGGAAGAACGAGTCGCGTCGCGACAGCACATAGCGAACCGCGACCGCCCGCTGGCCGTGCAGTCGCAGGGCGAAGGCCGCATCGAGTCGGAAGATGTTGTCATGCCCACTCGTGCCGGCAATCCGGCTGACGAAGTACTCGCGCGCGGCGAGGTCCAGAGCCGCGCGGTCCCTGAAGATGATCCGGGACGCCAGCAGCGAGTGAGGCGCCACGCCATAGTGGTAGTCGGCTGTGTCCAGCCCGGCGAGCGTGCCGACCGCCGCGAACCCGGCGCCGGCGAGGGCCGTGCCCTGGACCGCGATCGCACCCGGAGGGCGCCACTCGAAGGTCGTGCCAATCGACACGGCCGTGCTGGACACCCGAAACAGCTCTGGGGAGATGTAGTCGTAGTTCCCGTACAGGCCCCAGACACCGCGGTACGCGCTGCCCAGCTGCGCGCCGCGTCCGACGAGCAGTCCGCGTATTAACGCGCTCTCGAACCCGGCGGCCGTGGAGCCCGTTACCTGAAGCGCGAAGTAATCGAATGGGCGCCGCCACCGATAGTCGGTCTCCCCGCCAGGCAATCCGTACTCCATGGAGACGTCGATCACACCCTCGACAGGACGAAGCCGAACACCGCGCTCGCCCCGCCCCTGCGTTGTGGCCGTAGCTCCGACAGCGATCCGCCGGAAGTATGCCGCTTCCCGACTGGGAAAGACCGCATCGAAGCGCCGCCCGAAAACGCGCCGGTTGAATACCAGGGTGGGCGCGATCGCCGTCGTCAGCATGCGGCGCCCCAAACCGGCGTCGGACGGTTCGTTCTCCAGCAGCAGGCTGCCGATCCGGAACAACGCCTCGCCCAGAAACGACCCGGCAATACCGCTCGCTATCTGGTCGTTCCGAGACGGAGGCGTGACTTCGCCCGCAATCTCCCACAGTACGCTACCGGCAAACGTGTAGCCCATCGCGGCCCAGTAGTCCTGCCCCGATGCCCGCGCGAACCCGTGGTAAATGGAGCCCTGGTAGGGATGGCCGAACTGGTTGATCTCGAACGGGTCGTTCTCTATGACCCAGCTCGATCGGAGGTTCCTCCGCATCGACTCCAGGTTGGAACGGTACGGGTCACCCAGCGCGGCGCGATCGAACAGATTGAGCAGGACATCGAACCCGACGATCTCGAGCGCCGGGATGACATGGCTCCGCGCCGAGTCCGGACGCGCGATCTGACCGTGCGCCGCTGCAACTGGCAGGAGGAGGGTCAGAGCCAGTCCAAGCCTGCAACTCGTCACGGAGCGCTCCAGATCTGGTGCTGGTCGCCGTTTGGGTGAGACGGGTCGAACCATCACCACACTACCCACTTGGGCACCAGTCTGGCTCAACCGTATCTCATCGTGGTATCCTCGCAGCATGCGACCGGAGTCGCGCGTCATGGCACCGTGGCGCGGCCACAACGTGGCGGAGAAGCGGCTACGGACGGCCCGACCGTTACCGCCTGGTCGGAATCGGAGGAGCTGCGCCGGTCGGCCTTGGACGGTGAAGCGTCCCCGGCGTTGAGAAGCGGCCCGGAGTGAATCCGCCGTCCTCTTCCACACCACAACGGGAACAGGCGCACTCACTTTGCGTCTAATACGGGTGCCTCGCGTTCAACTGTGGAGTCTCGTTTGCCTTGCGGTTGGGATTGCCTGCATGCCGGTAAACTCGGTGCGTTGGGCGCTCGAGCCGTTGCCCGATGGGGCCGTTTGTGTCGTGCCGATCGACGAGGGTCCACGAAGAGTCGACGTGACCGAGCAGAGCCGGCGGGCCTGCGTGGCGATGGCTCAGATCATCGAGCCTGAACCACCGCGCGTTTCCACCGAAGCACTCGAAGCCGGGCCGCCGAGCGAAGGCTCGTTCCGTTCGGACGAGCACGTGTCGTGCCGGTTCGTCCCTCGTGACGGGGGGCAGGGTGGCAGCCTCAAGTTTCGCTGCATGCGCACCAATGCCGCGAACGAGCTCTACGACGACGACGGTGACCTGGTTCGTGAGGCCGTCGCGTTCGACGACAACGGCGAACTCCGGGACGACGATGGCCAACCCGTTTTGAAGGAGAGCGGGAAACCGCGCAAGGGCGATGAGCTCCGAATCAAGTACTTCGTGGGCTCCGAGCCTGAAGCGCGATACCGGGAGATGTTCACCGAGACGGTCGTCAGTCACCTCTTCTGGGCGCTCGGCATCCCAGTGGACCGAGTTTACATGCCGGCAAGCGTTAGTTGTTTCGGATGCGGGCCCGATCCGTTCGGCCAGTTGACGTCAGATTCAACGAGGGAATCGCACGTCTTCCGGTTCGCATCGGTAGAGCGTCGCTACGACGGAAAGCGGATCAACGTCGATCGACGGAGAGGCTGGCTGGGTCTTGGTGGGGGTTACGGCCACGGTTTCGCCTTCGGAGAACTCGAAGGGCTCGCTGCGTCAGGAACCACCGAGCGCAGAATCGCCACCGAGGTACTCGTGACGGCACTCAACATCGTTGCGTACAACAGTCCCAGCTCGTACCAGAACGAGCTGGTCTGCCGCAGGGACAAATGGGACAAGGTCACCGGCTTGTGCGAAGAGAGCGTGGCGTACGTGCAGGATGTGGGTGGAACGCTCGGCGGAGAGAAAGCCCGGACGCTCAGAGGCGTTCCTGACTCCGAAATGAAAGACCATCCCCGCGGCGACTGGCCGACGTTTTCGCAGGAGCGCGTGTTCCGTGACGCAGGCCGCTGCAGTTTGTTCTACGAGATCGCCGGCGTGGAAGAGCTTTCGGAGTCCGGCCGTCTGGCGCTGGACCGCCGGATACGGGGCCGGGTCGGCATGCCGGAGCTGCTCCGCATCTTCGAGAAGGCCAGCATCCACCGGATGGACTCGCGGGTGACGCGGCTCGCGTCGGCGCGAACGGGATTGCCGCCTGGGGCAGAGCTCGACAGGCACGTGCGGCTGATGTGGGCGGAGGCGGTCAACGACCGCTTCAATGAAATCCTGCAGGCACGGTGCCCTCAATGACGCCTGAGTATCGCGGGCGACGATAGCGCCTGACGTGAGCCATCGCATCTCCGCGTGCGCACCGGGACGACTGTGCGCGTGGCCAACGAGGGCGGCCGCGCCCACACGTTCACGCCGGTCGCCGTGTTTGGAGGCGGCCGGGTCCCACCGCTCAACGTCGGGCTCATCATGGCGTGCGAGTGCGCACCGAGCGCGGTGGATCCCTGGCTCGTCCTCCCGGGGGACGCGTCGACATTTCCAACCTGGCTCCTGGCTACCACACCTTCCACTGCTGCTTCCATCCCTGGACGCGTGCCCTGATCAGGGTTGAATGACGGGGTGCGCGGGCGCACCACGCGCTCCGGTTGGCGTTCGCAACGGACCTGGTTTTCGCGTCCAGGTCGACGTTCAACCAGGCTCTCGAGAAGCACACAGCCGGACGCCGTCGGACCTCAAGGTCTTCGATAGCAGTGCAATCAGGTCGGGTACCACGGGTCGTGGGACAACAGCTACGAGAGTGCGGGGTTCACCCTTAATCCCGGAGAGACGTACCGGATCCGGATCCGCCGCTGGTCCGGCACCGACCGCGTCTGGCCCGGCATCGCATGGACTGTGACCGGCGGCCTGCGACTGGTCCAGCTCCTGAGCCGCGCCGATCTCGAACTCCTGCAGGCGGCGCCATCGGAAAGACGGAGGGCGCGGGCGCACCCCGCGCTCCAGTTCCTCAAGTGTTCTGTCCCGCTGACTTTACGGCGCTGGCCTCCACCGCACCTCCTCGCGTCGCTCGATCGTTCGCTCACGCGGTTGCGGAGTGAATCACGACAGCGACGGGAGGGCTGCAACTCTACTAAACCGTTCCTGCGCGACCTCGAAGGACGGCACAGCTGCGCCGGGAGATTGGATTGGCATGGTCTGGGAGGATCGAGCCCGGCGGCCCGACGAAGCCTCACTGCGAATACGGTCGAACGGCGGTCGCCGACAGGCGAAAGCCAAAGTGACCGCGACCCAGCTGCCCGTTGTGAACCTCGCCCCAGCAGTAAGCGGTTCCCAGAGGCATCAGTCCGCAGGCGTGGTATGAGCCCGTGGCAATGCTCGCGAGCGGAACCGGGATATTGATTTGCTTGGGAGCTGGGAAGGCATCGATCCGCGCGTCGGTGGCGAACCTTCCCCACCAGTTGCTCCCCCAGCAGTAGCCCTCACCAGACGTGGAGACCCCGCATGTGTAGTCGTACTCGGCCGAGATCGCCGCGAAGCGGATGCCCCCGGCGACCGGCTGGGGTGACGGATACTTCTGAACAATGGCGTGTCCACGTCCCAGCGCACCTCGGTCGTTGAAGCCCCAACAGTGCGCCGTCCCCGAGTCGGTCAGCCCGCAAGTGTGCCGAGCGCCAGCGGAGAGCGAAACGAACCGGTGTCCCCCGACAACCTCCTGCGGATCCTGGGTCGTTCCCAGCGTGCCGTTGCCAAGTTCACCCAGCTGGTTGGTTCCCCAGCAGTAGGCCGCGCCGGCGATGCTGACGCCGCACGTGTGGTACGATCCCGCCGTCAGCGACCGAAAGGTGATGTTCCCTCGGACGTCGATTGGGGAATCACTGTGCGATAGCGTCCCGTCAGCCCCGAGCTGACCGGCCGCATTGTCTCCCCAGCAGAACGCGGCGCCTTGCGGCGTGAGCGCACAGGTGTGGAGTCGGCCGACGGCGAGTTCGCTGAACGGTCCACCCGTCACGTGCGTGGGTGAGAGAACGTACAGCGGATAGTTCGTCAACGCGTCGATGCCGGTCTCGCCCCAGCAGTACGCGTCTCCGGCTTCCGTCAAGGCACAGACCCGGTGTCCGTTCGTGGAAATGGTCTTGACGTCAACCATTCCGGGAACAGCGATTGGAGCCGCCGATCGCTCCCTCGATCCGGAGCCCAGCTGGCCCCACTCGCCGTCACCCCAGCAGAAGACGCGCCCCGACGACAGGCCACATGAGTGCTGCTGTCCGGCATGCACACTCGAGAACTGTACGTTCACGACCTTCTGCGGCATCCATCCCAGGGCCGTCCCGTCGCCGAGTTGTCCGTTCTCGTTATGGCCCCAGCAGTGAACGGCGTCGAGGGCGGTCAGGCCGCAGGCGTGCTTGTCCCCGACGTCGAGTTCCACGAAGGGCACGCCACCGGCAACTTCGACCGGCGTCACACTGGAGGTTGCGCCGGAGCCACCCCAGTCGCGACCGCTGATCTCCTCTCCCCAGCATAAGGCCGCACCCGATCCCGTCAGGGCGCACGTGCGAAAGCTCCCGGCGCTGATCGCCGCAAACGATGCGCCACCAGGATCGCCGCGGGAGGTACCGCCCCAGCAGTGAGTCTCTCCGCCGGCCGTGAGTCCACAGGTGTGCGAGATCCCGGCCGTCACGGCGACGAACTGCAGTGCGCCTTCCACCAGAGCAGGTCCGGTGCTGTACAGCGCCGAGCTGACTCCGAGCTGGCGCTCGTCGTTCATTCCCCAGCAGTATGCGGCGCCTGACGCGACGAGGCCGCAGGTGTGCGCGTTGCCTGTCGCCAACCTCGTGAACCGCAACCCGCCAATCACGGGACCGGGTCCGCCGGACACTCCGTCACCCCAGGGACCGTTGTCTGGAGGCGAACCGTCTCCCAGCTGCCCGCCGGTGTTGTCGCCCCAGCACCAGGCCTCTCCCGCGCCAGTCAGGCCACACGTGTGCCAGAATTTTGAGGCAATGAAAACCAGCGGGGGAACGCCCACCAACAGGGCCGGTGTGGTACCTTCTCTCGCCCCGCCCCAGCAATACACCTCCAGCGCTCGCGTCAGGCCGCAGGTATGCATGCCACCGGCCACGATGGAGGTGAACCTCATGTCGCCTAGGACAGCAACGGGGCTCGAGGTTGTTGCCAACGTGCCGTCACCGAGCTGACCAGCGGAGTTGTCCCCCCAGCAGAACGCCCGTCCGGCTGCGTTCAGCGCGCAGGTGTGAGCCCATCCGGCTGCCACACGCGATCCTCGCTCGACCACCGGCGGCTCTGAGTCCGGGGACTGTTCGGTCGTGAACTCGATCCTGACCACCTCATCCAGACCGTCGCCGTCCAGATCGCGCACCGTCTCGCCCAGCTCGAGCACGTAGTCGGTACGGGGACGCAGGGAATCCCGCGGCGTGAACGTCGCGATAGTGCCGTCGAGAGTGACCTCTCCGGTCACCGGCGTTCCATCGCGGAGCAGCACGATGCCGGCACTCGTCAGCTCGGGATTCATCGGCTCGCTGAACACGGCGACGATTCGCGTGTTCAACGGCACGTCGCGCCGACGATGTGGAGGATACGTCCGGACCACTCGAGGCTTGCTTCGGGCAGGCACGATCCCGGCCAGGGCCTCCGGTGAACCGGCTTCGGATCCTTCGATCTCGATCTTGAGATCATCTCCCGGCAACGCCGCTACCGGGACCGGATCGAATCCACCGTCCGTCATCGCGACGACCCTGACCACGCGACCGGTCGCGTCGCGGATGATCGCGCGAGTGCCGGAGGATCGCGTCTCCACGGGAAGCCCGACGAACGCCACCGATCCGGAATCGCCCATCAGGGCGGTGTCGGACGCATACGCAAGCAAGGGCAGGCGACGCGGTGGGGGCGTCACGGGCCCCGAGACGTCGTGATCACTGCGGCACGACGCAATCAGGACAGTGCACAGAAGCCCCGATCGGACGATACGCCGAGGCAGCTTCGAGAGGCGGCTCGTGTTCATGGCGACACCCTGTGGATCAGGGACGGATGGTCTGACGTCTCCCATTGAACGGATACTTCCCGCCTGATTGCTCATCGCACGATTCCGACGCGGCGACGGCATGTCCCGCCGGTCCAGCCATTCTCCACGTTGTAGCCTTGCGTGTTCCGACGGAACGGACCACTGTCCCGCGTTTCGCGGGGACGAGGCCGCGCATGCCTGCATGAGAGAGTGGACTGGCAAGCTGGACCAGGGAAGGCCCGAGGCGGCGTGGGAACTCTTCCTGCGGCGCTACCGCCGCCTCCTGCTCGCGACCATCCGGCACTACGCGCACGATCCCGACGCTGTGATGGACGCTTTCACGTGGGTTTGCGATGCGCTCCGGGAGAATGACTTGGCGCGCCTCCGTCGCTACACTGCAGGTCCGCCGCACCGGGCCCGCTTCTCTACCTGGCTCGTTGCCGTGGTGCGAAACCTCACCATCGACTGGTATCGGCACAACGAGGGTCGCCGGCGCCTCGCGGCTGATGCGGCCCGGCTTCCCCGGCTCCGACGACGGATCTTCGAGTACGTGTTCCTCGAGCAACGGAGCCACGTCGAGGCATACGAGCTCATTCGCAGCCGCGACAATCCGGAGCTCTCGTTCCGCGCGTTTCTGGCCGAACTGCGGGAGACATATCGCGCCGTGTTGCCTGGCCGTGGCGGCAACGTGCTGCGGGAACTGGGCCGTTTCCTGCCGGAGGAGACGAACCACGTCGAGCCATTCGAGGGCGAGTGGGGCGACCGGCGCGCCGCCCTGGAGCGTGCGCTGCGCACGCTACCGGAAGTGGATCGCGTTGCCGTCCTGCTGTACGTCGTGGAGGACGTGCCGGCGAGCGACGTAGCACGCATCCTCGGCCTCCCCAATGCAAAGGCCGTGTACAATCGAGTCTATCGCACACTGGCGACCGTGCGCGACCAGTTGTCCCGCGCCGGACTTGGCCGGGAGGACCTGTGAGCAATCCTCCTTCGCGCGACCGTTACACAACAGCGGCCGCCTCACCTGGCGCTGGAGCGCGGGGGGGCAGAGCGTGACGAGTCACGATCCCATGCACGCCATGCGACATACGCTCGAACCCACCACGGCTGCCGCCGCGTCACCAGACTGCCTGGGCGACGACGCCATTGCGTCGCTGGCGGACGGAACGATCGACGCGACGGGGCGTGCCGCTGCGCTGCCTCACCTCGGGGCGTGCGCACGGTGCCGCGGCGCGGTGGCGTCCGTCGCCCGAACGCTATCGGTTCCGGAGGTGTCCCGGACGAGCCGGCTGGCGGCCGGCGCCTTCCCACGTGGGTGGTACCGCGCGGCGTTTCCAATCGCGGCGGCCGTCGGGCTCCTGGTGCTCGTCAGGCCCTGGGACAACCGCGAGCGCGCCCCGAACCGGCACCGCGCGCCCACCATCGAGGCAGGCGAGGCCCCGCAGGGTGTCTTTCCCGTCGATACTGTCGACCTCGCGAAGGAGTTACGCTGGACGTCCGTGGCCGGGGCCGATCGCTATCGCGTGACGCTGTTCGACGCGAGCGGGCAGGTTCTGTATGAACGACAGGTCGCTGATACTTTCACAACCATCCCGGACTCCCTGCGCCTCAGTCCCGCGAACGAGTACCTCTGGAAGGTCGATGCCCGCACTGGGTTTGATCGCTGGGTGACGTCCGTGTTCGTTCGCTTCTCTCTTCAGGTGCGTCCTCCCCGATGATCGCCGCTGGCGCGCTGCTGCTCGGTCTGGCGCTGCAGAACCCGGCCGCGGATTCACTGCGCGCCGGCGCCCTGCGCTGGTCCGATTCCGCGCTGGTGACTGCCGCTCGAGCACGACCGCAGGTGCTGCGCGAAGCGCTCACCGAGACGCTGGCGCGTGCCGTCCGGGGCACGAGCGACTCGGCCCGGATCAGGCAAGTCCGTATCGCGAGTCGCCTGGCGATGGCGCACGGAGTCGCGTGGTCGGACTCGTTTCTCGTCCTGCAGGTGGCGCGCTTCGCGGCCGCATCGGAGGCGCAGCGGGCAGCCAAGGTCTGGGTCGACAGCGTGCGCACGGCAGGAATCGAGACGCTGGGGAGATCCGGAGCGCGAGCCGCCATCACCGTCTGGCGAGAGGCGCTCGCGCTTGCCACGACGCAAGACGATAGCGCCGGCGTGGCGGCCGTCGCAGGGAACGTCGGGGCCGGGTTTGTGCACCTGGAGGAGCCGGATAGCGCAGCGACGTATCTGGGGCGTGCCATCACGGTCGCCGAGGCCATCGGCGACCGGAGGGTGCAGGCGAACGCGCTCGTGGCGCTGGCCGAACTCAACGTGGCCGCGAATGACATCGTAACGGCTCGCGTCCGGTATGCCCGGGCACTCGATGCCTATTCAAGGATCGGCGATACGCGCGGGATGGCGGCGGCGTACAACAACCTCGGCCTGGTCGCGCAGGATGCTGGTGATCTTGATGAGGCCCGCCAAGAGTACAGCCGGGCGCTCGATCTGAATCGCCGCGATAATCGTGCGAATGAGGTCGCGACCAATCTCGTGAACCTGGCCGCGCTGGCGAGTCTGGAGGGCTCCTTCGCCGAGTCGGAACGGCTCTACCGCGACGCGCTGGCGACCTGGCGCGCCAGTGGACGGCTGGCCGACGCTGCCGATGCCCTCTGGGGCCTTGGTCAGCTGGAAGCGCGCCGCGGCAGGTATCCGGCGGCGCGCGACGCCTTGGCCGAGGCTCGCTCGATCCGTGCGCGGACCGGGCCGCCCGGCGACGCGATCGAACTGGACATTGAACTCGCGGGGATCCTGGCGGCGATGGGAGACCTGCAGGCAGGCCTCGATCAGCTTCGCCTCGCGCAGCAGCTCGCTGACACCGTCGATGCGGAGTTGGCCGTCCGAGCCGGTGTCATGCTGGCGCGAGCCGATCTCTCAGTGCAGCTGAACCGGCTGGCCGAAGCGGAACGGTTGTACGCGCAGGCTGAGGCAGCCTATCGTGAGGCAGGGGACGGCGCCGGTGCCGCGGCCGCGCAGGAGGGTCGAGGCCTGCTCCTTGTCGAACGGGACGACCCGGTGCGGGCGCGACAGGCGCTCGAAGCGGCGCTTCGGACGTATCGAGCGACTGGCGACGAGCGGTCCGCTGCCCTGACGAGAGTGACACTGGCCCGGGTCGCCGTCCAGCGTGGGGACACGGGCGTCGCGGAACGCGAGCTGGCAACAATCACCAGCGTGCTGGACGATCTGGGCGATCCGGTCGCGGCTGCCGCGGCGTTAGGCGAATGGGCGGCGCTGGCCGCACGGGGCGGGCGGCCAGCCGTTGCGGAGTCGCTGTATCGGGCGGGACTGGAGCGGGCGCGCGGACGGGAAGCGCACGATGTGGCATGGCGGCTGCGCGCCGGACTGGCGCTGAGTCGTCGAGCATCGGGGGCCCTGGATGACGCGATCCGCGAGCTGCGGGCGGCGCTCGCGGAAGCCGAGCGACCGGGCCGCACGCTCAGGCTTCCGGAGCGCCGGTCCGGTTACCTGTCAGACAAGTGGGAGTTCTACGCCCAGCTTGCGCTGGCGGAACAGGAGATTGGTCGCAACGGTGAGGCCTTCGCGACCAGCGAACGGCTCCGCGGTCGCGAGATGCTCGAACTGCTGGATGGCGGCCGGATCCTCGCCGCATCTGATACCGCTGCCGACTTGGTCGCTCGCGAACAGGACCTCCGCCGGCGCATCGCGGAGCTGACGACGGTGCTCTCCCCAGTGGGGTCGGACGAGCCGCTGCGCGGCCCGGACCTCGCGGGTCGGGCACGTACGACGCGCGAGGCGTTGGTCCGGGCGCAGGAAGCCTATGCAAACCTTCGTCTCGAGATGCGCGAGCGCGCACCGGCTCACGCGAACATGCTCCAGCCGCACATCGCGTCCTGGACCGACGTTGCGGCCAGACTCGCGCCCGACGAAGTGCTGATCGAGTACCTCGTCGGGGACTCCGCGACGCTGGCGTTCGTCATCAGGCGAGACAGGCTCGCCGTGCTCCCCCTGAGCGCGGATCGCCGAAGCATCATGCGCCTGATAGAGTTCGTTCGGGGCACGATTGAGCCGCAAGGCCGTGCACCGCTGGACTCACTCTGGCGTGGGCCGCTGCGTCGACTTCATTCGGTCCTGATCACTCCCGCCGAGGATCGTGGGCTGCTGCGCGGCGTGCGCCGCCTCGTCCTGGTCCCTCACGCCGAGCTCCAGTATCTCCCGTTCGCGGCGTTGCTGGACGAGTCCCCGGCGGGCCGGTTCCTGGTTGAGCGCTATGAGCTCGTCATGGTGCCGTCCGCCTCGGTCTGGCTGGCGTTAGGTGAGCGGCCGCGGGCGTCGGCGCAGGGGACCCTGGCGATGGCACCACGACCGGATGCGCTGCCGGCGTCCAGACAGGAAGTTGCTGCGATCGCCCGGCTGCGCGACGGGTCCCGCGTCCTCACTGGCGGCGCGGCAACCGAAGGGGCATTCCGCCGGGAGGCCGCCCGCTTCGGGGTCCTCCATCTGGCAACGTTCGGCACGCTCAATCGGCAGAATCCGCTGTTTTCGTTCGTCGAGCTCGCTCGCGACGAAACGCATGACGGTCGGCTCGAGGTGCACGAGGTGTTCGGGCTCGCGCTGAATGCCGACCTGGTCGTGCTGTCTGCCTGCCAGACGGCCGTTGGCTCGGGGGTGCTGGCGGACGTACCGGCCGGCGATGACTGGGTGGGACTCACGCGCGCTTTTCTCCACGCGGGCGCTGCCAGTGTGCTCGCCACGCTCTGGCCGGTTGCCGACCGTCCCACAGCGGATCTCATGGAGCGTTTCTACGAGCGGTTTGACGGACAGGACGCAGCCGGTGCGCTGGCGGTCGCGCAACGTTCGATGCTGGCTAACCCATCCACGGCTCATCCGTTCCATTGGGCCGGGTTCGTGCTCACGGGGGGCGACCGGTCGCGGCGCTGACGCGGCCGAGGAATCCAGCCGTCGCACGGCAAACTGCTCTTTCAGTCGGACCTGAGTGCCTCGCTGGGGTCCACGCGCGTGGCTCGCCACGCCGGCACCAGGCACGCGAGCGCGGCCACCACCGCGAGCAGAACCGCCGTACCAAGGAACACGCCCGGGTCCTGCGGCGACACGCCGTACAGCGACGCCTGCAGCAGTCGCGTGACCGCCAGCGCCGCCCCCAGCCCGAAGGTCAGACCGACTACGGGATAGACCATTCCCTCGCGCAACACGTGACCGATCACGCGCGCGGTGTTGGCGCCCAGCGCCATGCGGATGCCGAACTCACGGGTGCGACTGGCGACGGCGTACCAGAGCACGGCGAAGACACCACTGCCGGCCAGGAGGAGTGCGGCGATGCCGAAGCCGCCGAACAACGCGGCGTCGAATCGATGACGCGCCCAGGAACCGGTCACGACCCTCTCGAGCGGCTGCACGTCCTGCAACGCCAGCTCGGGATCGAGCGCTGTCACCGCGCTGCGGATTGCCGGCACCATGGTCATGGGCTCTGCCACCGAACGCACGAACACCATCCGTGAGGCATACGTGAACTGTGCGTACGGCGTGTAGAAGCTGGCGAAGTTGGCGCGCTGGTCGAGCGGCGCGTACACGACGTCACCCACGATCCCCACGACCTCGGCGCTCGTCTCCGGGCTGTTGAACCCGCTCCCGCCGCCGAACCAGACGCGCTGGCCGATGGGATCCTCGCCGGGCCAGAACTGCCGCGCTGCGCTCTCGCTGATCACGGTTACCCGCGGTGCGCCAGGGCCGTCCGACGCGGTAAAGACGCGTCCTCGCCTGACGCGAATCCCCAGCGTGGCGAAGTGGTCGGGCGCGACATAGTGCCGCCGCACAGGCGGCGCCTGATACGCCGGCGGGACCGGACGACCGGCGATGTAGAGCGTGCTGCTCGCGCTGCCGGCCAGTGGCGCTCCGCCGTCCACCGACACCGACTGGACACCTGGCACTCGCGACAGGGCCTCGATCAACCTCGACACGAACGCAGGCGCCGTCGCCGGTGGCACGCGAGCTTCGGAGGGGATCACCCAGAAGGTCAGCACGTTCGCGGACGCCACTCCAGTATCCGTGCGCTGCATGCGGCGGAAGCTGTCGATGAGCAAGCCGGCGCCCACGACGAGGACCATCGCCAGCGCCGCTTCGAGGCTCACGATGAAGCCGCGCGCGGAGGGCCGCCGCAGCGTGATGGCGTTCTCGGCGATCCCACGGGCGCTGAGCCTGATGCCTGACGACACCTGGAATCGGAAGGCCCGGAGCGCGGGTGGTACCGCCACAAGGATCGCGGTCACGAGTGCGAGCCCGATGGCGAAGGCAAGCTCCGTCGCGCCGAAGGCCGGCGTGTCAAACGGGGCCAGACTCCCATAGAAGTTCCTTGGCGCCCAGATATTGGCCGGCGGGGAAATCACCGCGCTTCCCCAGAGGGCGAGGACGACGCCCAGGGCGCCTCCGGCGAGCGCGAGCACGAGGCCATCGCCCACGAGGTGCCCGAAAAGCCGGCGCCGGCTGGCGCCGAGTGCGACGCGGACCGACGATTCATGCCGGCGCGCGGCTTCGCGTCCGAGGAGCAGGTTGACGACGTTCGCGCAGGCCAGGATGTGCAACAGCGTCACGCCAGCCAGGACCACGAGCAATGATCGCCGCACCGTCCGGTCGATGCGGGCCTCGTTGAGCGGGACTGCCGTCGCGGTGACGCGCTCGTCAGGCTGATCCGGGTCGCTGGGCAGGGCACGGTTGATGGTGGCACCGAGGATTGTCAGATCCGTCACCGCGTGCGGGAGTTCGACGCCGTCCTTCAACCGGCCGACGGCGCTGATGAAGTTCTGGTTGGTCGTCAGGAACTCCGCGTAGGTGAGCTGCGGCGTCATCGTTCGCGGCACCCACAGCTCGGCGCGACCGGACAGTCCGCCAAACCCGGGCGGCAGAACGCCGATCACGGTGAATTGGACGTCATTCAACCGGATGCTGCGGCCGACGGCATCGGGATCTGCGCCGAAGCGGCGCGTCCAGAACTGGTGTCCCAGTACGGCCACGGCGGCCGGCCCCGAGGCATCGTCTTCAAACTCGGTGAACACACGGCCGTGACCGGCGCGAACGCGCAGCAGCGGGAAATAAGAGGCTGAAACCCGTTCTCCCTGCACCAGCTCCGCGTTGGCATCCATCCCGCCGCTGAGCGTGAGTGCGCTGGGCGAATAGCTCGCGATACGTTCGAACGCTCGCTGCGACTCGGCCAGCATCTCGTATCTGGCGAACGACCAGCGCTCCCGTCGCGGCGGCTCCCCGACGGGATTGCGTTCGATGTAGAGCATCGCCAGCCGGCCGGCATCCGGGAGCGGAGGCGGGCGGAAGAGGGCCGCATTCACCACGCCGAAGGTGACCGTGAGGGCGGCGACGCCGAACGCGATCGTGAGGACGATCGTGACGGCGAGCGCGGGGCTTCGCGCGAGCGAGCGCAGGGCGGTACGCAGCGGCACAGGCAACCCCGTCGGCAGTGACTCCGGTTTGATACCAGTCACTCGCCGTTTGCTTCCCCCTCTTCAGTGGGACGATCTCGGCAGCATGTTCGCCAATGACAGACTCCCTGGCAGGATCAAAGGGCCACATCGATCGCGAAGTCGGTAGCGGGCCGGTTGACTCTGAGGTCCAGTGGACTAAGCTTAGTCCACTATGAAGACAGTGAACATGCACGAAGCCAAGACTCACTTGTCCCGCCTGGTGGAGGAAGCGGCGGCTGGAGAGGAGATCGTGATCGCGCGCGCCGGGAAGCCGTTGGTGCGTCTGGTCGCCGTGTCCGCGTCGGAGGGGCCGCGCAAGCTGGGTTCGCTCGCCGGGAAGGTCGTCGAGCGCGACGACGCGTGGGCGCCGGACCCCGGGCTCGAGTCCATGTTCTACGCGGTTGACGTCGAGCCGCCGCGTGCGAAGCGCGTACCCGGGCCCGCCCCGAAACAGATGAACCCGGGCCGCAGAAAGAAGAAATGAACCTCCTGCTCGACTCGCACGCGCTGCTCTGGGCGCTGCACTCGCCGGAGCGCATGCGGTCTGCCGCCGTCGCGGCAATCAGTGACCCACGCCGCGCGGTGTACTTCAGCGCCGCGTCGGCGTGGGAACTCGAGATCAAGGCGGCGAAGGGGAAGCTGGTACTGCCACAGGACTGGCTGGGCGCGGCCGAGGCCACTGGATTCCTGCAGATCCCCGTGACGGCTGCGATGGCGCAGGCCGGTGCGCGGCTGCCGTGGCATCATGCCGATCCCTTCGATCGTGTGCTGATCGCCCAGGCGATGGAGCATCGCCTGCAGATCGCGACACGCGATGTGGTGATCGGCTCCTACGGCGTGCCGGTACTGGAAGTGTGACGTTCCCCTCGCTGGTCTCCGCCTTCCGGTCGCATCGA
>DASWGU010000097.1:0-6621 GCA_036393555.1 Gemmatimonadaceae bacterium
GCACGCCGCAGTACATGGCGCCCGAGCAGGCGATGGGTCAGAGCGATGTGGACCACCGCGCCGACATCTACTCCGTCGGCCTGCTCGGCTTCGAGATGCTCGCCGGTCGCACACCGTTTGAGGCGCAGACGGCGCAGGCGCTCCTCGCCGCCCAGGTGATGGAAGCGCCGATGGACGTGTCGCTCGCGCGGCCAGGCATCCCGCCGCTGCTCGGCGAGGCGATCATGCGCTGCCTCGCCAAGAACCCGGCCGACCGGTGGCAGAGCGCCGAGGAGCTGCTGGCGCGGCTCGAGTTGATCGGGGCGACACCGAGCGGCGGGATGACACCGACGGACACGCGACCGTTCGCGGCCACCACGGCGCGACCCGACGGCAGCACGGGCGCCGTTCCGACGGCACGGCGTCGCAGCGCGCTCGTCGCGGGGGTAGTCGGTGCGCTCGTCGTCGTGGCCGCGGTGGTCGCGTTTCTGGTGGTCGGGAAGGGCGCCAGCGGCCGCATCGAGACCATCGGCGTGCTTCCGATCGAGGACATCAGCGGCAGGGACTCCGTCTTTGTCGCTGCCATGCAGGACGCGCTGATCAACGCGCTGCTCCGGTCGAACCACACCGGCGTCGCGTCGCGCTCGGCGATGATGCGCTACAAGGACGGCAGCACGCCGACGCGCGAGATCGCGAAGGAACTCTCGCTCGGAGCGATCGTCGAAGCGACCGTCTTCCGTGCCGGCGACGTGATGCGGATCAACGTACAGTTCAGCGACCCGGTCACGAGCCGCGCGCTCTGGTCGGACACGTACGAGAGAGACGTGAGCGACGTGCTCGCGGCGCAGAGTGATGTCGTCGCGCGCGTAGCGGCGGGGATCGATAGCGTATTGACGCAGGACCAGACCAGGGGAGTTCGATGATCCGACGGTTCGTTGCCATGATGATCGGGTTGGCCCTCGCATCCTGCGCGCCGGAAGAGGGTGGAGGCCCGTCCATCACCACTCTCTCGGGAGCGGAGTCGCGCCAGATCCTGCCGGCATTTTCGCCCGACGGCTCGCGCATCGCTTACTGGAGCCCGTCCGACGAGATCCCGGGGCAGTGGGAACTCTGGGTTGCCAACGTGGACCTGAGCGCGCCGGCGAAGCCTGGCGTGACGTCGCTCCTGATCGGAAACAGTGAGCCGCCCCTCTGGTCACCGGACGGTACGCGAATCGCCACAACGTCGAGCCAGTTCGGCACGGCCGACGTGGTGGTGGTGCCCGTGGCAGGCGGTGAGGTGCAGCGCGTGACCCGACTGCCCGGGCTCGCGATCCCGCTGGCGTGGTACCCCGATGGCGATCGAATTGCGGTCGGCGTGACCCAGGACAAGTTGTTCACAGTCCAGGTGGTCTCGATCAGGACCGGGGCCATCGTCCCTCTCATCCCCGGCGAAAGCCGCACGTACATCGGCAACCCGTCCCCCGACGGCTCGCACATCGCGTACTTCGTCTTTGAGGGTGCGCGGACGACCCTCTGGCTCGCGGACAGTGTCGGTGGCAACCGCCGGCAGCTGACGACGGAGGGATTCGAGAACACCTCCACGAACATCGTCCAGTGGTCGCCCGATGGCAGGGAGATCGCGTACCATTCGCGCCGCACCGGCACGACCGACATCTGGGTCGTCCCGATCGACGGCGGTCCGGCGCGCCAGCTCACGCGCGACGTGCGCAACGACTTCGGGGAGACCTGGTCGCCGGACGGCAAGTGGATCTCGTTCAACTCCGACCGTGGCCGACAGTCGGATGTCTGGGTCGTACCGGCGGCGGGTGGCACGGAGCTGCGCGTCACGGACAATCCGGAATACGAGATATTCCCGCCCGCCTGGCGGCCCACGTCGACCGAACTTGTATACTCCGAGCGAAACTACAAGGCGAGCGACTGGATCCGCGACCTCGCCGATGGCAGCGAGCGGCAGCTCACGCCGGACTCGCTGCAGGTTGGCTGGTTCAACCTCTCGCCGGACGGCAAGTGGTTCGACTTCGTCGTCGATCGTGGCGGGGGCACCAACGACCTCGTGGTCGCGCCACTCGACGGGAGCACGGCGCCGCGGGTGCTCTTCTCGGGCAACGGCTTTGTCAATGCGGCCCGCTGGTCACCGGACGGCTCGCAGATTCTCTTCCGGTCCGACCGGGGCGGATCGTGGGACCCATGGGTCGTGAACGTCGCGAGCGGGGAGGCCCGTCAGGTCGTGAATTGGTCCACGTTCGAATCCGACGCCGTCTGGTCCGGTGACGGTTCAGCGATCCTCTTCAGTTCCGACTCCGGATCCACCTTGCTCGACCTCTGGCGCGCGCCGGCATCCGGCGGTGCACCGACTCGTCTGACGACGAGCGGAGCCTTGAACAGCGACATCATGACGCGAGGCGGACTGCCGGCTATCATCGTCCGGACGATCGGCGCCGGTGGGCGGCTCTCCCTTGCCCGGGTCCGCGCCGACGGCCGACTCCAATCGATATGGGACCGCACGAACGTCCTCGCCATGATTGGGCTGACGCCAGCCGGCGACTCGGTCGTCGCGACCGTGCAACAGG
Organism: Gemmatimonadaceae bacterium; assembly: GCA_036393555.1. Lineage (GTDB taxonomy): Bacteria > Gemmatimonadota > Gemmatimonadetes > Gemmatimonadales > Gemmatimonadaceae > JABWBJ01. The sequence goes on from DASWGU010000097.1 coordinate 2,553, forward strand.
AGGACGGCACACATCGAGCGATGCTCCTCGCGATCGGCGGTGGTGGCGGTCGCGTCCTGCTGGGCGCGAACGAAGTCGCCGGGAACATCTCTCAGGACGGCAGGTCGCTGTCCTACGTCTTGCGGGCCGACGGCGGCAACGATCTGGGGATCTTCGACCTCGCCACGGGCGCACGGAAGCGCGTCACCACCACGCCGGAGAACGAGGGCGGTGCCGAGTTCACACCGGACGGCAAGAGCGTGGTGTTCCGGCGGGTGACGGTCACGCAGCGGCTCAAGAAGGCGGACCTTTCGGGGTGGCTGACCCCGCCGAAATAGGCGGCGCGACCGAGCCGACGCCGATCGACCGGCCGCGTCGGTACAGCGATGGCTACCTTGCCGCGAAGGTCGTCGATAGCATTCTGCAGGACCTTGCTCCAGGATCTTCCGCGCGGCAGGTGGGAGGCGGGTACGATCAGGGGCATCGGGCAACCCTTCTTCTCGCCGTACGGAACGACCGCGTCCTGGGGTCTGGACTCAGTCATTGCGACGCGCCGTTGGCCCGCCTGACGAGCAGGTGTGCGCCGTGGCAGCGGTGGCTGAGCGCAGGGCCAGCGGCATGTGCTCAGCATCTGACACGACCTTACGAGAGCCTGACGCGTCGCCGAATAGCGGCGCGCGGGGCACCTTCCCGGTTGCACTCTGGGGAGAACTCATGGTTACCGTCAGTCTCGATTCCCACAACGCTGCATCACCGCCTGCGCCCTCGATGACACCGGCGCGGGCCTCGCCGAGCACCGCGATCGTGAGCCCGAGCCTCGAGGTCAGCGGCCCGTGACTCGGCGCGCTGCCGCCTGTCAATGTCGCTCGAAGCCACTCCGTACTGGCATGGATTGCATGGACACGTGCATCCCGCCCCGCTCTTCGCTACGCCGCAGCAGGCGGCCCGAACCAGGTGGTTAGCGACTCGACGAGCCCCATGCGGGTCTGGTCTCCCACCCAGGCTGCATATCCGTCAGGCCGAATCAAGACGGCGCTGGGAGCAGGGACCGCCCCGAGCGCTGGGAGCTCCCAGATACCAGCCGACGCTCAACTCCCCGCGTCGGCTGTGGGTGTTTCGGGCAGGGGGCCCAGCGGCGGAGCCACATCGAACCCGAAGAGCCGGGGATTCGTGCCGATCACCGCCGCCGATACCACTCGCAGCACGTAGTTGTACGTCTCGTCCGGGATCTGGCGCCGGTACTTCTCGAGCAGCCTCCAGAAATTCCGTTCCGACGGCGACTCCGGCATCGACCGGATCAGCGGGAGGATTCGCGTTTCGCCCATGTTGTACGAAGCCATGACCAGGAGCCCGGAGGCCTGCGCGTCGGTCGTGTAAATGTCCTCGAGATAACGCGCGGCGGCCTCCGTGGATCTGGCCACGTCGTGCCGCTCATCGTTAGGATCGAAGGTCGGGTCTCCCCGCAGCGGACCGAGCCGCAATCCGTACGCCTGGGCCGTCGACGGGATGAACTGCCAGAGCCCCTTGGGGAAACCGAGACGCGTCGAAGGCCCGATGGCCTTCGGATCGAGCCTGCTCTCCTGGAAGGCAAGGTAGAAGAACTCGCGCGGCAGGTGATGCTGCAGGAGAATACCGGAGACCATGAGGCCGAGTCCCTCCGCGTTGGCCCTCGTCAGCCCCACCAGGAGATCCTGGGCCTTCCACTGCGCGATGTACCTGCGGACCTCATTCACGAATGCGCGAGGCACGGTCGCCTCGGACTCTCCCAGCCGGTGGACGATCCGGTAGATGAGCTGGACGTCGGCAGGAGTCCGGGCACTATAGATGCCAAGCGTCTTGACGAGCTGTTCGTACTGGGCCTCGAGACGCGCGCGGCGCTCCTGGATCGACCGATCAGGACCGGACACCGCCTGAAGGCGCCGCACTGCCAGCTCAACCGACTTCATCGTGTTGAACACATCGCCGGCCGTCGCGCGCAGTTCGCTCACGCGGTGCGCCTGCCAGACCGCGAAACTCGCCGCGCCCGCGGTGAGGGCGAGCAGCACTCCGATCGCCACGCGAAGCGTGCGGATGCGCCGCAGCCAGGACGTGATCTCCAGTGCTCGGCGCTCCTGAACCGCCGCGCGGATCATCGCCGTGAAGCGCGACATCTCCTCCGGTGCATCGGAGCCAAGAAACCGGGCCGCGATGTCCGTCGCACTGAGCCGCCGGGTCTCGGCGCGCTTGACGAGGCCAGGGATGTTGACGCGCAACTCGGGCCCGCCCGATCCCAGGCGCACGGAGTTCTCGCGGCCAAGGGCTGCACGGGCGACGTGAACGCCGTTGAGGAACGTCCCGTTCGTACTGCCCAGATCCACGATCTCCCACGCCTCGCCGCCTCTCCGGAATTCGAGGTGCTCGGCGCTCACCCGATCATCGTCCAGCACCATCCCGTTCGTGTCCGCGCGACCGACCCGCACGGTGTCCGTGAATCGGCGGACCGCGGTGCTGCCAGCCAGCAGTACGTGGATCTCGGTCGACATGTCATCAGGGTCACTGGGGCTGTCGCTGGCGGCACGTCGCACACGGGCAACGTGGGGAACTGCGCGTCGGCGAACGACGGCCGACGGCGACCGGTGAAGAGCATTACCTCCGGAACGGCCTGAGACAAGCCGCTCAGCTGGGGGGATGCGTCACAACGAGGAGACACCGACCGCTATGTACGATCGTGGCGTGGCCGCCGCACGCAAATATCTGGTTCTTCGGGGATTCCCGGGAATTTGGGAGGGAATCAGGACGGTGGGAGTGGTGGAAGAGGGTTGGTCAGTTGACAGGAGGTAGTCCTCGCCCCGCCAACCGCACCACCTTGGTCGGATGACACCGATCTTCCTGGTCAATGCGTTCGAGCGATGTGATTCACGACAAGCCTTGAACAGGAGAACGCTTAGTTCGCGGAGAATGCCTGGGAAAGGCCAGGTAGTCTGGTGCCAACGCCGCGAGTTCAGCGGTGGAGGCTTTGCCGCTGACGGCCGCGTGACGGCTCGCCGTCATCGGCGATGATGAACGACGACATTACGCGTGAGATCATCGGCTCGGCGATTCAGGTACACTCGATCCCTGGACCGGGCTCCTCGAGAGTGCATACCGTGTGTGCCTCCACCAGGAACTCGTCCTGAAGGGGCGGGCGTGGACCTGGAATGGCCCATTCCTGTCGTCTATCGTGAGCGCCGGATCGATGTCGGTTATCGCGTCGACCTGCGCGTTGAAGATCGGGTCCTCGTCGGGTTGAAAGCGCTGACGAAGGTACCACCCATCCACGATGGCACAGCTGCTGTTGTCGCATCTGAGACTCCCCACCAGGAAGACTCGAACACGGAGAACGCAGCGTTCGCGGGGACAACGTGGGCGTTCACCGCGAGCAACTCGTAACGCGCCAGCGCGGTCATGTGAGCGGAGCCGCCGCGGACATTCTGCCGACCCATGGCTGGCATGGGCTTCGCCTGCGGCATCCCGGTGGCGCTCCCTGCTCCAGATGTCGAAGCAGCCACCGGGGTTCCCGACTCCTGTGCTTCCGCTACGGGATGATGATCCTCGCCGCCGAGTCCTTCCTGGCCGCCAGATGCTCGGCCATCTGGATGCGCGGCACGCCCTTGATGATCCAGTCCGCCGGTGGTGCACCCTTCAGGTGATAGTCGAACCACTCCCGCATTCGCCCGGCATAGTCCTTCTGGTTCGGCGGCCGAGCCAGACCGTGATTCTCCCCGACGTATTCCAGCAGGATCACGTCCTTCCCCAGCTGCCGCAGGGTGTTGAAGTGCGTGATTCCCTGGTTGAAGTCCACTGCCCCGTCCTTGTCGTTATGCAGCAGGATCAGCGGCGTCTGCTGCTTCTTGGCTTGGAACGCTGGCGAGTTGCGGATGTAAGCGTCGTAGTTGTCGATGAAGTTTCCCTTGAACCGCCCCTGGCTGGCCTCGAAGATCGCCTGGTTGGTGCCGCCGGTGTTCCAGTACACGGAGCTGTACATGCTGACCAGATCGGTCAGCGGCGCCCCGGCAATCGCCGCGGTGAAGATGTTGGTCTGCGTGACCAGGAATGCCGTCTGGTATCCGCC
>DASWGU010000098.1:0-9635 GCA_036393555.1 Gemmatimonadaceae bacterium
AGGAGCACTGCCGGGCAGCAGGTTGCCGGGAACTGGAAATGGACTTCGTGAACCTCCGCGAGGAACTCCCGGCGGTGTACGCCGCCCTCGGGTTCATCGAGACGGGCGAGACCGCGACGCTTCCCGCGGAGGAGAGACTCACCCGCCCTGCGCATCTCGTCCGTATGTGGAAGCGCCTCTGAAACGAGCGGGGCCGCTCCGCCGCGGCAGGGCGCGCGCTGCCTGCGACGTGAGACCTGAGCCTGGTCTACTCAACCCCTCCCGCGGCTTCGATCAGTTTCATCGCCGGCTCACTGACGAATATGGGAGCGTGGCAGCGCCGCCCCCACGAAAGGGCAGTGATGTCCCGGTACTCGAAGCGCGTAGTGTCGCCGTGGCCCGGGTGGAGCTGCTTCCAGATCGAGGCGCGCACGTTGGGATCGGCGCCATGCTCCAGCAGCAGCTCGGTGAAGGGCGCCACGAACGGTCCGCGCCGGCGGTAGTTCATCCAGAAGTTCGGCTGAGAGACCACCGTGTTGAAGAGCGCGGTGTAGCCACCGAACCCGCTGGCACCCACGCGCGAGCGCGCATTGACGTCAGCCCCCTGTGCGATGAGCCACTTCGCGATCTCCAGCTCGTCGTAGTCGACGCACATGTGCAGCAGAGTCGTGCCGCCTAACGGCGTTCCGACTGTGGCATCCATGGGGTCACCGCAGAGCATCTCGGCCGGATAGATCTCGCGATGGGTCCATGTCCGGTTTATCGCCGCCGGGTCGCGGCGGAAGTGTTCCTCGAGCAGATCGAGACGTCCCCGATGCAGCGCCATGAGAGGCGTGTCCGGGAAGCTGACGCCATGCTCGGCATACATCGCCAGGATGGCGTGCTTGGCCGAGGGGTTGCGCGCGTCGGTCTGGATTACGGTCTCCACGGGCGCGAGGAGCTTGCCGTCGTCATCGTATACGCGCACGCCGAGGTGGAAGAGGAGCGCGGTTCCCTCGACGCTGAGCGTGTAGGCGGGACCGCCGAGTGCGCCATCGGGTGGCGTGGGACGCCCCCGCATGTCGTGCAGCATGTTCGCTGTCTCGATCTTGCCCTGGAGCACAGCTCGTCCCATGGCCCACTCGTGGTCCTTTGCTCCCATCGAGTCGAGCATCCGGATGATCCGGTCGCGGCCCACGTTGGCCGCGTACGTCATGGGCGGGCCCCAGTTGCTGTCGGTACGGATCAGGGTCTCTTCGTGAATGAGGTTCCGGTTGCGCGTCACGAGATCGCGCACTGTATCGATGTCGTCGGCCCAGATGGCGGTGACCAGCCGCACGGCCTGGATCAGCCGTGTCCAGCTCGATGCCTGGTAGCTGCGTGCCAGGACGAGCTGCGCATCGGCCAGCTTGAGTCCGGCGGGGTCGACGGACCCGGCGTGGTATTCCCTCAGCTCCGCGATCGCGGCGGGATCGCCGGCGTGGATCGCGCGAAGGAGGTCCTTGGCCTGGTGCTTGAGCTGGTCCAGGTCAGGAACGACGGGCAAGCGGCGGACGGGCATGACGAGCCTCCAGTGAAACGCCCGGGGTCCGCTGCCGTTGGGCGAAGGGAGGTTCGTGGGAACCCTGCCGTTGATCCTGCGACTGCTCAGGTGGACTCGGTCCTGTCCGCGGACGGGAGGCGCCCTGCGCGCCTCGTCCACGTTGCGCGCGGGCGGTCACACCGGCAAGGGTCAGTCCGCGCGCAACGCTTTGGCGGGCCGCCCGACGAACTGGGACCCTCCTTGACCGTCACCTGCGTCGCCGGTATCTCAGGATCGCCGGGAGCACGGCGCGCGGCCAGGGCTCCCTGTTCCGGCTGGCGACGCACCCGCGCGGCCTCGTTCACGTGTGGGGTGACTTCATGCGGCGCATTCGCCATGACTGCGACGGGATCGGCTACGGTGCTCCGGTTGTCGGAGTCGTCAGACGCGTGGCGCGGACGGGAGTGTCGCGGAGCATTTACGGCGTGGGGTACATCGGCCGCGCACTTCCCCTGCTCATGGCGCTGGGCTGTGGCGGAGGAGGAGAAACTTCCGGACCCGATCCGAATCAGGTCGCCTCCGTCGTGGTTACGCCGCCGTCGGCCACGCTTACCAACATCGGCGCCACGTCGCAACTCTCGGCGGAAGCACGCAACGCAAGCGGCGCGGCCGTGAGCGGCAAGACGTTCTCGTGGACCAGCAGCAATGGCGCGGTCGCCACCGTGTCCGGGAGCGGACTCGTGACCGCGACGGGAGGCGGAACCACGACGATCCGGGCAACGGTGAGCGGCGGCACCACCAGCGGGACTGCGGCCGTCACCGTCCAGCAGACGGTCGTGGCCGTGGCGCTGGCGCCGTCCGCGACATCGGTCACCGTTGGCGGCACGTTGCAGCTTGCCGCCAACGCCACGGACGGCGGCGGGGCCACCGTGTCGAACGCGACGTTCGCCTGGTCCTCGTCCAACAGCGCCGTCGCCGCGGTGAGCCCGACCGGACTGGTGACCGGCGTCTCAGCCGGCTCGGCGGATATCACCGTTACGAGCAACGGCATATCCGCTCAGCGGACCCTCAGTGTCAGGCTGCCTGGACTGAACATCGCGAAGGACACCACGATCTCCGGCAACCTCGTGGTGGATGGTTTCACGGTGGCAGCGGGCTTCACCGTGACGGTGAACGGACCGCTGACATTGCACTCGAATGACCTCCTTTCGATTGCGGGTACGCTCACCGGCGATTGCCAACCGTTCGACATCGTGGGCGACACGGCCGTGTCCATAACCGGCAACGTGTCCAACGGATGCGCTGCGGGCCTGACGGGGCAGCCACTCCGCATTACGTCCACCGGCGAATTCGTCCTGAACGGCGCTTCGATCGTGGGTTCTGGTCCGATTACCCTCTCCAACAACCCCGCGCTGAGCGGCCTGGCTCGTCAGGCAGCGACGCAAAGGCAGGTAAGTACCGCGAGCGCATCGGCGGGCATTGCCTCGGCGCAGATCGCCAACTCGACCGTCCGATTCGCCGGCACCAGTAGCGGGCCACCGAATCCTGCTCCCCCGGGTGCCAGCGGGGCCAACGGGACCAGCGGCGGCAATGCGATACCGATGGCGCTGGTGTTCGACGGGAACGTGGCGTTCACCGGGAACAACGTAGTGTGGGCGCAGGATGGCGGCACTGGCGGAGACGGGGTGAACTCCTCGACGTCCGACCTGAGCGTCACGGCCGGGAACGGAGGTACGGGGGGCCTGCTCCGCCTCGCCGTAGGCGGCACACTGACGTTCTCGGGAGTGAGCAACGTCTTCCAATCCGGCGCGGGCGGTTCGGGTGGGAGCGCCAGCGCCTTTACGCTGCAGACCGCCACCGGGAATCAAGCGCCTTCCGCGACGGCCACGGGCGGGCGTGGCGGTAACTCAGGCGTGGTGCAGATCGAGGCGGCTGGTGGAACGTCGATTAACCAACAGGGAGCCCTGACGCTGCTGATCGGGTTTCCCGGAGACGGCGGCGACGCGACGGCGCATGCGTCAAACGGAACGCACGGAACCGCAGCGAAGGCTCCACAAACCGGCGGCAATGCTTCCGCAACTGGCGGAGCCGGCGGCGGAACGCCCGATGTGACGGTGATCGGGCCAACGCCACCGACAGGGTTCCAACCGTTGCTCAGCGGACCGAATGGCGGTGCCGTCGATGGCGGGCGTGGCGGCACGGCACAGGCCGGAGCTGGTGACGGAGGAGAGGGGTTCAAGCCGAACAAGACCGGCGGCATGGGCGGCGCGGCGATTGCAACGGGAGGTGTCGGTGGCATGGCCGCCCTCGCGGCTCTGGGCAGTGGGGGCGCCGGCGGGCTGGCATGGTTGTCGAGCGGCAACGGTGGCATCGGATGGGACGCATGCACACCGCCAGGCATGTTCGAACCTGGGGGAGCGGGTGGCGGTGGCGGGAACGCCACGGGCACGGAAGGTGTTGGCGGCACCGGCAAGCTCGGACCCGGCACGAACGGCGGAGTGCTGTTCGACGGCTCGTCGAACGGCGGCAACGGAGGCAACGGCATTGGCGTCGGCGCGGCAGGGGCAGCGGGCACCAAGACCGCCTCGGGCACCGAGCAGCATGTCGGGCCTACGTTCTCTCCGGGGCAGCCGGGCAGCACCTGCTCGGTCACGCCTAACGCGCCTCCCGCGGGAGAGCATTTCTACATGCAGATGGCCGGCGGCTGGAATGACAACTCGATCGGCCAGATCGGCCCGGGACCGCGCACGCGCAGCCTGCTGAGCAGTCCCGGCGGTCCCGTGATTGGGCAGGTCACGATCACCACGATGGGTGGCGCCCCACAACCGCCCTTCTACGTCCGCACGAATCCGGCGCGGATCGGGCAGGTCGGCCCGAACTTCTGGGACCTGAACGTCGCCAGCGTGATGGAAGGGGCGGCGTTTCCAAACGTGGAGACGTTTACACTGTGCTTCCTTAACGAAGATCCCCTTCCCAGTGGCCCCAGCCCGATATTCGTGGATCAACGGGACAATTTTGGCGTCGTCTGGGACTCTGACGTGATCGCTGCGGCCGGCGGACCGATCGCCGATGGACGCGCCGGCTGCAGGATGTATCCACTGCACCAGAACGCGACCCACGTCCGCTGGTACCGGGCGGGAAGCGCGACGAGCGAAGTCGACTGGATCGGGTTCACAAAGAAGCTGACTCCATAACGAGGAGGCGCCGCGGCGGCACCAATGCGACTGACCGACGAGCAGCTGCGCGACGTGCTCTCCCGCGCCGAGGAGATTCAGTCCTCTTCGCGCAGCGGACCGGAGGCGGACGCCGAGCGGGAGGCCGTGATCCAGGCCGGGATGGCCGTCGGGCTGCAGCGCACCGCAGTGGAGCGCGCGCTGCGCGAGCAGTTCAGGGCACCGCTCGCTCCGCCCGCGCCCGGGGAACTCGTTTTCGCACAGTCCGCCGACGACAACTACTACGTCGCGGAGGTGTTGTCGACGACACCGGAATCGGCGCGCGTGCGGTTTCTCTGGGGGAGTGAACACACGGTCCCGCTTGACGAGTCGCGGCCGAGCCGGTTCCTGCCGGGCGAACGGATCATGTGTGATTGGCCCTGGTGGGGTCCATTCAAGGCCACGGTAATCCGGTACGACGCGGCAAAGCAGCGCGTGAAGGTGAGCGACGGGTGGGGTTCCACGAAGACCTTCCCTGTTACCGAGGTCTGGCTCGATGCGCTCGGCGACGAGCCGTCGAAGCTGGCCAGCCAATCGAAGGTGAAGGCGACGATGCTGGCGTGGGGAGTGGCCGCTGGTGGCCTGCTCGGCTCGGCACTGACCTGGCTGCTGATGCGGTAGCTGGCCGCGGTGATTCACCGACTTGGTGGCTGGACTGCTGGCTCAGCTTGCGAGGCAGCTCAATTGGCCCTTGCTTCGGACCTGAGCGGGGTATCAGGGGGCTCGCAGCCCGCGGATACCGCAACTGTACCCGATTGCGCAAGGCGATTCCGCTGGTCGCAGCATCCACTTCCTTACCGGAGCGAACCATGGCCGTCGCGAAGATTACCGAAATCCATGCATCATCGAAGAAGAGCTTTGATGACGCGATCAGCGTGGGGATCAGCCGCGCCGACAAGACGCTACGGAAGGTCAGCGGCGCGTGGGTGAAGAGCCAGAAGGTGCTGGTCGCCAAAGGAAAGATCACTGAGTACCGGGTGATCCTGAAAGTGTCGTTCGTCCTGGACGATTAGAGTCCCACTCCAACAGGTCGCGCCGAACGCTCGCTAGAGGAGCGGGCAGAACTCGGACCCTTCATTCGCCGGTTTGAACGAGTCGAAACGGGGCTCTCTGCACGAAGCCGGTCGACACGACGCGTGACGCGCTACTTTCCCCGGATGATCTCCGCGGGAACGTTGTCGTTCGCGCTCGTTGTCGGCCTGGTGCCTTCAACCACACCGGCTCAGGGCGCGGTGAGTCTCCTCCTGCGTGTACGGGCACCTGACTCCATTCCGCTGTCCGGGGCGGCCGTCCGGGCTGATACGATACGAGCCCGCACGGATGAGCGAGGCGAAGTCCGACTGTTGCTGGCGCCGGGTCCGCATCGCGTCGTCGTCACGCGCCTCGGCTACGCGCCCGACTCGCTCGATCTGGTCCTGCGCACCGGGATGGACACGTCGGTGACCGTCGTGCTGCGCGAGCAGGAGACGTTCCTCACCGGCGTGGTCGTGAACGCCACGCGGAGCGAGCGGCGCATCGAGGACGATCCGGTGCGCGTGGAGGTCCTGGACGCTGAAGAAGTCGTCGAGAAGCTGCTGATGACGCCGGGAGACATCACCATGATGCTGAACGAGACGAGCGGGTTGCGGGTGCAGGTCACGTCTCCTTCGTTAGGTGGGGCGACCGTGCGCGTGCAGGGGGCTGCGTGGCCGGTACACCCAGGTGCTGTCGGACGGATTGCCGTTGTACGGCGGCCAGACCGGGGGACTCGGATTGCTCCAGATCCCACCCATGGACCTGGGGGGCGTCGAGGTCATCAAGGGCGTCGCGTCCGCGTTGTACGTCGGCACCGCGCTGGGCGGCGTTGTGAACCTGCTGTCTCGGCGGCCGGCCGGGGGCCCGATCCGCGACCTGCTGCTCAACCAGACCTCGCTGGCCGGGACCGGTGGAGTGCTCTTCGTCGGGGACGCGCCGGGCGGGGTTGGTGAGCCTGGGTGGTCATACACGCTCCTGGCGGGGACGCACGCCCAGGCGCAGAAGGACCGCGATGCGGACGGATGGACCGACGTTCCCGGCTACGCCCGCGGGGTCGTCAGGCCGAGACTCTTCTGGTCTTCTGCACAGGGGAGTACAGCCATGCTCACTGCCGGGACCACGTTCGAAAGCCGGAATGGCGGGACGATGCCGGATGGCCTGGCCCCCAATGGCTCACCATATCCCGAGCGATTGCGGACGCGGCGTTTCGACGCCGGGGGGCGTATCGCGGGCTGGTCGGCGGGAGCGGGCTGGTAAACCTGCGCGGATCGTACAGCGCGCAGCGGCACCGGCATACGTTTGGCGAGATTCTCGAGCGCGACCGGCACGAGACCTGGTTTGGCGAGGGGGCAGTTTCGATTGCCCGAGCGCGTCAGACCTGGGTCCTGGGGGCCGCGCTGCTCGGTGAGTCGTATCGCGCGGAGGACGTCGGCGGTTTCGACTTTTCGTTTACGACGCCCGGAGTGTTCACCCAGGTGACCGTCGACGCGACCGAGCGCCTGTCGCTGACCGCGAGTGCGCGGGCCGACTGGCACAGCGAATACGGTGCGTTCGCCAGCCCACGAGTGTCATTGCTGTACAGGCTGGTGAACCCCTGGACCGTGCGGGCGTCGCTGGGGAGTGGCTTCTTCGCACCCACCCCATTCACCGAGGAGACCGAGGTGGTCGGGCTCTCCGCGATGCGCCCGCTGGCCGGGTTGCGCGCCGAGCGAGCCCGCGGCGGGTCGGTGGACCTGGGCGGTCAGATTGGGGACGTGGAGGTGAACGTGACCGCGTTCGCGTCGATGATTGGCGATCCCATCGGCGTGCGGGATGCGCTCACCGCCGTGCCGCGAGTAGAGCTGGTGAATCTGGCGTTGGACACGCGGACTGCGGGGGGCGAGTTGCTGGCTCGTTGGCATGCGGATCCGTTTCGCGTGACACTGACGTACACACATGTACAGTCGACCGAAGCGGATCCTGAGACTGGGGCGCGTCGCGCGTCACCACTCACACCGCGGAACCAGGCGGGGCTGGTCGCTTCCTATGAAAGCGACGGCGTGATGCGGGCCGGGCTGGAGTTGTACTACACGGGGCGGCAGGAGCTGGACGATGACCCGTACCGGGTGCTGTCGAGGCCATTTCTGTACATCGGTGCGCTGGTCGAGCGCGCGTTTGGCTCAGCGCGACTGTTCGTGAACGCGGAGAACCTGCTCGATGTGCGGCAAACGGACTGGGACCGGCTGGTCAGGCCCGGGATCGGTAAGGGGGGCCGGTGGACGAATGATGTCTGGGCGCCGCTGGACGGGTTCGTGGTGAATGCCGGGGTGAGGTGGTCGCTGGGTGGCGCTGGCTGAGTAGACCTGGGTGACTGCGGTTCAGCGGACCTCGGGTAATCCTCCCTGCGTCTGGGCCCTTTCGGCCGAGGTCCGAACCTTAGCAGCCGTAGAGACGCCTGGCGGTCGAAGCACATCGTTCCGCGCGCTGCCGGCGCGCTCCGCCATACCAGATGGCCCGGCCATCAGGCTCCATTTCAGCGGGTTGCCGTATAGCTGCCGGATCTCCTTGGCGTGCGCTGGGTTCTCCAAATCCAGGACGGCGCGCTTCGACAAAGCCTCCGTCTCAACCACCCAGGGGTCGACAATGTACCGGCTGTCGACGACTGCAAAGTCGTGGCCGTCCTGCAGCGCCGCGCCGGCCCAGGACGGGTTGTCCCTGCTCCAGAAGCCGTAGATCGCAGTGTCCGGTTCCTGCGACCGGATGTAGCGCGCGCAGTGGCCGGAGACACTGGCGGGCTCGCCGTCGGGCAGCAGGGCAATGCCCATTTCCCGGTCATGGCGCACGCCGAGCGCCCGGTCAGACCCGTACCGGCGTGTTAGTGCGCCGATTCTACTCACGGTTCCCTCGTCCGCTGGTATGAACGAAACGCACGACACGAGCGATCTGTTGCCGAGGTCGTATTCTCGGTCGGACTTCGGTTCGAACACCGTTACTGCATTGGAGGCATTGCTGACGCGCTCAGCGCACGCGCGCAGAGAACTGCACGGGATCAAGGATGCAGGTCTCATCGAGCGCTCCCGCGAGTCGGTACAACCTTGGATCGTCCCGGAAACGGAAGAGTCGATACAAGCTGTACGCATGCGCCTGGCGCCGTGATACGACCAGCTCGTGTCTCGACAGAAAGAACGGTATCTGCTTTCCGTATGCCGTCGTCTTGACCTCGATGAGACGATCGCTGCCGTTGACCTCAAAGGAACGGATGTCAAAGCCCTCGCTGTCACCAACCGTCACAGCGACGTGCTCAACGCGAGCCGCCAGACGTTCCCTGCCTGACCGCTGCAACCTGGTACGCTCGAACTGGACCACAAACTCCTCGCCGGCGAGGCCCAAAGACTGATTGCGCGCCTCCTGCTCCAACCAGTTGATACCGGGTCGCGCAGCGGTGCCACGCTCGCGTGCCTGTGAATACCGCAGGCGCTCGGCCGCTTCTGGAGGTGATTCCATGCGCGAGAGCAAGTCAGCCACGTTCGCCAACGGGGCTGGCGCCTCTACGGAGGCGCGCACCGAGGCGGCAAGCGACGCATCGACAGGCACACGATCTGCGACCACGTCGAAGAGGAGGGACTGATAGTTCGAGAGAGGCTTGTATCCAGCGATGGATGGGTACCCCAGCTCAATCAGAATGGCGCTGACGTTCTGATGCTTGCGTTCGATGGAGCTGTCTGTTCGTTGGCTCAGCAGTGGTGATAGCGCCCGACGGTGATCGGTCTTGCTGTAGCGCTCGCCCCGAAGCTCTGATCCGAGCATGGCGAGGTAGTCGGCGACAAGCGTTTCGACCTCGAGTCTCGTCCAGTCTCGCGCCATCGCTGTCACTTCCGTCAACTCACCAGACTGCGGATCGACAGAAACGAGAACAATCCGTAAAACACCACCAACGCCACCAACCCCAC